>JAKBAV010000065.1 GCA_021826225.1 Pseudomonadota bacterium | reverse complement strand
GCGGCGGAATCATCCCCGGCCTCGGCGGCGGCCTCGAACCAGTCCTGCACCGGGGCGGGTTCGGTGAAGCGCGGATTGGTGCGGCCGCGCAGCTGCAGCTCGGCCAGATCGGATTGCGCCACGGTATCGCCCAACTCGGCCGCGATGCGGAACCATTTGGCGGCCTCATCGGCATTGCGCGGCAGGCCGGCGCCGGTGAGATGCAGCACCGCCAGGGCCCGCGCGGCATTGCGGTTGCCGGCCTCGGCGGAGAGCTGGAACCAGCTTGCCGCCTCGGTGAAGCTCGGCGGCAGCTCGCCTTGCGGGTGGGCATAGATATTGGCGACCAGTATGGCGGCATCGCCATCGCCCGCCAGGGCGGCGCGGCGCAGCCAGGTTTCGCCCTCCACCTTGTTCTGTTTGGTGCCGATGCCGTTCAGCAGCATGTAGCCATATTTGGCGCGCGCGTTGTTCACCCCGCCATTGGCCGCCTTGCCGTAATATTCGACGGCCTTGGCGGCATCCGGCAGCACGCCGATGCCGCGTTCGTAGATCATCGCCATATAATACAAGGCATCGGGCAGCTCGCCCTCCGCCGCCTTGCGGATATGCTCGACCCCGGCGAAGGTCGGCTCGTCCGTGGTGGCGTTATGCAATAATGCGATGCCGAGGCCGAGATGGGCCTGCGGCGAGCCGGCTTCCGCCGCCAGCGTGTACCAGTGCCGGGCCTTCGCCTCGTCACGCAGGGCATCCGGGCCGGTGGAAAAGATGAACCCGGCCAGCGCCTGGGCCGGGGCATGGCCATTTTCGGCGGCGCGCAGGGCCCATTGCAGCGCGGTGGCGAAATCGGTGCCCTGATCCACGGCCGCGGTGAACAGGCCGGGTTCGAGCTGCGTTTTCTGGAAGCCGGCGAGGTAGATGCCTGCCAGGGTGTACTGGCATTCGGCATCGCCCTTATCGGCGGCGCGGCTCAGCCAGCGCACGGCGGCGGCGGGGTCGCGCAGGCCATTGCCGCCGCCGGTGATGTAATACAGGCCAAGCTCGCGCTCGCCCGCCGTAAGCCCGGCCTCGGCCGCCACGATGAAGAGCCTGAAGGCGCGCGCATGCTCGCCCTCGGCCTGCAGCGCCAGGGCGCGCGTGAGGGATTTTTGTGGATTCCGGGCCGCGAGATTATCGGCGATCGTGGCTTTGAGGCTCATGCGCCGGGCTCAGGGTTCGTGGAAGGCATTCGACACCACGCTGGCGTATTGCGAGAACAGCCATTGCATGAAGGTCTGGTGGCCGACGATGACATAGGCATCGACCGGCATGCCCGGGGTGAGCTGGAAGCCGGTCGGCACGTTATGCAGGTTAAGCTCGTCGAGTGAGATTTCCGCCTTGTAGTAGAGACTCTGCGGCGATGATCCGGGCAGAGGCTGCCCCATCGTCTGGTTGCTCTGCTGGTCCTGCGGGTTGAAGCTGTTGGCGCTGATCGAGAGCACGGTGCCGGTCGCGCTGCCATAGATCGTCTGCGGCAGGGTCTGGAATTCGAGATCGACCTTGTTGCCGATATGCACGAAGCCGGATTCTGAGGCGTTGATCTGTGCCTCGATGGTGAACGGGGCATTGACCGGGGACAGGGTAAGCAGCGTCTGGCCTGGTTGCAGCACGGAGCCGAGCGCGGTCTGCGCCACTGAATCCACCACCGAATCCTGCGGCGCGGTGAGATCGACCTCCTGGCTGTTCAGATTAGCCTTGGTCAGTGCCTGCTGCGCCTGGGACAGGCTGTTGAGCGCGGTTGCCAGCTGGGTCGAGGCCTGGGCCTTGAACTGCTGCGAGAAGCTGTTCATCTGCGCCGTTACCGAGGCGAGCTGCTTTTCCGCCGCGGCGGCGGATGAGAGGTTGCTGTCCACCTCGCCCTGCATGGATTTGACCTGATCGCTCGCCGATTCGGTGTCGAGCTCGCTGCCGACCTGTAGTTTCTGGAGTTTCTGGCGCATGGCCAATACGTGCTCGGCCAGTCCGAGGCGCTGGCTGAAGGTGCCGGCCTGGCTGTTATAGCCGTTGATCTGCGTCTGCAGCTGGTTGATCTGCTGCGCGTAGTTCTGCATCGTGAAGTTATACTGGCCCATCTGCTCCTGATAGGTCTGTAATTGCAGCGGCCCGTAGGGGTTGTTGGGGTCGGGGATATAGGGCTTGCCGGCCTCCTGCGCTTCCAGTTGCGCCACCTGGGCCGCGTAATTCTGCTCCTGCTGGGTCAGCCCGGTGAGATCGGCCTTGGCATAGGTCGGGTCGAGCGTTGCCACGATATCGCCCTTATGCACGAACTGGCCGGCATGCACGGTCACGCTGCGCAGGATCGAGCTGCTGTTGAAGGCCTGCACCGCGATGTCCGGACTGGTCGAGGACATGATGGCGTTGCCGGCGACCAGCTGGTCCATTTTCATGGTCGAGGCGATGACGATCAGGATGATCATCAGCGCGGTGATGAGCATGGTGCTGGACCGCGCGATGGCGGGCAGGGGCTTGGCGATGACGGCGGCTGTCGGCGACTGGAATTCCAGTACGGCGAGCGGCAAGGGCTCGTCCGCGGCCGCCACCAGCCCGCCGGCATTAACGGCCTTGGGTAAGAGCTGGCGAATTTTTAGCATCATTCTCAAAACCTTCGGGGTCGAGGTGGCGGTTCTGCTGGAACCAGAGATGGCGGTAGATGGCGCAACGCTCGACAAGCTCGTGATGCGTGCCGATATCGATGGTACGGCCGCGATCGAGCACCATGATCAGGTCGCAATCGAGCAGGGAGGAGAGGCGATGCGAGACGATGACCATCGTGCGCCCCTTGCCGATGCGCTGGATATTGGCGTTCACCAGCGCCTCGCTCTCGGGGTCGAGTGCTGAGGTGGCTTCGTCCAGGATCAGCACTTTCGGGTTGGAAACCAGCGCGCGGGCAATGGCGAGGCGCTGCTTCTGGCCGCCCGAAAGATTGGGCGAGCCTTCCTGGATGAAGGTATCGTAGCCATTGGGCAGGCGCTCGATGAACTCCTCCGCTCCGGCGAGCCGCGCGGCACTCACCGCATCCTCGAAGGACAGGCCTGGCCGGCCGGAGATGATATTGTCGCGCACCGAGCCGCGGAACAGGAAGTTGTCCTGCAGCACCATGCCGAAACTCTTGCGTAAGTGGCGCAGGTTGATTTCGCGCATGTCGGTGCCGTCGATTTTGATGGCGCCGCTATAGTCGCGGTTGATGCCCTGCAGCAGCCGGGTGACGGTGGATTTGCCCGAGCCGGAGCGGCCGACCAGGCCGAGCATGGTGCCGGCCGGGATTTTGAAGCTCATCTTGTCGAGTGCCGGGGTTTTGGCGCCTTCATACTTGAAGGTCACCTCGTCGAATTCGATGGCGCCCTCGAAGCGCGGTCGCAGCCCGTGGGTGAGCGCCTGTTTCTCATTCGGCCGGTTCAGCACCCAGGCGACATGCTCGATGGAGGCCTGCGCCTTCTGCACATCCTCCATCACCGAAGCCAGACTGACCAGCGGCCCGGCCACACGCCCGCCGAGCAGCATGAAGCCGGCCACGCTGCCGGCATCCAGCGCCGAATTGCTGTGCAGCGCGATATAGGCGCCGAGTGTTACCGCGCCATAGGAGCAGTAACGCTGCAGCGGCATGGTGAGGGTGGCCGGCCAGTTGGCCATCTGCCCCAGCTCGATCTGCAGCTCGGCGACCTCGGCGACGCGGCGGTCCCAATCCGCCGAGCGGCTCGATTCAAGGGCCAGCGCCTTGACCGTTTTGATGCCCTGGATCGATTCCACGAGGACCGAGCCCTTGCCGGATTCCGCCATGATGATGCGGCCGGTGATGGCGCCGAGCGGGCGCAGGAAAATAGCGATGATGACGGCGATGAGGGCGGCGGCGACCAGAACGGTCCAGGCCAGGGTGGCGTTGATGTAGAAGGTGACGGGCAGCAGGATGCACAGCATCATCACGTCGATGAAGGTGTTCATCAGCTTGCCGGTGAGGAATTCCCGCACCCGGTTGACCTGCTGCACCTTGTAGGTGAGCTCGCCGGCGCGCTGGCGCTCGAAAAACTCGATGGGCAGGGCCATCAGCCGGTCAAAAATGATCAGGTTGAGGCGTGAATCGAGCTTGGCCGCGAGGATGACCTCCATCATCTTGCGGCCCCAGCTCAACAGCGCCTCGAAGATGACGACCGTGAACAGGATGACGATGATGAGGTCGAGGGTCGCCGCGCTGTGATATTGCAGGACCGAGGAAATGGTCCGCATGACCAGCAGGATCGGCACCAGCGAGAGGATGGTGATGGTGATGGAGGAAATGGCGATGTCGCGCAGGATCAGCTTGTCGCTCCAGACCAGCCTGGCGAGCAGCGCCATGTTGACCGGCGGGTCGCCCTCGACGCCGCTGCGGCTGGCGCGCACGAGCAGCACGCCGCCGCTCCAGACCTGCTTGAGGCGCAGTTCATCGACCGCGATCACCGGGTCGTACGCCCCGCCGCGCGGGTCGCGCAGCAGCAGCAACTGCTTTTCCCGGTTGCGCCCCACCACCATGGCGGCACCGCCATCATCGAGCAGCAGCACGATGGGCGCGGGGTCGTCGACCTTCATCAGCTGGCGGAAATTCATCGGCACGCCGCGGGCCCATAGCCCGGCCTCGCGCAGCCACTCCACCAGCACGGGCGGGGAGGGCGCGGGCTCATCGGGGCGCAGCCGCAGGCTCTCGATGTTCATCTCGACGCCATGATAGCGCGCGGTGAACATGATCGCGGCGAGTCTGGCCTGGATCTGCGGGCTGGTGGCGATGCCGGCATCGTTCAGCGCGGCGATATCCGGGTTCGCGGCACTCTGGCCGGAGGTTTCACCCGAACCGGGGTTGCGCGGCGTATCGTTCATACGGTCAACCTTCTAAACAAGGCGTGCCTTTGCACAAAATGTAGCGGCACAAGGCGAAGTGTCTGGCCCGGATTGACCCTGCCGTCACTTCCCGCCTTATGCCCGAAAACCGGCATTGAATACAACGCCTAACCGGCTATCATCGCCGGGGCCTGAAAACTCCTCGGAATACATTGCAAGATTATGAAGTTGTGGAACATGGCCGGGACAGCTTTCGCAATGGCGCGCAATTTGTGATGTTGCTTTGTGATGCTGCTTTGTGATTATGCGCTGAACAATAAGGGACCCTTGCCCATGGACATACGCGACGCGCAAGGTGCCGACCTGCCCGGCATCCAGGCCATTTACGCCCACCATGTCCTGACCGGCGCCGGCACGTTCGAGGATGTGGCGCCCTCGCTTGAGGACATGACCGCCAGGTTCGATGCCAAGATCGCCGCCGGCTTCGCCTGGCTGGTCGCCACCGATGCTTCCGGCATTCTCGGTTTTGCGTATTACGGACCGTTTCGCGACCGCGCCGCTTACCGGCATACCGTGGAGGACAGCGTGTATGTCCGTGACGGGGTGCGCGGCCAGGGCGTCGGCAAGGCTTTGGTCAGCGCCTTGCTGGAGCGCGCGCGGGCCAGTAACTTCAAGCAGATGCTGGCCCTTATTGGCGATTCTGAGAATACCGCTTCCATTGGCGTCCATGCCAGCCTCGGCTTCCAGCATTGCGGCACCATGCGCAAGGTTGGTTATAAATTCGACCGCTGGCTCGATGTGGTGATCATGCAGAAGGCGTTATAGCCGCCATTGCGCCGGGGCGCGGGCAAGCCATGGCGCGGCCGATGAGTAAAGCGCAACAGCCGCAATAGAGCAGCTGTCCGCCCAGATTTCCCCCCGCGGCGAGGCAGGCGATGCCGCTGCCATAGGCGAGGTTTCGGACCATCTTGCCGCCATTTTGCGTCAGCAGCCCCATGCCGAGCGGCAGGCCCAGCTGCTCATAGGGCATCAGCCTTGGGTAGAGCAGGATACATACGGCGATGCCGAGCATCAGCCGCTCCGCCGGCGGCATGGCGTCGCGCTGCGCCAGATGCAGCCCGCACAGCAGCAGCAGCGCCGCATAGGCGGCATAGAGCAGGCCGACAGCGGTGAAATTGCCGATGCCGGCGAGGGCGATGAGGTTGAGGAAGCCATGCCCATGGTCCAGCCGCCAGCCCCAGAGGCGCATTACCGAGAGCCATGCGGTGAACAGGTTGGGGTCGTCCAGACGGAAATACACGAAATACAAGGCGGCCGGCAGCAAGGCGGCGGCACCCCAGGTGGCACGCCGCCACCACGGGCCGGCGGTGAACAGGAACAGTGCGGCATAGACGCCAAAGGTCGGTTTGAGCACGCAGGCCAGCGCGATGGGCGGCAGCAGCAGCAGCGGCCGGGCGGCGCAGCGCCGGCTGGTGAATAATATCCCGGCGTGCAGCAGCACGGACAGATTGCCCGGCCGGATGCCGCTGACCGAGAGGGCCGCCAGAAACGGCGCGCGGGCGCCAAGCCCCGGCCGGCGCAGCAGCACTGCCAGCACGCCGAGCAGGGCGCCGGCGTAAACCAGCGCGTAGAGTGCCGTCTCGCCGCCCAACCCCAGCCTGGCCTGCAGCCACGCGCTGATCTGGGCGCAGAGCGGCGGGTACACAAAGGCCGTGCCGAATACCGGGCAGGCCGGCTTAGGCGGGTAGATGGGCATGTTATGCACCAGCGCATCGCCGGCGCAGGCGACGGCATAGAAATCGGTGAACCACGGCTTTGGCCAGAGCAGTTGGTGCAGCGCCGCGTAAGCAAACGGCAGCAAGAACAGCGCGGCGGCGAGTCCTGGCGGCAATCTCTCAGCCCATGCTGTGATTTTTTCCACGACTGTGGCCGCGCGGTGCGTCATTCTGGCGCGGACCGGCATCCTCCGGCGCTAATCCCCCAGCCCTGTCAGCGTGCCCGCCATCGCGGCCTGCAGGATGCGGAGCATGTCGGCCTGGGTGGCGGGGCGGGGGTTGTCTGGCGTGTTGGGGTCGGCCACCGCTTCGGCGGCGAGGTCTTCCAGGGCGTCGGGGGTGACTTTCAGCGCATCGATGGTGTGGGGGATGTTGAGCGCCGCCCGCAGCTCCAGCACCCAGGAAAGAAAACCATCGAAGCCATTGGCGATGCCGAGCGCCTGGGCGGCACGGGCGATGCGGGCTTCGATGAAGGGGCGGTTGAAGGCCAGAACATAGGGCATCAGCACCGCGTTGGTGAGACCGTGATGCGCGTGGAAGCGCGCGCCGATGGGGTGGGAGAGCGAGTGGATGGCGCCCAGCGCCTTCTGGAAGGCTGTGGCGCCCATGCTGGCGGCGGCCTGCATGTTCATGCGGGCGGCGGTGTTGCGCGGCTCGTTTACGGCGAGGAGCAGGTTTTCCTTCACCAGGCGCATGCCTTCCAGCGCGATGCCGTCGGCGATGGGATGGTAGAAATCGCCGTAATAGGCTTCGAGTGAGTGGGCGAGGGCGTCCATGCCGGTCCAGGCGGTAATGAAGGCCGGCAGGCCATAGGTCAGCTCGGGATCGAGGATGACCAGGTGCGGCAGCATCTGGGCGTGCAGCAGAATGAATTTGCGGCGCTTTTCAGTGTCGATGACGACAGTGGCGCGGCCGACCTCGGAACCCGTTCCGGCGGTGGTCGGCACCGCGAAAATCGGCGGAATCGTACCATCGAGCGCCGGGGTGGCGAGGGTGATCTCGAAATCCCATAGCGGGCGGGAAGTTGCGGTGGCGAGGCCGATCGACTTGCCGCAATCCAGCCCGGAACCACCGCCTATGGCGATGATGCCCTCGCCGCCATGCGCCTTATAGGCTGCGGCGCCGGCCAGCACATCGGCCAGTTGCGGGTCCGGGTGGACATCCTTGAACACGGCGGTGGCGATGCCGGCCTGCTCCAGCGCGGCGATAAGGCTGGCGAAGAAGGGCAGCCCGGCCACGCCGGGGTCGGTGACCACGAGCACGCGGGAGAGCCCGGCCGCGCGGACCCTGCCGGGCAGTTCGGCAAGGCGCCCGGGGCCTGCGAGAATTTCGGTCGGGATACGCCAGTTACCACGTAATTCCATGTGCTTACATCCTCTCAAATGAGCGAAAACGCTCCCAATCGGTCACCGCGGCGTTGAACGCGTCAAGCTCCACATTCGCCATGTTGGTGTAATGCTTCACGACATCGGCGCCGAATACGGTGTGGGTGAACTCGCTCCCCGCGAATAATTCGGCAGCTTTGGCAAGCGTGTTGGGCACGCGCGGCAGGTCGGCGGTGTAGGCGTTGCCGGTGAAGAGCGGCACGGGCGCGAAATCGCCCTCGATGCCATCCAGCCCGGCGGCGATCATGGCGGCGAGCGCGAGATAGGGGTTCACATCGCCGCCGGGCAGGCGGTTTTCCACGCGGATCGACTTGCCGTGGCCGAGCACGCGAAACGCGCAGGTGCGGTTATCCATGCCCCAGGCGAGCGCCGTGGGGGCAAAACTGCCCGCCGCGAAACGCTTGTAGGAGTTGATGTTGGGCGCGAAGAACAGCGCGATTTCCGGGGCGTGGCGCAGCAGCCCGGCCATGAACTGGCGGAACAGTTTCGAGGGCGAATGTCCGTCCGCATCCAGGAACACGGCATTGCCGGCGGCATCGCGCAGGCTGAGATGGGTATGGCAGCTATTGCCTTCGCGTTCGTTGAACTTTGCCATGAAGGTGAGCGCGGCGCCCGCCTCCGCCGCGATCTCCTTGGCGGCTTCCTTATAGATCACATGCTTGTCGCAGGTGCTGACAGCGGGTCCATACCGGAAATTGATCTCATGCTGGCCGAGATTGCACTCGCCCTTGGAGTTTTCCACCTGGATGCCGGCCGCTTCCATGGCATTGCGGATGCGCCGGATGATGGGCTCGACCCGCGCGGTACCGAGGATCGAATAATCGTTATTATACTGGTTGGCGGGAGTGAGGCCGCGATAGGCCTTGCTCCAGGCATCCTCATAGGTGTTGCGGAACAGAATGAATTCCAGCTCGGTCGCGGCCCAGGCCGTGAGCCCGTGCGATTTCAGCCGGTCGAGCTGTTTTTTAAGCATTGTGCGGGGCGAGACATCCGCTGGCTTTTGCCCGTGCAGCTCGATGTCGCATAATATGATCGCGGCCTTGTCCTGCCAGGGCGCCAGGCGCAGCGTGGCGATATCCGGGGCGAATACGAAATCGCCATAGCCCTTGTCCCAGGAGGTCAGCTCGTAGCCGGGCACGGTGCCGCATTCGATATCGGTGGCGAGCAGGTAGGAGCAGCCCTCGGCGGCCTCGGAGGTGACCGACTCGAAGAAGAATTTCGGCATCACCCTTTTGCCCTGCAGGCGGCCCTGCATGTCGCAGGCGGCGACGATGATGGTGTCAATCTCGCCTCGATCGGCCATGGCTTGCAACGCGGGCAGGGTCAGATGCGGGGTCTCGGACATGGTGAACTCCCTGTAGGGTTTATTTTGTCGATTATAATCATAATTTCGGCTGACAGGAATGCCGTGGGGCTAAGTTTCTCTTGGCGGATTGGAAAACCGAGTATAGGCTCCGTCTATAAAATCAATCACAATCAACATAGGGGCCGATTATGTCGCAGCAGACCGAACAAGAAATTCTTGCGGCGGATGCCGCCACACTCCATAAAATGGGCTACGCGCAGGAGCTTTCCCGGCGCATGCACGGTTTCTCGAACTTCGCCGTGTCCTTCTCCATCATCTGCATCCTGGCCGGCGGTATTACCGCATTCCAGAACGCCTATTCCGGCGGCGGCGCGTTCGATGCCGTTATCGGCTGGATCGCCGGTTCCATTTTCGCGCTCGTCGTCGGCTGCTCGATGGCGCAGATCGCCTCGGCCTATCCCACGGCGGGCGGGCTGTATCACTGGTCCTCGATTCTGGGTGGGCGCGCCTGGGGCTGGGTGACGGCCTGGTTCAACCTGCTGGGCCTGATCTTCGTCATCGCCTCGGTGAATGTCGGCGTGTATCTGCTGTTCAACGGCCTCATCCTCACCAACATCTTCGGCATCAACACCGCCGCCTGGGCGGGCTACTGGCCCACCATTTCCGGCGGCTGGCCGCAGGTGCTGGCGGTGGTGCTCATCACCGGGGCGCAGGGCCTGTTCAACCATTTCGGCATTCGCACCACCACGAAGCTGATCGACTTCTCGGGCTATCTTATCCTCGTCGTCGCCGTGGCGCTCACCGCCACCATGCTTTATGCCGCGCCGCATCTGGATTTCGCGCGGCTCATCGCCTTCCATAACTTCTCCGGCGCGCCGGGCGGCGGCGTGCTGCCGCATAGCGCCAGCCCGGTCTATCTGTTCCTGCTGGCGCTGCTCTACCCGCTTTATACCATTACCGGGTTTGACGGCTCCGCCCATACCTCCGAGGAGACCGTGGATGCCCGCCGTAACGTGCCGCGCGGCATTCTCAACGCCATCTTCTGGTCGGCGGTGTTCGGCATCGTGATGCTGTCATCCTTCATCCTCGCCATGCCCGACCCGGTGAAGGCGGCGGGTGATGGTTCCAACATCATCTTCAACCTGATGGCGGGGCTGGGCGTGCCCACCGCGCTGAAGGACGTGCTTTATGTCGGCATCGTGCTGTCCAACTTTCTCTGCGCGCTGGCCGGCGTCACCTCCACCTCGCGCATGGTCTATGCCTTTTCGCGGGATGGCGGGCTGCCGGGCAGCAAGTGGCTGAAACAGGTGGACAGCAGGCACCGCTCGCCGGTGGCCGCCATCTGGTTCACCGTGGTGCTGTCGATTGCCGCCACATTATACTCCCCGGCTTTCGCGGCGCTGGCCGTGGGCTGCGCGATGTTTCTCTACATCTCCTACGCCATGCCGGTCCTGGCCGGGCTGTTCGCCGAAGGCAAAGCCTGGACCGAGTTCGGGCCCTTCCGTCTGGGCATCCTGTCCAAGCCGTTCGCGGTCATCACCGTGCTTGGTGCTGTGCTGATCATCTATATCGGCACCCGCCCGCCCTATAATATCCTCGACAACTACCTTATCGGCCTGCTCGTGCTGCTCGCCGTCATCTGGTTCAGCGTCGCCCGCACGCGCTTTCCGGGGCCGCCCATCGGGGCCGGAGAAATCGCCGCGCGCTCCGCCGAGATCATGGCCGAGGAAAAAGCCCTCGCCAGCGCCGTGGATTGAGCACAAGCCCATTGTGGCGATGGCCAGGGGGCACCCCCCCTGGCCATTGCGTTGACGGCACCAAAAAAGACCACACAAAAAAGACCATACGAAAAAGACCATACGAAAAAGCCTGCCGCCATGCTGTTGCAACAGCATGGCGGCAGGCTTTTCAGGTTTTTATGAGCGCAGGCTCATGAGGGTCAGGTCCGGCGGGTGGCTCCGGGCTTAATTCGCCTCGAACGGGGCATCCGCCGGGGCCAGGGACTTCATGAGGTCGAACATGCGCTTACGCATGGCGGGGTCGGTGATGCGGTAATAGGCGCGGACAAGTTCGAGGGTTTCACGTTTGGTGAGATTGTCGTCGACGCCGGCGTTGAAGGGCTCCTGCTGTTCGGCGAAACCATATACGCGGCCGCGCGGGCCTGAGATGGGGGTTTCGGACAGGCCTTCCGGCATGTCGTCGAAGAAGTAGGAGATGGGCACATCGAGCACGCGGGAAATGTCGAACAGGCGCGAGGCGCCGACGCGGTTGACGCCGCGTTCGTATTTCTGGACCTGCTGGAAGGTCAGGCCGAGGGCGTCGCCGAGGCGTTCCTGGGACATGCCGAGCAGCGTACGGCGCAGACGGACACGGGATCCGACATGAATATCGATGGGGCTAGGGCGGCTTTCGCGCTCCGGACGCCCGACAATCTCTTCAGCCATAACTACTCTTCTACTCCAACTTACGGTGGCATTCACCGTGTGAACTTAAAGTGGCCGATCAGTTGACCGGCTTGAGGGTCTCGCGTCCATATGCCCAGGGCAAGCTTGATATAAAATTTACGTAAGGATAAAAAACGTTAACAGCCATTAATCAAGGTGGCAATACAAACTTTCGCTCATTGCATTATTAAATAGACGAATTTTGTGTAATCGTTAATTTATTATATCAAAGCAAGGCGGAAGTTAACGCGCCGCTAACGACTGACACAACTCCAAGTATTACCGGAATTTTCAGCCCAAGCCTAGAAAAAAACGTCGGCGGCAGGGCGCCGGGCAGGGCGGCGACGAGAACGCCCCGCGCACCAAGGGGCAGACTGGCCGTGACATGGCCGTGCGAGTCGATCATCGCGGAGGGGCCTGAATTCGCGGTACGGGCGAGGGGCAGGCCTTCTTCCACGGCGCGCAGCCGGGCATCGGTGAAATGCTGGTACGGTCCGCTCGAATTGCCGAACCAGCTATCATCGGTGATGACGACGAGCCAGGACGGGCGATGCGCCTCATCGACCATTTCGCCGGGGAACACGTCTTCATAGCAGATCATGGGGCCGAAGGGGGGGAGCCCGTCCACCGTGATGGTTTTCGGGCCGGTGCCGGGGGTGAAACCGCCGCCCAGCAAATCGGGGATGATTTTGAGCGGGATCCATTTGGGCGTGTATTCCCCGAAGGGCACCAGTTTCCATTTATCATAGGTGGCGAGCGCCGGGCCGGGGCCGGCCAGCACCACCAGAGCGTTGCGGAAATCGGTGGGGGAGAGCACGCGCAGGGAGCCGGCCAGCACCGGCGCCGTGCCGGTGACCGCGGCAAGCTGGGCGCGAGCGCCGGCATCGCTATCCAGCTGCCAGGGGCTGGCGGCTTCCGGCCAGATAATAGCGGTGGCGCCGGCATTCAGCCCGGCGCTGCTCATGGCCAACAGGCGCTGCCAGGTGGCTTCGAGCGCCGCCCGGGAAAAATTCGGCGGTTCGGGGAGGTTGGGCTGGACCAGCGCCAAAGTCGGGCCGGCGGGGGGTACGCGCGTTTGCAGCCGCATCCAGCCATACCCGCCCCAGAGCACGAGCCCGGCGGCCAGGAGCAACAGTCCGCGGCGGCGGAATTGCGGCAGCCCGGCCAGGATGACCGTGAACAGGCTGAGCCCATGCACGCTCACCAGGGCCGCGGGCTGGATGAAGATATCGCCCGCGAGGCCGGGCATGGCCCAATCCGTGCCCCAGTAATTCCAGGGAAAACCCGAGAAGAAAAACTGCTGGGCGATGTTGGAGAGCTCCCACACCCCGGCGAAGACCAGCAGCCGGCCGAAGCCGGGTTTCACGCAATAGGCGGCAAGGGCCGGAAATATGGTGTAGACGGCGACGGCGGCGGCGATGGCCGGGGCGGCGAAGGGCACCAACCACCAGAAGGTTGCGGCCTCGGTGAGCACGGGCTCGGTAATCCAGTACAGCCCGGCAAGGGCCAGGCCGAAGCCATAGAGCCAGCCGAGCAGCATGACCCGCGCGATGCCGCGCGCCGCGCCGATGAGGCGCAGAAATGCCGGCACGGAGAACAGCAGAGCCGGCAGCAGATGCACTGGCGGCAAGGCCAAAGCGGCGGCCAGCCCCCATAAAAATGCCCGCATCGGCGGGCGTTCGGTAACCCAGCCATGGATGGCACGGGCAATGTCCCTGGGCCGCCTAGCCATGCGGCAGGCCGAATTTCTGCGCGACTTCGGCAAAATCCGCCGCGATCTCATGGCGCGTGCCGGGGCGTGTGCCATCCTGCGTCCGGACCAGCTGGCAGGTTTGCAGGCCCGCCTCGGCCGCCGCATCCAACTCGGCTTCCACATCCGAGAGGAACAGGATTTCGCCGCCGGGCAGGCCGATGCCCCGGGCGATGCTGGCGTAACTCGCCGCCTCGCGCTTGGCGCCGGCGCGCGTGTCGAAATAGGC
>JAKBAV010000064.1 GCA_021826225.1 Pseudomonadota bacterium | reverse complement strand
CGCGCGCGCCTTGGGCATCCTCCGGCTTGCGGTATTTGCCGGACAGGAACCCGGCGGCGAGAGCGTAATAGTTGATGACCCCGATCTCCTCGGCCACGCAGAGATCCTGCAGCGCGCCTTCATACTCACGGCGCTCCATGAGGTTATAGAGCGGCTGCAGCGTCTCGAACCGCGCCAGACCGTTTTTCTTTGACACATCCAGCGCCTCGGCCAGACGTGGCGCGGTGTAGTTGGACGCGCCGATGGCCCGCACCTTGCCGGCCTTGATGAGATCGTCAAACGCGCCGAGCGTTTCCGCAAGCGGTGTCTCCGGCCGGTCGCGATGCGCCTGATAGAGGTCGATATAATCGGTTTGCAGCCGGATCAGCGATTCGTTCACCGCCTCGAATATCCGCGCCCGGGTCAGGCCCTCCTGGCCGGGGCGCATCATCAGCCCGACCTTGGTGGCGATGATGAGCTTGTCGCGGTTTTTGCGCTCCTTGAGCCACACGCCGATGATCGCTTCGGATTCGCCGCCATTATGCCCGGGCAGCCAGCGGGAATACGCATCGGCCGTGTCTATGGCATTGAGCCCGCGTTCCAGCGCGGCATCGAGCACGCGAAATGAGGTGGCGGTATCGGCGGTCCAACCGAACACGTTGCCGCCCAGCATCACCGGCGGAATCTGGATTCCCGAACGCCCTAATCTACGCGAAGGCAGCATGTCGTTTCTCCCATTATGCGCACCAGTCTAGTGCCGGCCCGGCGGCTCCGGCAACCGCGCTCAGATATCGATGCAGATTTTACCGAAGCCCTGGCCGGAAGCCAGATGGCGCAGCGCCGCGGCGAGATCGGGCAGCGCGAAGCCACGGTCGATGACCGGCTTGAGCTTTATTGCGTCGATCGCGCGGATCATGTCGAGCTGATCCTTGCGGCTGCCCACGGTAACGCCCTGCAGCCGCAGCCGCTTGGCCTGGACCAGGGCGAAGGGCATCGCATCGGTCTCGAATCCCGCCACGGCGCCGATGATGGCGATATGCGCCCCGGTGCGGGCCGCCAGCAAGGATTGCGCCAGCGTGTTCGGCCCACCCACCTCCATGATATGGTCCACGCCGAAGCCGCCGGTAATGTCCAGTACCGCCTGGCCCCATTGGGGCTCGTCACGGTAGTTGATGACATGATCAGCCCCCAGTGCCTTCAATCGCGCCGCCTTTTCGCCGCTCGAGGTGGTGGCGATGACCGTGGCGCCGGCCGCCTTGGCGAATTGCAGGGCGAAGAGCGAGACGCCGCCCGTGCCCTGCACCAGCACGCGCGCGCCGGGTTTTACGGCGCCATCCACGACCAGCGCGCGCCAGGCGGTAACGCCGGCGCAGGGCAGGGTGGCGGCCTCGCGCAAGGTCAGGCTTTGCGGGGCGAGGGTGAAATCTGTCGCCGGGCGGGTCGCGAAGTCGCAGGCGAAGCCATCTGCCCCGCCGCCGGGGCTCCGGGTGAGCTGGCCGCGCTCGATCTGGCCATCCAGCCAGGCGGTGTGGAACACGCTGACGACGTGGTCGCCCGGCTTGAAGCCGGTCACCCCGGCGCCCGCCTCGATCACCTCGCCGGCGCCATCGGAGAGCGGGATCAGCCCATCCGCCGCCGGGAACACGCCGGTCGCCACCAGATTATCGCGGAAATTCAACGAAGCCGCGCGCAGCCGCACCCTGATCTGGCCGGGCCCCGGCGGCGGAGCCATGGCAGTGCCGAGATAGAGTCTGTCCGGGCCTGGCGCCTGTCTGATACGCATCGCTCGCACGGGATGACATCCTTCCTGGGGTTCAACCCTCGCTTAGGGTTCAAGCTATTGGCTTCTGGCACCATTTGAGCCGATTTCACAGGACAGGGAAACCGTTTGGCCAGGAGTTTTGCCCGGAGGTGACAGTGCGGCTCTTCATAAATCCGTTCGGTTATGTTACACCGCCCCCCAAAGCGAGAAGATCAAAGGGAGCCTGCCAGCATGGATAATGATATACGCGTCGTAACGGACAGAGAGGCTTATCTTCTCGCCGCCCCCGTCATATCCAAATCGGAAACCGAAATCGTCTTCCGCAACTGGCTGCGGACGGAGGGGCTGTCGGCGGAGAGTGTCGCCCATGATGTCAGCATCATCGGCATAGACGACATCCATCTGCCGATGGCCGTGACGAGCGTTGAAAGCCGGGGCCGATGGAGCCTCGTCCAGGGCGCGTTCCAGACACGCGAGTATGATCGCGATCAGCGCCAGTACGAGCGTGATTATCTGGCGTATCAGGCCGAGGAAAAACGCCAGAAAGCCGTGCGCGAGACGGGCGGGCAAGCCACGCTCCCGCCATTGCCGCGCGCGCCGGACCGCGAGGATTATTACGATTATATGCCGGATCAGGGCGAATATAACGTTGCGTTCAAGGGTATTTTTCGCGCTTTCGGGGAAGCGGAGCTGGGTGGTGCGCGGCACCTGCTGAACGATGCCGCCAGTGCGCTGGACCAGCTTCTGCGCCGGGGCTTTCCTGCCGCAGAGGCTGTTGCGGCAGCACCCGCGCCGATAAACCGTGGCGCGCTCAACACGCTGCTGGAACATACGGTCAGCGATAAGGGAATCGGCTGGCTCAAGGAGCATGCTCAGAAATATGAGAAGGTGAAAAAACTCGCCATCAGCGATGTAAGCTACGGCCGCGAGTGCAATATTGTTTTTGTTCCGGTTCGGATGATCACCTATGCGTTCGCCGGCGGCAGGCATATCGTGCTGTCCGACCCGATCCGCAATGAATATATCCTGGGCACGCCGCCCGCCATAGCCCCCGTGGCGCTGCCGCCCGTGGCGGCGCCTGCCCGGATGAACATGAAGCTGGTCGGCTCGGCTGCGGCCGGCGTGCTGGCATTGCTCGTCCTGGGCGGCATCTTGCTCAAGGGGAGCGGGCGGCATGAGCCCGCCGGTTCCGCGCCGGCAACGACGCCCGCCAGCCCGGCCGTGAGCGCCACCGCGCCGCAGGCCAGCACCGGGGCGGCAGCGCCCGCCGGATCGCCGCCACCTTCCGTGTCGTTGTCGCTGGCTGCTCCGGACCATGCGGCACCAGCGAGCGAACCAGCACCTCTGGCCAGCCTCGCCGCCTCCGCCCCGGCACTTTCCGCCCCTCCTGCTGCTGCCCCTCCTGCTGCCAGCACCCCGGTTTCCGCGCCGCCCGCGGCTGTTGCACCTGTCGTCGCGATTTCGCCGCCACCGCCGCCACCGCCGCCGCAACCCGCCGCCGTGCCGCAACCTGCCAAAGTGGTGCGCGAGGTTGCCGCCGTGGCCCCCGCGCCCAGGCCGGTATCCAGACCCGCGCCGGTCTTCATCGCGCCACCGGCACCGGCACAGGTTGCATCCGTTGCGCCGGCTGCCGCAATTCCCGCCGCGAGCCCGGCCCGGCCCGCCATTGCGGCGCCTGATAGCGGGATTGACTCGAATTTCTCCTCGGGCACGCTGCGTCTGGCGAGCCAGTCTTCCTCTGTCGGCTATAACGAGAAACTCTCCAAAACCCTGAACGCACAGGCCTCCGCGCAGGATTGGTCAGGTGTTGCGAAAACGGTGATCAGCGAGAGGCTGGGCAATGATCTCGGGTATTATTACCTGGGGGAAGCCGCGCAGAAGAAAGGCATGCTCGCTGCCGCCAGAACCTATTACATGCTCTCCATTACGAATAGCGAGAGAAGCAATTCCGCGACGCAATGCACCCCAGGCTATGACCGTGATTATTCGGCCAAGCTCTGCCATGGGATCACACTGCCCTATAATGCAGAACGCGCGCTCGATTCGCTCGCCGCGCCGCCGGCGGCTGTGCCGACCAGGCAAGTTGCCGAGAAAAAGCCCAAGCCGAAAAAATAGACGGAACCGGATTTCCGACCGGCCGTATCAGCCGAGGTCGCAATTCTCCCAGGACGGCTCGCCCGTGGGCGTGTCGAACACGGTGCCTTTGGGGTTGAAGGCCACGCCGGTATCGAAGACCGTGCAGGGGATCATCACGGTCGCCGCACGGTCGATGAATCTGTCCTCATCGGCATGAAATAGCGGATCCAGCTCAGGCGTCAGCATCAGGCGGATGACCTCGTTATAGTGTTCTTCGCTGGGCAGGGTCCAAACCGAGAGCAGGTCCCAGGGGGCGGGCTTGGGGCCGAAGCCGCTGTCCACAGCTCGGGAATCGCCGCCATGCCACACTTCCTCGCTGTAATGGCGCTGATACTGGGTGAAGAGATGGCCGCAGAATTTAATCGCCATCGCCGCGTGCGAGCGCTCGAAATGCGCCCGGAACTGGGCATGGGTGACGTGTGGCTTGCGCTTGAGAAGAAACATAATTCTGAACATTTTCATCCCTATTCTGGTTTGTTTCAGGCAGTCGCTTAAATATAAAAGCCAGGATCGTCAAAGCCGCGTATTTCAGCCCGCGTATCTCAGCCAAGGCGGAGCAGTTCCAGCCCGTTACCTGTCAGCCACGCGCTTGCGGTTTCGCGGTGCGGGGTCAGCCGCTCGGTCAGCGCCCAGAAATGCCTGCCGTGATTCATGTGCCGCAGATGCGCCACCTCATGCGCCACCACATAATCCTGCACGAAATCCGGCGCGCAGATCAGGCGCCAGCAGAAGGCCAGCGTGCCGTCCGGCGCGCAGGAGCCCCAGCGTGTGCGTGTATCCTTGATCCGCACGGCATGGATTTTCGCCCCCGCCTCCACGGCTTTTTCCGCCGCTATGGCGGTGAGCCGCTGGCGGGCCAGGCGCTTCAGGCAATCGGCCACGCGCCGGGCGAGAAACTCCTCGCCGCCGGTCACCAGGATCCGCCCCGGCTCAATCCACGCGCCGCCGCGCCCGGCGGGCACCGGCTCGATGACATGCGCCACACCGCCCACCGGCACGGCGACCCCCGCCGCGAAGCGCAGGGGGCGGGGCAGGGCGGCCAGCTTGTCCGCCGCCCATTGCTCATGCTGGCTTAACAGCGATAATCCGGCCCGGCGCGAGACGCGTATCGGCAGGGTGATGAGAATACCGTCAAACCCGGGATCGATCCGCAGCGATATTTTGGCGGCCCGGGAGGAGCGCCGGAATGCCACGGCGGTGAGCACGCCGGCCAGCGGCACCATCTCGGTGGTGAGCGCATCGAGCTTCATTTGCGTGGTTTCCGCGGCATTCTGCCCGGCCAGTCGACCAGATGATGCTCCAGCGGCCCGGCCTCGCGCTCGTTGATGCAGCGCCCGGCGACGGATGCCCCCGCCTCCTTCACGCTCTCCGCCCGGCCTGAGCGCAGCGGGTGCCAGACCGGCAGGTCCTTGCCCTCGCCGATCAGCCGGTAGGCGCAGGAGGGTGGCAGCCAATCGACCGCTTTCAGCTTTTTAGGCGTGAGCTGCACGCAATCGGGCACGCGCTTGCGCCGGTTGGCATAATCGCCACAGCGCCCGGAGCCTGTATCAAGCAGGCGGCAGGCGACATTGGTGAAGCTGATCTCGTCGGTAATATCGTCGCGCAGCTTGTTCAGGCAGCAGCGGCCGCAGCCATCGCAGAGTGATTCCCACTCCGCCCGGCTCATCTGCTCCAGGGTCTTCTCGCGCCAGAATGCCATTGATGCCTTCATATAGCCCGGCATCGAGGCGTGGCAATTATAAACAGGCCGAATCATCCGGCGCGGATATATTCATGGCGGCACCATTGCGGCGATACGGCGCGCCATGGCACAAATACACCATGCTGCGACGCAAACTCATCCTCGGCCTGGCCCTCACCCCGCTTCTGCCGCGCGCCGCGCGCGCCACGGACTATGAAGCGTTTCTGCACAGGCTGCATGCCCGGGCCCTGGCCGCGGGCATTCCGGAAAGCGTCGCCACGCAGGCGCTCAGCCCGCTCACCGTGCCCAACGCGGCGGTGCTGAAGCTCGACCAGCACCAGCCCGAATTCACCGAGACCTACGCCACTTACGCCACGCATGTGCTCAATGCCACGCGCATCGCCAATGGCCGCAGCCAGTATGGCGCGGCGCAATCGCTGTTCGCCTCCATCACCAGCCGCTGGGGCGTCGCCACGGGGCCGATGCTTGGCATCTGGGGGCTGGAGACGAATTTCGGCGCCAATCAGGGCGATTTCTACGTTATCGACGCGCTCGCCACCCTGGCCTGGGACCGTGAGAGCAGCTATTTTGCCAAGGAGGCCATTGCCGCGATGCGCATCATAGCGGCGGGGGACGCGCCGGTGGGCGCCATTACCGGCTCCTATGCCGGGGCCATGGGGCAGCCGCAATTCATGCCGAGCGTCTATCTCTCCACCGCCATCTCCTTCAGCGGTAATGGCGCGCCGGATATCTGGCATTCCGATGCCGATGCCCTGGCCTCGATGGCCAACTACCTCATGAAAGCCGGCTGGCAGGCAGGTGAGCCTTCTTCCGAGCAGGTTTTGTGTAATTTTTCCTCGGCGGACGGCACCGGGCGCCAGAACATGCGAACCCTTGGCTACTGGCGGAGCCGGGGCGTGCAGCGCCTGCCGGGTGCAATGCCCTTGCCGGATGATTTCCCGGCAGCCCTGCTGCTGCCTGACGGCCCATCCGGTCCGGCATTCCTCGCCTACCGGAATTTCACGGTTATCCGTCGTTACAATCCTTCGGATTACTATGCCCTCGCCACCGCAGCGCTCGGGCGCGCCATCCTCGCATGATCAGCCGCTTCATCCTGGCCCTCACGGCCATTCTGGCGAGCTGCGCCAAGCCGCCGGCGCCACCACCGGGCCCGGTTACCTTCACGGTCGGCAACCCCTACAAGGCCGGCGGCGAGTGGTTCTATCCGCGCGATTTCAACGATTACGACAGGACGGGGCTGGCCACCGTGATCGATGCCGGCAAGGCGGCCCCGTATACCGCCGATAACGAGCGGTTTGATGCCAACGCGCTTGCCGCCGCCTCGCCCGTGCTGCAACTGCCCTGCATCGTCACCATCACCAACCTCGTCACCGGCCAGTCGCTCGATGTGCGGGTGAATGATCGTGGCCCAGATATGCCAGGCCGGGTCATCGCGGTTACGCCGCGTGTCGCGCAGCTGCTTGATTTTCCGCCGGAGGGCGTGGTCGAGGTCGAGGTCAAGCTCAATCAGAACCTTTCCATGCAACTGGCGGGCGCGGCGGGGGATGGCCCTAAGCTGACGGCGGCGCCGGTTGCCGGGATCACCGCGCAATCGCTGGCGGCGCCGGGGCAGGCGCCGGCGGGTGCGGCACAGCAGATCGGCCCGGCGGCTGCAATGCAGACCGATGCCGCCACGGTGACGCTGTCCGGCACGGTTACCGAAGGGCCGCCCGATCCAGGCCCGGCCTATATCCGCATCCCGGGCTTCGGCAGCGAGAGCGCGGCCTTCTCGGCCATGGCCCGCGTGCCGGAGATGCAGGCCCGCGTGGTGCCGCAGCCGGCCGAGGACCGGACCTACTGGGCCGTGAATATCGGCCCCTACCACTCCGTGGCCGATGCCGATGCAGCACTCCAGCAAGTGCTCCGGGATGGCATCAGCGATCCGGAGATTATCGTGCGATGAGCGCGTCAGGTGATGATGCGATGAGCGCGGGATGAGCGGGCGGACCGGGCTTTTCGTCACGCTTGAAGGCGGGGAGGGGGCCGGTAAATCCACGGCCGCGCGCGGGCTCGCCGATTTATTCCGCGCCGAGGGGGGGGAAGTGGTGCTCACGCGCGAGCCTGGCGGCACGCCAGGGGCCGAGGCCATCCGCGCCTTGCTGCTCGGCGATATTCCCCTGGATCCGCTATCCCAGACCATGCTGCATTTCGCCGCCCGGGCCGATCATGCGCAGAACGTGCTGCGCCCGGCACTCGCGCGCGGCGCCGTGGTCATCTGCGACCGCTATTATGATTCCACCATGGCCTACCAGTGCTACGGCCAGAACGTGCCGATCGAGGCGGTGGCCGCTTTGATCCGGCTGATCGACCTGCATCCTGACATCACCTTCCTGCTCCGCCTGCCCGCCGCGGCAGCCCAGGCCAGGCTGCAGGCGCGCGCCGGCGCCTCGGACCGTTATGAGGCGATGGGTCCCGCGTTTTTCGCCCGCGTGGCCGCCGGGTTTGAGGCGATTGCCGCTGCGGCGCCCGATCGGGTCGCGGTGATCGACGCGGCACAGCCACCTGATGCCGTGGTTGCCGCGATGCGGGCCGCCATCGGGACCAGAGCCCGGCGCTGATGCCGCCCGAGCCCCGCGCCAACCCGGTTTTTCGCGGCCATGAGGCCGCCATGGCCGCGCTGCATCACGCCGCTACCTCCGGCCGGCTGCATCATGGCTGGCTGCTGGCCGGCCCGCCTGGCATCGGCAAGGCGACGCTGGCCTTCCGCTTCGCGCGCTGGTTGCTGGCCGGCGCCACCACGCCGGAGCTGGCGGTGCCCGAAAGCGCGCCGCTCTTCCGCCGCATCGCCGCCGCCACGCATCCCGACCTGTTCACGATCGAGCGCCGGATGAACGAGAAAACCGAGAAGCTACAGGGCGAAATCGTCATCGCCACGGTCCGCGAGGCTAATAAGTTCATGCGCCTGACGCCCGCCGAGGGCGGCTGGCGGGTGGTCATCGTGGATGGCGCCGAGGATATGAACCCCAATACCGCCAATGCGCTGCTGAAAATGCTGGAAGAGCCGCCACCGCGGGCAATTTTGCTGCTTACCACCGCCGCTCCCGGCCGCCTGCTGCCGACCATCCGCAGCCGTTGCCGGGTGTTGCCCATGGCGGCATTGCCTGCGCCGGACATGCTGGCTCTGCTCGCCGAATACGCCCCGCAGCTTGAAGGCGCCGAGCGGGCCCGGCTGGTGGAGCTGGCCGAGGGCAGTATCGGCAATGCCCTGTCCCTCGCCGCCGAGGAAGGAATCGCGCTCGCGGCTCTGGTGGATGAGGCGCTCGATGCCCCGGTGAAACCAGCCCGCGCCCAGGCGATTGCCGATACGGTCGCCCGCACGGTGGAGGGGGTGGACCGTTTCGAGCGGTTTTTCGCCTTGCTGCGCGCCCGCCTCGCCGCCCGCACGCGTGAGGGCGCACGGCGAGGGGGCGGGCAGAACCTTGCGGCATCGGTGGCACTCTGGCAGGAGTTCGGCCGCATGGAGCGCGAGGTTCTGGGCCTCAACCTCGATAAACGCGCCGCGATCGTCGTGGCGCTCACGCAATTACACAGGTCATAACCACAGGTCATGCCGAAACAATATTTCTACATCACCACGCCGATTTATTATGTGAACGGCGCGCCGCATCTCGGCCATGCCTATACCTCGACCGCCGCGGATGTGCTGGCGCGCTGGAACCGGCTGGAAGGGCATGACGTGTTTTTCCTCACCGGTACGGATGAGCACGGCCAGAAGGTGGAAGCCGCCGCGCGGCTGGCAGGGGTGGAGCCGCAGGTGTTCACCGACCGCGTCTCGGCGGATTTCCAGGACATGGCGCGGGTGATGAATATCTCCAATGATGATTTCATCCGCACGACCGAGCCGCGCCACAAGGAAGCCGCCCAGGCCATATGGCTGAAATTGCAGGAAAATGGGTTTATCTATCTCGGCAAGTATGAGGGCTGGTACTCGGTCCGCGACGAGGCTTTCTACGATGAGGACGAGCTGACGATAAAGCCCGACGGCACCAAGGCAGCGCCCACCGGGGCGCCGGTGGAATGGGTGATCGAGCCGAGCTATTTCTTTAAACTCAGTGCCTTCCAGGACAGGCTTCTGGAATTCTATGCGGCCAATCCCGGCTTCATCGCGCCGCCGAGCAAGCGCAATGAGGTGCATAACTTCGTCAAATCGGGCCTGCGCGATCTTTCCGTGAGCCGCACCTCCTTCTCCTGGGGCATTCCTGTGCCCGGCGATGAGGCACATGTGATGTATGTCTGGATGGATGCGCTGGTGAATTACCTCACCGCCTGTGGCTATCCGGATATGACCGGCCCGCGCGCGGGCTACTGGCCGGCAAGCCTGCACCTCGTCGGCAAGGAGATCATTCGTTTCCACGCCGTGTACTGGCCCGCTTTTCTCATGGCCGCCGATCTGCCCTTGCCGGAGCGTGTGTTCAGCCATGGCTGGTGGACGGTCGAGGGCGAGAAGATGAGCAAATCGCTCGGCAATTTCATCGATGTGCGGCCGCTGGTGGCGGAATTCGGGCTCGACCCCGTGCGCTATTTCCTGCTCCGCGAGGTGCCCTTCGGCAATGACGGCGATTTTTCGCGCAAGGCGCTGATCGGGCGGATCAATTCCGACCTCGCCAACGGGCTTGGTAATCTCGCCCAGCGCACGCTGTCCTTCATCGCCAAGAATGCCGGCGCCGTGGTGCCGCCGAAGGGCGAGCTGTGCGAGCCCGATTGCGTGCTGCTGGCCCTGGCGGGCGAGCTGCCCGAGAAGGTGAGGGGGGCGATGACGCGCCTCGCCTTCCATGAGGCGTTGGACGAGACCTGGCGGCTGATCCGCGCGGCTGATGGCTATATCGACCACCAGGCGCCGTGGAGCCTGCGTAAAACCGATCCGGAGCGGATGAACACGGTGCTTTACACGCTCTGCGCGGTATTGCGTACCGTTGCCGTGGTGCTGCAGGCTTTTATGCCGGAGCTGATGAACAGGTTGCTGGATTATCTGGGGGTTGGCGCCGAACGCGGGCTTGCCATATTGGATACGCCGCTGCTGGAGGGCATGGCATTGCCGGCGCCCGCCGGCTTGTTTCCCCGTATTCAGGACGCCTGAAATGTTGATCGACAGCCACTGCCACCTCGATTATTTCGACCAGCCCGGCGAGCAGGAAGCGGTTGTCGCGCGGGCCATGGCGGCGGGCGTGGCCGAGATGGTCACGATCGGCGTAACCTTCGCGCAATCCCGGCAAGCGATTGAGATTGCGGAAAAATTTGATAATGTTTGGGCCTGTGTCGGGGTCCACCCCAATCATGCCGCTGAAGTTCTGCCCATCGTCGAACCGGAAGCGCTGGCGGCGCTGGCGGCGCATCCGAAGGTGATCGGCATTGGGGAATCGGGCCTCGATTATTTTTATGATCATGCGCCGAAGGATGCCCAGGAGCAGAATTTCCGCGCCAATATCCGCGCGGCGCAGCTCTCCGGCCTGCCGCTCTGCATCCATGCGCGCGATGCCGATGACGATGTCGCCAGGATTTTACAGGAAGAGCGGGCGAGGGGGGGCGACTTCGCCTTTCTGCTGCATTGTTTCTCCTCCAGCATGGCGCTGGCCCAGGCGGCGCTGGATATGGGCGGCTACATCTCCTTCTCCGGCATGGTGACCTTCCCCAAGGGGCAGAATGTGCGCGACGTGGCGCAGAGGATCCCGCTCGACCGGCTGCTGGTGGAAACTGACTCCCCCTACCTCGCCCCGGTGCCGTTACGCGGCAAACGCAACGAGCCGGCCTATACCGCCCATACGGGGCGATTTATGGCCAATCTCAGAGGCTTGTCCGAGGACGCTCTGGCGGAACTGACGACGGCTAATTTCCGTAGTTTGTTTGCAAAGGCGCGAATGCGAAAGGCAACCGTGTGAAAATCACGCTGCTCGGCACGGGCGGTTCGGCCGGGCTGCCGCAGATCGGCGGGCCGGATGGGCGTGGCGATTGGGGCAAGGCCGACCCGGCGGAGCCGCGCAACCGCCGTACCCGTGCCAGCATTGTCATCCAGACCACTGAAAATAAAAACATTCTGGTCGATACCTCACCGGATATGCGGCTCCAGCTCACGGCCAACGGCATCGGCCGTATCGATGCGGTGATATTTACCCATACCCATGCCGACCATGTTGCCGGGCTGGATGATATACGTATCCTCAACCGTATCATACAGGCGCCCATGCCGGCCTATGCCACGGCGCCGGTATGGGAGGAGCTGAAACGCCGCTTCGACTATGCCTTCCGGCCCATGACGGGCAAATTCTACGGTCGCCCGGTGTTGCGGGACAATACGTTCATCGCCGGGCAGACGATAGAAGTAGCCGGGGTGGCGGTGCGTACCATCGACCAGGACCACGGCTATACCAGGTCGCTTGGCCTGCGCATCGGCGATATGGCCTATTGTACCGATGTGGTGCGCATGGACAGCGCCCAGCGCGCGGCGTTGCAGGGGCTGGAGGTGCTCATCGTGGATTGCTTCAGCATGGCCGGGGACCACCCGACCCATGCCGGCCTGCCCACAGTGCTGACCTGGGCGGAGGAATTGCGGCCGCGCCGCACGGTCCTGACCCATATGGGGCCGGAAATGGATTACGCGGCATTGCGCCATAGGCTGCCGCCCGGGATCGAGCCCGGATATGACGGCATGGAAATAGAGTTAGCCGGGCCTTAACCGCGCCTGCGGTTAAATCGGCTGATGAGTTTCCGTGATTCACAGACGCCGTATTTCAGGTCGCGGTTTGGCCCCGGACCGGGGCCGCGGCCAAACCGGGCGCCGCGCCGGGAGGTTTGCACCGGCTCGCTGCTGGCACAGCAATGCCGGCTGATTTTTGGGCCCAATTACGGCAGTTTCGCCGCCTATGACTGCCTGGTCACGGACATCGCCAATGGCGGCTACGGCATCTGCCTGATCGGCCGCGCCCGCCTGGGGCCGGACCATCTGGTAGGTATGGACGCATTTCTGGAGCAGCCGGACAAAACTCTTATCCCCGTGGAGTTGCGCTGGATGCGTGGTCCTAAAATAGGCCTGAAGCGGCTGCCGCGCGGTTCTTGCGGATGATGCTCCGCATTTCGCGCCTGCGGTATGGCATAGGCAGCTTCTGGCCCGTGTCTCGAAGGGCAGGGGGTTCGCGGAGGCCATAGCGCGTTTCGGTGGCGGCGGCCCTGGCGTGAAGTGTGGCTTGCCTGAGGCGGAACTGGCGGTATCGCGCCACGGCAGCGGGGATTATGAGAGTCCGAAGGAGGCCGAGATGACCACATCCGTCACGCAGATTGCCGCCGAGCTGGCTGATCGTGAAGCCATCCGCGAATGCCTGTACCGTTATGCGCGCGGGGTGGACCGGCTCGACGCCGACATGCTCCGCAGCGCCTACTGGCCCGATGCCATCGATACGCATCTCGATTTCAAGGGCACGGCGGAAGAGTTCATTGCCTGGGCCTTTCCGCTCATGAAAGGCATGGACCAGACCTTGCACATAGTCGCGAATATTCTGATGACCCTGCGCGGCACCCGCGCCGATGTCGAATCCTATTTCTACGGTTATCATCGCATAAGCGTGGATGGACAAAAAATGGATGTGATCGGTTCAGGCCGCTATTTGGACCGCTTCGAGAAACGCGGCGATGAATGGCGGATCGCCGAGCGGCTGGTGATGACGGACTGGTTCCGCCAATACCCGGACTCCGCCAACTGGGATGCTGGCTTGTTGGGGAAACGCATTGATATAGGCAAGCGCTATCCGGATGATCCCAGTTATACCGTGCTTGATTTGGGATAGGCGTAATCGGGGTGTGCTATTATAACATCGCCCCATAACTTTCCATAATATAGATTCTGCGATTATCAGATCACAGCAAAACCGGGCATAACACCCGGCCTCGCTTTAGTTACTCGCCTTAGTTAACTGTGGTGGACTTCCACCGTGACATGCGACAGTGCGCGGAAGCGGGCGAGTTTTGCCTTGTAATAATTTGCCCCCCGTCCCTGCGCTGTGTCCACGGAAAGGATTGCGCCGAGATGGCCGGGGCCCAGGCGCCAGATATGCAGGTCGGCGAGTTCGTCGCCGCCGCCCTCGATCGCCGCGCGGAGTTTTTGTTCCATGGCGCGGTCGGGTGTCATGTCGAGTAATATGCTGCCCGTATCGCGGATCAGCCCGACCGCCCAGCTCGCGATCACGAAGG
>JAKBAV010000161.1 GCA_021826225.1 Pseudomonadota bacterium | reverse complement strand
ATGAACCGCAAGCATGACGCGGATCATTTCCGGCGGATGGTGGACCGCTTGCGCGCGGCGCGGGCGGATATCGCGTTTTCCTCGGATTTCATTGTCGGGCATCCGGGCGAAACGGAGAGTGATTTCCAGGATACGATGCGGCTGGTGCGCGAAACCGGTTTCGCGCTGGCCTACTCCTTCACCTATTCGCCGCGCCCCGGCACGCCGGCGGCCGGCCTGCCGCAACTGGCGGACGATGTGAAAACCGCCCGGCTGCACGAGCTGCAGGCCGAGTTGCGCCGCCAGCAGGATGCCTTCAACGCCGCCACTGTGGGGCTGACCACGCCGGTGCTGTTCACCGGGCGCGGCCGTTACGAGGGGCAGATCGCCGGGCGCTCGCTCTGGCTGCAGCCTGTCGTGGTGGAGAATCCGGCGGAGCTGACCGGGCAGATTGGCACGGTGAAAATCACCCGGACCAACACCAATTCCATCGTTGGCGTTCTTTTAACCAAGGAGCAAATCGCCGCTTGAGCCAGATCCTCACCTCCCACCTTTCCGCCCCGGTACCGCCCTTGCGGTCCCTCACCATGACCTTCGACAATAACGGTCTGTTGGCCGCCTTGCTCGGCGACCACGACCGTCATCTGGCGCGAATCGAGCAGAAGCTCGACGTCAGGCTCAAATGCAAGGGCAACCGCATCGCCATTTCCGGCACGGCGGCGCAGGTGGCGGCGGCGGAGGCGGCCCTGGCGGCCCTGTACCGGCAGCTTGAACATGGTGAAACGCTGGATGGCCCGAAGGTGGATGGGGTGCTGCGCATGATGGATCCGGCCAATGAACCGCGGCTGCCACTCTCGGACCTGCCGGCCATACGCACGCGCAAAGGTGCGGTGGGGCCACGCAGCGCCGGACAGGCGGGGTATATCGACCTGCTGGCGCGCCATGAGATGGTGTTCGCCATGGGACCGGCCGGGACGGGCAAGACCTACCTCGCCGTGGCGCAGGCGGTGGCGATGCTGACCTCCGGCAAGGTCGACCGTATCGTGCTGTCGCGCCCCGCCGTGGAAGCCGGCGAGCGGCTCGGCTTCCTGCCCGGCGACATGAAGGAGAAGGTCGACCCGTATTTACGCCCATTATATGACGCGCTGAACGAGATGCTGCCCGGCGAGACCCTGACCAAGCGCATGGCCTCCGGCGAGATCGAAATCGCGCCGCTCGCCTTCATGCGCGGCCGCACTTTGGCGCATGCCTTCGTCATTCTGGATGAGGCGCAGAACACCACGCCGGTGCAGATGAAGATGTTCCTGACCCGCATGGGCGAGGGCACGCGCATGGTCATCACCGGGGATCTCACGCAGATCGACCTGCCGCCCAACACGCGCTCGGGCCTCGCCGATGCATTGGATACGCTTGAAGGCGTGCAGGGCATCGGCGTGGCGCGCTTCGCCAATAGCGATGTCGTGCGCCACCCGCTGGTCGGCCGCATTGTGGAAGCCTATGATCAGCGCTATGCCGCCGCCAAGGAGCATGCCCGCGAGCGGCAGGGCTGAGGATAGATGGAACCTGGAAGTACCAGCCCCTTCGGGGGCGAACTCGTGATCACCGACCGGCGCTGGCGGGCGCATGTGCCGCATGTGATGCGCCTCGTCGCCCGCGCTTTGGCGGTGGCCGGCTGCAATGCCAGCGTGGCACTGACCGATGACCGCACGGTGCAGCGGCTGAATTATCGCGACCG
The DNA here is from genome assembly GCA_021826225.1 of Pseudomonadota bacterium. Lineage (GTDB taxonomy): Bacteria > Pseudomonadota > Alphaproteobacteria > Acetobacterales > Acetobacteraceae > Acidocella. Next base: position 815 of record JAKBAV010000161.1, on the reverse strand, counting down.
GGGCAAGAACAAGCCGACCAATGTGCTGACCTATGAGCAGCCGCCGGAAATCCTGCTGGCCTTCGGCCAGGTGGCGCGCGAGGCGGCGCGGGAGGGCAAGAGCATCGCCCAGCATCTGGCGCATCTGCTGGTGCATGGCGCGCTGCACCTGGATGGCTACGACCACCACCATCCGGGCGAGGCACGGGAGATGGAGGCCGAGGAGGCGCGGCTGCTGCGCCGGCTCGGCGTGCCCAACCCGTGGAAATCGCGATGAGTTCCGCCCTTAGCCGCCTGATTGGCCGGCTGCGTAATACCGAACAATCGGTGCGCGATTCCATTGCCGAGCTGGTGCAGGACGCCGCCAGCGAGGCCGCGCCTGATGCCGCCGTGGGGCTGAACCCGCAGGAGCGGGCGCTGATCGCCAATGTGCTGCGCCTGCGCGACATCAGCGCCGATGACGTGATGGTGCCGCGCCCGGATATCATCGCCATGCGGGCGGATGTGACGCTGGACCAGGCGATTGATCTGCTGCGCCGCGAGGGCCATTCCCGCCTGCCGGTTTATGCCGAGCATCTCGATGATGTGATGGGCATGGTGCATCTGAAGGATGTTTTTGCCTATGCTGGGCCGGCGGCGGAATTTTCCGTGGCGAAGATTATGCGTAAGCCATTGATGGTGGCGCCGCAGATCGGCGTGCTCGATCTTTTGCTCCAGATGCGTCAGCGCCATACGCATCTGGCGCTCGTGGTCGATGAATATGGCGGGATCGACGGGCTGGTGACGATCGAGGATCTGGTGGAAACCATCGTCGGCGATATTTCCGACGAGCATGA
>JAKBAV010000063.1 GCA_021826225.1 Pseudomonadota bacterium | reverse complement strand
TCGGAGCGGTGGTTCTGGTCGCGCTGCTGGTTTTCATCTTCCGCGCACTCGCCTGGTGCGGCCATCCCCGCCATCCAGACACCCACAACATCCCCCATCCCGGCCACTTCTCCCGGGGCCTGCACGCGCTGGATGAACGCTACGCCCGGGGGGAGGTCAACCGCGAGGAATACCTGCAGAAAAAGCAGGACATAACGGGCGGCTAGGCCTTCACCACCTTCGGCGGGGTCAGGCTTTCACCACCTTCGGCGGCAGGGCCAGCGCGATCGACAGCTCCTTCAACCGCCCCGCCGGTATCGGCGCGGGGGCGCCCATCATCAGGTCCTCGCCCTGCTGGTTCAGCGGGAAGGCGATGACTTCGCGGATATTGGGCTCATCGGCCAGGAGCATGACGATGCGGTCGATGCCCGGGGCTGAGCCGCCATGGGGCGGGGCGCCGTAGCGGAAGGCGTTCAGCATGCCGCCGAAACGGGCCTCAACCTCCTCGGGCCCGTAACCGGCGAGCTCAAACGCCCGCAGCATGATATCCGGGCGGTGGTTGCGGATGGCGCCGGAGGACAGCTCGATGCCGTTGCACACGATATCGTACTGGAAGGCCTTGATGGTGAGCGGGTCCTGATGATTAAGCGCCTCCAGCCCGCCTTGCGGCATCGAGAACGGGTTATGCGAGAAGACGACCTGCTTCGCCTCCTCATCATATTCATACATCGGAAAATCGACGATCCAGCAGAACTTGAATTTTGCTCCATCGATGAGCCCGAGATCATGGCCCAGTTTCGTGCGCACGCTGCCGGCGAATTTGGCCGCCTCCAGCGCCTTGCCGGCCGCGAAGAAAACGGCATCGCCGGGTTTCAGGCCGCAGGCTTCGCGGATCGCCTCAGCCCGCTCGGCGCTGAGGTTCTTGGCAATCGGCCCCTGCGGACCGGCATCGGAGAAGGTGATGTAGCCAAGCCCCCCGGCACCCTCCGCGCGCGCCCATTCGTTGAGCTTGTCAAAAAAGGAGCGCGGGTTGGCCCCCGCTCCCGGCGCCGGAATGGCCCGCACGATGCCGCCCGCTTCGATGATTTTGGCAAACAGGCCAAAGGACGAGCCGCGAAAGGCTTCGGTCACATCGGCAATCTCAATCGGGTTGCGCAGGTCCGGCTTGTCCGAGCCATATTTCAGAAGCGAAACATCGTAGGGGATGCGTTTGACATCATGATCGATATCGCGGCCGGCGGCGAATTCATCGAACACGCCAAGCAGGATCGGCTCGATGGTGTTGAACACATCTTCCTGCGTCACAAAGCTCATTTCAAAATCGAGCTGGTAGAATTCGCCGGGCGAGCGGTCAGCGCGCGAGGCTTCATCGCGGAAACAGGGGGCGATCTGGAAATAGCGGTCAAACCCGGCGACCATGAGCAGCTGCTTGAACTGCTGCGGCGCCTGGGGCAGGGCGTAGAACTTGCCGGGATGGTTGCGGGCGGGGACCAGAAAATCCCGCGCGCCCTCAGGCGAGGAGGCGGTGAGGATGGGCGTCTGGAATTCGGTGAAACCGGCCTCGATCATGCGACGGCGGAAAGAGGCGATGACGCCCGCGCGCAGCATGATGTTCTTATGCACCTGCTCGCGGCGCAGATCGAGGAAGCGGTATTTCAGCCGCAATTCATCGGGGTAGTGCTCGCTGCCCGCGACCTGAATGGGCAGCACATCGGCGGCGGACTGCAATGCCACGGTTTCCACCCGCAGCTCCACGGCGCCGGTGGGCAAACGCGGGTTCTCGGTGCCCGGCGCACGCGCCACCACCGCGCCGGTAACGGTAACAACCGATTCGACCCGAAGCCGCTCGATGGCGGCGAAACCGGGGGAACCGGGGGAACCGGCCGCGAAAACGCATTGGGTAAGGCCGAAATGGTCACGCAGATCGATGAATAAAAGCCCGCCATGGTCGCGCTTGGCATGCACCCAGCCGGACAGGCGGGCCACTTGGCCGATATTTTCCGCGCGCAGGGCGGCGCAATCATGGGTGCGGTAGGGGTGAATCTGTTCCATGCGACGGGAAAGAAACCTTGCCCCCTTTCCTGTCAAGCGGGGGGAGGGCTAAGGGTTAATATATGAGTGACACACAGACCCAGTATATTACCACCACCGAGGCGCTGAGCGCGCTTTGCGAGCGTCTCTCCGGGGAAGAGTTCGTGACCGTGGATACCGAATTCATGCGCGAGCGGACCTATTACCCCGAGCTGTGCCTGGTGCAGCTCGGCGGCACGCATGAGGTGGCGGTGGTCGATGCGCAGGCCCCGGGGATAGACCTGGCGCCGCTCGGCGCGCTCCTGGCCAAGCCGGATGTGGTGAAGGTGTTTCACGCCTGCCGCCAGGATATCGAGATTTTCCTGCTGATGTTCGATGCCGTGCCGGCCCCGGTATTCGATACCCAGGTGGCGGCCATGGTGGCGGGGTTTGGCGACCAGGTAGGGTATGACAGCCTGGTGCAGTCGCTCACCGGCGGACATATCGATAAAACCCACCGCTTTTCCGACTGGTCGGCCAGGCCGCTGACCAAGGCGCAGGTGGAATACGCCGCCGCCGATGTGACACATCTGCGCACCGTGTATGAAAAGCTCCACGCGCGGCTGAAGGCGGAAGGCCGCATGGGCTGGGTGGCGCAGGAAATGGCCGTGCTGGCCGAGCCCGGCACCTACCGGGTGGACCCGGACAAGGCCTGGGAGCGGCTGAAGCTGCGGACCAATAACCGCCGGCAGATCGCTCTGGTGCAGGCCATCGCGGCATGGCGTGAGCGCGAGGCGCAGCGCGTGAATATTCCGCGCGGGCGGCTGCTGAAGGATGAGCAGATCCCCGAAGTGGCGGCACTCGCCCCGGATACGCCGGAGGCGCTGACCCGCGCGCGCGGCGTGTCCGCCGGCTTCGCCAATGGAAAGTCCGGTGTTTCGCTGCTGGCGGCGATTGCCGCCGCAAAAGGCATGAATGATGCGGATCTGCCCAAGGTGGAGCGCCCGCGCGACGTGGCCCGCGCCTCACCGGCGCTGGTCGCGCTGCTCAAAGTGCTGCTGAACGCCGCCGCCGAGCAGAATAATGTGGCCGCAAGGCTGGTGGCGGGCGGCGATGAGATCGAGGCCCTGGCACTCGATGAGACCGCGCCCAACCCGATTCTGGAAGGCTGGCGGCGCGAGATGTTCGGCGAGAACGCGCTGCGCCTGATCCGCGGCGAAATCGCGCTCTCGACCAAGGGCAAGCGGATCAAGATCGTCGAGCTTGGCGGCTGACGCGCCGCAAGCCGCACCGCGCGGCATAAAAATCCGCCCAGCCCGGCCCGGCGAGGGCCAGGTGCTGTATGATGTGACGCAAGCCGCGATCACCGGGCTGGCGGCGGCGCATTATACGCCGGCACAAATCGCGCAATGGATGAGCGGGCGCGACGCCGCGCATTACGAACAGGTGATTGCCGGCGGGGCGGTGCGCGTGGCGGTGCGCGCCGGGCTGGTCTGCGGCTTTGTCGATACCGCCCCCGGCGTGCTGACGCGGCTTTTCGTGCGGCCAGACATGGCCGGGCAGGGGCTCGGGCGGCGGCTCCTGCAAATCGGCCTGGCGAATGCCGCCCAGAATGCCGCCCAGGATGTCGCCCAGTATGGCGTGGAGTATGGCGTGGTCCGGCTGGAGGCGACGCTGAACGCGGCCCCATTTTATGCCCGGCACGGCTTTGTTGAACAAAACCGGGCGATGTACCGCCACCCTCTCGGCGGCCTGCCGGTTGAGGTCGTGCACATGGTATTCCATACCGCAAAATAGCGTAATTTTCCTTACATCCAGGATATTTCCGGCCTTTTGGTAAGGAATATCCGGGAATTCCGACGAATTTCCGCCGGTTAAGGAAAATTCCGCACCGGGCGGAAAACGCCTTACCGGCAAGGATTTTCCAGGACAGTATGGAAATTCCATGAAGTCCGGTGGAAAAATCCCGGAATTTAACCCTGGCTTTACCGATGCGCGTGACAAACCGAGTCATAACCGGGGCACAGAAACATGATCACGAGCAAATTGACGGCCAAGGCACAGACAACCATTCCCCAGGCGGTGCGGCTGCATCTGGGGCTGAAGGAGGGCGACCTGCTGGGCTTCGCCATCGAGGGCGAGCGGGTGGTGCTGTGCAAGCCGTTGATCAGGAATGTGGACCAGAAATCGCCGGTCCTGGCGGAATGGGAATCGGAAGCGGATCAGCGGTCGTATTATGGTCTTTAAGCGCTGGGATGTGGTGAAAATCCCCTTCGCGGTGGCCGGCGCGCCGGAATTCCGCCCGGCGCTGGTCATCGTGGCGGGGGATATTCTGCGCCAGCACGCGCTGCTCTGGGTGCTGATGATCACCAGCGCGCGGAATAGTGGCTGGCCGGGGGATGTCGAAATTGCCGATACCATCGCCGCCGGGCTCGGCGTGCCCTCCGTGGTGCGTACCGCCAAGATGATGACGGTGGAGGCCGGCAAGGCGGAGCTGATCGGCGCGCTGATCGGCGCGCAGCGCAAGGAGGTGGGCGAGCGCGTCTTCGCCGCGATGGGGCTGACCGGAGCACCGCTACCAGCCTGACCCCCCGCCTGAGCGGGTCTGGTCAGAGGGGGCTGGTCAGAAGGCTACCAGATTGTTTTTACATGAATATACGCCTGAAGCGCGGCATCGCCCGTCACCAGCGGGCAACCGCGATGGCGCGCCGTGGCGGCGAGGATCCGGGCGGCCAGGCCAGCAGGCGCCGGGCCTGGCAGGGTCGCGGCTTCCAGCGCGATATGATGATCCACCGCCACGAAGCTGACCTCCGGAATCGCGGCGACGAGGCCGAGCCAGATATTCGGCTCCATACGCAAGGCCAGGCGCCCCTCGGCGGCCCAATGGCCGATCTCCCATGCCGCGAGGGCGGAGATCAGGATGCCGCCGTCCGGCCGCTCGCTTTCGATATGGCCCAGCGCCGTCGCGGAGAGTTCGGCATTGCGGTTGACCCACCAGATGAGGGCAGGGGTGTCGAGCAGGATCACGGTTTTTCGGGCGTGAAATGGATGACCGAGCCGCGCAGCGCCTCCAGCCGGTCGCCATTGCCGCGATACGGGCGGATTTCAAGTTTGGGCACGCCATTATCGGTGATGATCAACGGCCGCCCGCTTGCCTCGATCGCACGAAAAATTTCCAAGGCATGGGGTTTGAACTGAGATTTAGAAAGTTTTTCCATGATGACCATGGTCATAGGCCATGGTCAGTTAAGAGAGCATTGCGATTCGCCATGCCGATGACCAGCCCCGGCGCGGCCCCCATGCTTATCAGCGCATCAGCTCACGCGTTCAATCCGGGCGCCACAGCCCGCCAGCTTCTGCTCCACGGCTTCATACCCCCGGTCGAGATGGTAGACGCGGGATATGGTGGTTTCACCCGCCGCCGCCAGGGCCGCCAGCACGAGGGTAAAGGAGGCGCGCAGGTCGGTCGCCATCACCGGGGCACCGGACAAGGCCTTCACGCCACGGATAATGGCCGACGAGCCGTGTACGTTAATCCTGGCCCCCATGCGGTTGAGCTCGGGCACATGCATGAAGCGGTTCTCGAAAATGGTCTCGGTGACCATCGAAGCCCCTTCGGCCACCGCCATCAGCGCCATGAACTGGGCCTGCATATCGGTCGGGAAGCCAGGAAAGGGCTCGGTCATCACATCCACGCCATGCAGCCCGTTGGCCCGGCTGACGCGAAAGCCATTGGCCTCCTCGGTAATAACAATCCCAGCCTCCCGCATGGCGCTGAGCACCGCCCCGAGATCAGCGGCCCGGGCGTTTTCCAGGAACAGATCGCCGCCGGTAATGGCCGCGGCGCAGGCATAGGTGCCGGTCTCGATACGGTCCGGCAGTATGGCATGGCTGGCGCCGTGCAGGGATTTCACGCCCTCGATGGTCAGCGTATCGGTGCCGATGCCCTCGATTTTAGCGCCCATGGCGATCAGGCAGGTGACGAGATCGGTAATCTCGGGCTCGCGCGCGGCGTTTTTGAGGGTGGTGACGCCATCGGCCAGGCTCGCCGCCATGAGGATATTCTCGGTGGCGCCGACGGAGACGAAGGGAAACACGATATCCGCGCCCTTGAGGCCCTGCGGCGCGCTGGCATTGATATAGCCGGCATCGAGATTTATTTTGGCCCCCATGGCCTCCAGCCCCTTCAGGTGCAGGTCCACCGGCCGCGTGCCAATGGCGCAGCCCCCAGGCAGGGAAACGCGGGCCTCGCCGATCCGCGCCAGAAGCGGGCCAAGCACCAGGACGGAGGCGCGCATTTTACGCACGATGTCATAAGGCGCCTCGGCATTGGTAATGCGCCCGCCCAGGCTCAAACTGCGCCCTTCGGGCTCCACCGCGATGCCATGCTGCCCGAGCAGATCGGCCATGGTGGCAAGATCGGCCAGTTTGGCGACATTGCCCAGTATCAGCCGGTCATCGGTGAGCAGCCCGCAGGTCATCAGCGGCAGAGCCGCGTTTTTGGCCCCGGAGATGGAAATAGTGCCGGTAAGCGGTACGCCGCCCGTTATGCGAATCGAGTCCATGGGAGCTTTTACATCCTTGGCAGTGAAACGCCGCGCTGGCCCATATATTTGCCGGCCTTGTCAGCATAGGAAATCTCGCAAGGGGAGGCGCCTTGCAGAAACAGGAACTGGCAGATGCCCTCGCCGGCATAGATTTTGGCCGGCAGCGGGGTGGTGTTGGAAATCTCTATGGTCACCTGGCCCTCCCATTCGGGCTCCAGCGGCGTCACGTTCACGATGATGCCGCAACGCGCATAGGTGGACTTGCCCAGGCAGATTACCAGAATATCCCGCGGAATACGGAAATATTCGACCGTATGGGTAAGCGCGAAGCTGTTGGGCGGGATGATGCAGACAGGGCCGGTGCGGTCCACAAAGCTTGCCGGGTTGAAGGCCTTGGGGTCGACCACGGCCGAATCGACATTGGTGAAGATCTTGAAATGGTCGGAGCAGCGGGCATCATAGCCATAGGAGGACAGGCCGTAGGAGACCACGCCATCGCGCTTCTGCGCCTCGACAAACGGCTCGATCATGCCGGCTTCAGTGGCCTGCCTGCGGATCCAATGGTCGGGCATTACCGGCATTTCTGCTCCTCCGGGCCTGGCTCAGTGGCCTTGGCGCGTGACTGCGCCTTGCGCCGGGCCAGGTTGGCGCGCAGGGAGGCAGCGGCCTCGGCCGCGCGCCGGGCCTTGGCGGCTTCGGCCTGGGTGGGTTTGGCGTTGGTCGGTTCGGCACGGGGCGGCGGCGCTGTCATGGCAATCGTTCAAAGCCACGCGGGCGCCAGCGTCAAGGCCCGGCCATTCAGCCCTGTTGCGTGCCGGCGCGCGGGGCGATATAGGGGCGCGCAACCGCGCGCTGTCATAGCTCAGGGGTAGAGCACTTCATTGGTAATGAAGAGGTCCTGGGTTCAATTCCCAGTGACAGCACCATCGGTCCCGCATCAATTGGGGCTTGAGGGGGGCGGGCTTGCAACGGGTTGCCGCTTGGTTTAGGCAGCCCGAACCCAAGTGCCCGAGTAGCTCAGTTGGTAGAGCATGCGACTGAAAATCGCAGTGTCGGTGGTTCGATTCCGCCCTCGGGCACCATTTTCCCTCCTTTGGTGAATATTTTTTAACCGCAGGCATTATGGCCTCTGGCAATTTTATGAGGCCCGGGCTAGACGATTTGCCAACGCGCTTGGTCTTTTGAGTCGGGCTCTTGAGCGTTCTCACGGTTAAAACAGCGTTTTGGTGCCACGCGGCCTGGCCAGGACGTACAAACATGAAAGAGGCTTTGAGATATGTCGAAGGCATTCATTGCTGAAGTTATCCAGAATTCCGCTGAGATCACGGGCGTTGCCGCCAACCGCACGGCAGCCGATCTGATCGAGGCAATCGTGAAGGAAATGAAAAAGAACGGCAAATTCACGCTGCCGAGCTTCGGAACCTTCACGGTACGCAAGACCAAGGCGCGCAAGGGTGTAAACCCGCGCACCGGGGAAGAAATCAAGGTAAAAGCCGGCAAAACGGTTCGTTTCAAGGCTTCACCGACGCTTAAAAAATCCGTCTGAGGTTTTTCGGAACGGAATTTTTTCAGAAACGGCCTTGGGCAAACCCAGGGCCGTTTTTTTATGCCGAAAACGAAATGGCGAATGCGAGGCAGTTTCATCGCGGGAGCTGTTTGTTACGAATTCATAAGAATATTCTTGAATCGCTCCGGCGCTGCCGGAACTAGATATCCAGCTCCCGAACTTTCCCTGCATTTTCCTGGATGAATTGGAAGCGCAGCTCGGGGCGCTTGCCCATCAGGCTTTCCACCAGCTCCGATGTGGCGGCGCGGGTTTCCGGCGGCGCCATGATACGCAGCAGTATCCGCTTGGCCGGGTCCATGGTGGTTTCCTTCAGCACGGCGGGCGGCATTTCGCCCAGGCCTTTAAAGCGGCTGATCTCCAGCTTGGCTCCCGGCTTGAAGGTTTTGACCAGGCGCTCGCGCGCGGCATCGTCCATGGCGTAGACACTTTTGGCGCCCTGCACGATGCGGTAGAGCGGTGGTTGCGCCAAGTATACATGGCCGTGGCGGATGAGTTCCGGCAGCTCGCGGTAGAAGAATGTCATCAGCAGCGAGGCGATATGGGCGCCGTCGACATCGGCATCCGTCATGATGATGATGCGCTCATAGCGCAAGGCGGCGCGGTTGAAGCCGGTCCCTGTGCCACAGCCCAGCGCCTCGATCAGATCCTTTAATTCCTGGTTCTGCTTGAGCTTTTCGCCACTGGCCGAGGCGACGTTGAGAATCTTGCCCTTCAGCGGCAATATCGCCTGGGTATTGCGGTTGCGCGCCTGCTTGGCAGAGCCCCCGGCGCTATCGCCCTCGACCAGGAATATTTCCGTACCCTCCGCACTTTCCGTGGCGCAATCGGCGAGCTTGCCGGGTAGGCGCAGGCGGCGGGTGGCGGATTTGCGCGGTGTGTTCTGCGCCTCCTTGCGGCGGATGCGGTCTTCCGCGCGGTCGATGACGAAGGCCAGCAAATTATCGGCGTTGCTGGGATTACCCGCAAGGAAATGATCGAAACGGTCGCGGAGAGAAATTTCGGTAAGCCGGCTGGCCTCCTGGTTGGTGAGCTTTTCCTTGGTCTGGCCCTGGAAATGCGGGTCGCGGATGAAGAGCGAGAGCTTGGCGCGCAGATTGCCCAGCACATCCTCGGCGATGATGGCGGCACCGCGCTTATTGCCGCGCGTCTCGGACCAGGCGCGCAGACCTTTCAACAGGGCGGCGCGGAAACCAGCCTCATGCGTGCCGCCCAGCGGGGTGGGCACGGTGTTGCAATAGGTGTCGATGCTCGCTTCCCCGGTTTCGGTCCAGGCCAGCGCCCATTCGAGCTTGCCCTGGTCGGTGCCGTTGATGGGGGCGAATTTGGCCTCGCCGGACCAGATTTCGGGCAGAACAAGGGCGGCATCCCCCAGCTCGGCGGCCAGCGAGTCGCGCAGGCCGCCGGGAAAATGCAGCTCGGCGCTGGCCGGCACCTCAGAGCCCGGCTTGAGCAGGCTGGCGTCGCAGCTCCAGCGGATACGCACGCCGCGGAACAGATACGCCTTGCTGCGGCAAAGCTTGAACAGCCGCGCGGGGGAAAAGGCGAGGGACCCAAAAATCTCGGTATCGGGGATAAAGCATATGGCGGTGCCGCGCCGGTTCTGCACCGGGCCCACGGTAACGAGCTTGGTCCGCGGCAGGCCGCGCGAAAACTCCTGACGGTGCAGAATTTTATCGCGGGCGACTTCAGCCGTGAAACTGCTGGAGAGCGCGTTCACAACCGAGGAGCCGACGCCATGCAGGCCGCCGGAAGTGGCATAGGCCTTGCCGGAAAACTTGCCGCCGGAATGCAGCGTGGTGAGAATAACCTCCAGCGCCGATTTTTTCGGGAATTTCGGATGCGGATCCACCGGAATGCCGCGCCCGTTATCCTTGACCGTGAGCGCATTGCCCGGCTCCAGCATCATCTCGATGACGCTGGCATGGCCGGCCACCGCCTCATCCATCGCATTATCGAGGATTTCAGCGGCGAGGTGGTGCAAGGCGTTTTCGTCCGTGCCGCCAATATACATCCCAGGGCGGCGGCGCACGGGCTCCAGCCCTTCCAGCACCTCGATCTGCGCGGCGCCGTAGGAATCCTTGTCTGGGGTCGTCTCGAACAGGTCACTCAAAATGCCGACTCCAAACTCACCGGGCGCCCTGGTTGCCATGCCGGATGCGGCCCGCGCAAGGGGCGCGAAGCCGCGCCGGCCTTATTCGAGGATTTCGGCAAGCAGCTCGGTGGTACGCCCATTGGCGATCGTCGCGGCGCGGGCATCGTAATGCACCCCGCCCGGCCGGGCGAAGGCATGCTGCACGTTGGGATAGATGAAGGCATCGACCCATTCATTATCCTCAAGCGCTTCAAGGACCGTATTCTGCACCTCAGGGGACACGAACTCGTCCTGCTCGGCGATATGCAGCATCAGCGGCGCGGCGATATTGTCGAACTCGCCGGTCAGGTTGTCGAGCATCACGCCGTAATAGGAGATGTTGGCATCCGCATCGGAGCGTGTCGCCATCATCACCGCCAGGCGCCCGCCAAGGCAGAACCCCATCGTGGCGGCAATGCCGTTGCTGCCCGGCAGCTTGCGCGCGGCGGCGAGGGTGACCTTGAGGTCCTCGATGGCGAGGTCCTGGTCCAGCCCGTTCATCAGCGCGAAGGCCTTCTTCCACTCGGCCTCGGTCTTGTCGGAAATATTCACCCCCGGCTCCTGGCGCCAGAACAAATCCGGGGCGATGGCGATAAAGCCCTGCGCGGCCAGAAGCTTGCCGGTTTCGCGCAGCGCGTCGTTCACACCGAAAATCTCCTGAATGAGCACGACCGCACCGGCCGTGTCCTCGCCCACGGGCATCCAGACAAAGGCAGAAAATTCACCGCTGCCGTCAGCGGCCTTGAGTTTAATCTCGTTCATGGCGTAGCTCCTGGGAATACATGCGGCGCCAAACTAGGGCGCTTATCCCGCCGGGGGAAGCGCGGCTTCGTTAAATAAAATCTTCGCTGAATATAGTGTTCGTCAAATATAATGTTCGGCCAGCGGCGCGAAGCCGTTGAAACCCTGGCTGGCATAGCTCGTCACATAGGCCCCGGTATCGTGGATCAGCACCCGCCCGCCCGAGTGCAGCGCCAAAGGCAGCTCATAGGGCGTCTGCTCATACATCACATCCACGCCATCGCAGGTCGGGCCGGCCAGCACCACCGGGCCGGTGGGTCCGGCCCCCGCCGTAATACGGTAGCGGATCGCCTCGCCTTCGGTTTCCGCCAGGCCACCGAAGCGCCCGATATCCAGATACACCCAGCGGCGCGGGTCCTCGGGCATGCGCTGGCATACGAGAATGGCTTCCGCGACCACAATGCCGGCATTGCCGACCATGGCGCGGCCGGGCTCGATCAGCATATCGGGAATATCATTGCCGAAATGCGCCACCATCGCCGCCATGATGACATCGGCGAACTCATCGGCGCCCGGTACGTCGCGCTGGTAGCGCACCGGAAAACCACCGCCGAGATTGAGCATTTTCAGCTCCACACCCCGGGCCTTCAGATCGGTGAAAATCATCGCCGCCTGGGCGATGGCCAGCGCATAGGCCAGCGCCCCGGTCTGCTGGCTGCCGACATGGAATGAAACGCCATGCGGCACGAGCCCCAGAGCCGGTGCCGCCAGCAGCAATTCCTGCGCGCGCGCCGCGGTGGTGCCGAATTTTTTGGAAAGCGGCCATTCCGCGCCCTCATTCTTCACCGCGATGCGGCAATACACCTTCGCGCCCGGCGCATGGGCGGCGATTTTTTCCAGCTCCTCGGCCGAATCGAACGCATAAAGCGGCACGCCCTGGGCATGGGCGGCGGCTATGGCGGCGGGTTTTTTAACCGTATTGCCGAACGAGATGCGCGCGGGGTCCGCCCCGGCGGCGAGGCAATCCTCGATCTCCTTCAGCGAGGCGGCATCGAAGCCCGAATCCGCTGCCGCGAGCAGGCGCAGAATTTCCGGCGCCGGGTTGGCCTTCACGGCGTAATATATCGCCGCCGCCGGCAAGGCGCGGCGCAGCGCCGCATAATTCTCGGCAACCACATCCAGGTCCAGCACCAGGCACGGCGTTGCCGGCATGCTGTCGATAAACGAAGTGACTTTGGGAGTCATCGTCCTCATTCCTTCTCGAACTATCCGCCTGGTGAGACAGCGGACAGGGTTACAAAACGGTCCAACGAACCAGCCAACTTCCGGGATTACCCCGGCTGTGCTGCCAGAACGCTTGACGCCGTTGCGTAACCGGAGACCGGCAGAGGCACGTACGTTGCTGCGTGGAGCGGGGAATAGAGCCTGCGCCCGCGTGGCGCAAGGGATTTTTTGCGCGCCGGTATCGTTGTCGGAGGTGAAGAAATTGTCACCAATTGCAACGTACCCTGCCCAAACCCCGCCGGCCCGGCTATTGTAACAGCCATGGAGACCATGCCGCATATCCTCATCGTTGATGATGACCGGGAAATCCGCGACCTGCTGGCTAAATTCCTCGAACGCCAGCGCCTGCGCGTCAGCACGGCGCGCGATGGCCGCGAGGCCCGCCGGGTATTCGCCAACGGGCATTACCAGCTCGTGGTGCTGGACCTCATGCTGCCCGGCGAGAGCGGGCTGGAGCTGGCGCGCTGGTTCCGCGCCGAGACCAACGTGCCCATCATCATGCTCACCGCCATGGCCGAGGAGACCGACCGCATCATCGGGCTGGAACTGGGCGCCGATGATTACGTGACCAAGCCGTTCAACCCGCGCGAGCTTGTGGCGCGCATCCGCGCCGTGCTGCGCCGCACCGGCGATGCCGAGGAGCGCGTGCCGGACCCCACCAAGAGCTACCATTTTTCCGGCTGGGTGCTGGAAACCGCGCGCCGCCGCCTGCTCGACCCCAGCGGCGTGGAAGTCGCCATCACCGGCGGCGAGTACGACCTGCTGGTGGCATTGCTCGACCGCCCCAACCGGGTGCTGACGCGCGACATGCTGCTCGACCTGCTGCGCGGCCGCCAGGCCGGCCCGTTCGACCGCGCCATCGATGTCGCGGTATCGCGCCTGCGCCGCAAGCTGGAGGATGACGGTCGTAACGCCCAGCTCATCAAAACCGTGCGCGGCGGCGGTTACGTCCTCTCCACCCCCGTCGAACGCCACTGAATCTCATGCCGCGCAGGCTGTTGCCGCAAAGCCTCGCGCGCCGCACCATACTCATCCTCCTGGCCGGCTTCGCGCTGATCCAGCTCCTCGGCCTGCTGATCCACACCTTCAACCAGATGCAGCTCGGCCGGCTGGAGGAGGACCAGGAATTCGCCGTGCGCGCGGTCATCATCTACCGCCACATCGCCTTGGCACCGCCCGCCCAGCGCGCCGCCCTGGTCACCCGCGAGCCGCTCCCCGAGGGCGATACCCTGGTGCTTTCGGCCACCCCGCCGCTTCAGGGCACCATCCCGATGCCGCTGCCGGCGCGCGAGGCGATCCGCGCCGGGATTTTCTCCTACGGCATCCCGGGGAACATCCGCCCGCACGGCATGCTGTTGCGCGTCACCGGGTCGCCGCCGCGCTACATCATCAGCTTCGGCATGCCGGATCAGTTCGCCTTCCCGCCGATGCCGGCTTTGCCGCCGCCGTTCAACCGGATTTTCGGGAGCGGCTTCGGCCCCACTGGCGGCTCCCCGCCCGATGCGCTGGAAGGCGATGCCGGAGGCGCTTCCGGGGGCGATCTCGGCGGGCTTTCCGGCGGCAATCCCGGCGGCAATCCCAGCGTCGGGCCCGGTGGCCCGCCCAATGCGGCCAGCCTGTTCGCCGGGCTGCTGCTGCCACCCGAGGCGATGATGCCGCCCGCCTACTGGCTCAGCATCAGCTCCACCCTGCCGCCGGTGGTGCCCTGGCGCTCGCCGAGCTTCGCCACCGCCTTCATCGTGATGACACTGCTCGGCGGCATCATGATCATCTGGGCCGTGCGGACCCTGCTGGTGCCGGTCAAAACCCTGGCTTTGGCCGCCGAGGCGCTGGGCCGCGACGTCGCCAACGCCCCGC
>JAKBAV010000160.1 GCA_021826225.1 Pseudomonadota bacterium | reverse complement strand
TGGCCCGGCGCATGGGCAAAACACGGATTATCGCCGAGACGGGTGCCGGCCAGCATGGCGTGGCGACAGCGACGGTTTGCGCGCTGTTCGGCCTGCCCTGCACGGTTTACATGGGCGCCGTGGATGTAGAGCGGCAGAAGCCGAACGTGTTCCGCATGAAGCTGCTGGGCGCCGAGGTGGTGCCGGTGAGCTCCGGGGCGGCGACGTTGAAGGATGCGATGAACGATGCCATGCGCGATTGGGTCGCGAATGTGAATGATACGTTCTACATCATCGGCACCGCGGCCGGGCCGCATCCTTACCCCGCCATGGTGCGTGATTTCCAGTGCGTGATCGGCGAGGAGGCGCGCGCCCAGATGCTGGAGGCCGAGGGCAGGTTGCCGGATGTGGCGGTGGCGGCAATCGGCGGCGGGTCCAATGCGATCGGGCTGTTTCATCCGTTCCTGGATGACGCGGTGCGGCTGATCGGCGTCGAGGCGGCGGGGCATGGGCTGGATACCGCGGAGCATGCGGCGAGCCTGAGCCGTGGCCGGCCAGGCGTGCTGCATGGTAACCGCACCTATTTGCTGCAGGATGCGGATGGCCAGATCATCGAGGCGCATTCGATTTCGGCCGGGCTGGATTATCCCGGCATCGGGCCGGAGCATTCATGGCTGCATGATATCGGCCGGGTGGAATACGTTGCCGCGACGGACAAGGAGGCGCTGGCTGCTTTCCAGCTCTGCACGAGGACGGAAGGTATTATTCCGGCGCTGGAGCCGAGCCACGCGCTCGCCCATGTCGCCAAGATCGCGCCGGGGATGGATAAGGACCAGATCATTCTGATGAATTTATGCGGGCGCGGTGACAAGGATATTTTTTCAGTCGCCAAGCATCTCGGAGCAGAGATATGAGCCGGATCGCGGGTGTGTTCTCGGCGCTGAAGGCGCAGGGGCGGGCGGCGCTGATCCCCTTCGTGGAAGCCTATGACCCGGATCGCGCAACCTCGCTGGTGCTGCTGCACGGCATGGCGGAGAGCGGCGCGGATATTATCGAAATCGGCATGCCCTTCACCGACCCGATGGCCGATGGTCCGACCATTCAGGCGGCCGGGCGGCGCGGGCTGCTGGCCGGGGCGAGCCTGCATGGCGTGCTCGGGCTGGTGGAGGAATTCCGCCGCAGCAATGACCATACACCGCTGGTGATGATGGGGTATCTGAACCCGATACTGAGCTATGGCGTGGCGCGGTTCTGCGCTGATGCGGCGAAAATGGGCGTGGATGGGCTGATCGTCGTCGATCTGCCGACCGAGGAGGCGGATTTATTGCTGCCGGATGCCGCGCTGAACGGAATCGACGTAATCCGCCTGGTGGCGCCGACCACCTCCGATGCGCGTCTGCCGCTGGTGCTCGCCGGCTCTTCCGGCTTTGTTTACTATGTCAGCATCACCGGGATTACCGGCACGCGTACGGCGAGCGCCGCTGATCTGGCGCGCGATATCCCGCGCATCCGTGCCGCCACCAACCTGCCGATTGCCGTCGGGTTTGGGGTGCGCACGCCGGAGCAGGCCGCCTGCGTGGCGCAGCATGCGGATGGTGCGATCGTCGCCTCCGCGCTGATCGATACATTATGGCGCGAGGATGTGGACGCGGTGCTGCGCGACGTGCGGGCGCTGGCGACGGGCATGCGGAACGCGCGCAAGGTGGCTGCCTAGGCGTACCACCGGAAAACCCTGGACGATGGATGGTGGCCATGGGAGTGACAGTGCAAGTCCTGTCCACCCCGGCGCGGAGCCTGCCATGAGGTTTATGGAAATATGAGTTTCGTGCAAAAGCTTGTCGCCCGGTTATCCCTGGCGCGGCCGCGCAGGCCGGATGTTCTGTTCGCCGATATCTCCGAAATTCCGCCGGATGAAGCGCTGCCAGCGCTGGACCGGGAATCTCTCGACAACGCCGGGCTGACGCCGGATCAGCGCGAATGGCGGGAGAACGGTGCGTTGGTGTTGCGCGGCTTTCTGGCGGACGACATAACGGAGCCTTATATCCGCCGGCGCGAGGCGTTCGGCGAGCCGGCGGGCTGGATGGAATGCGCGCCCTACATGCATGTCGACGAGATGCGCCAACTGGCCCTGCACCCGCCATTGATGGCCAAGCTGAAGGAATTGATCGGCGAGGACATGATGTTGCATCTATGCCTCACCAACTGGATCACCTCGCAGCGCGAATGGCACCAGGACGATTATCTCAATCCGTCTTTCGTCAATTGCTGGTACGCCGCGGTATGGATCGCCCTCGGCGATATTCACCCCGATAGCGGGCCGTTCGAATATATTCCCGGTTCGCATCGCTGGCCGCTGATGCGCGGCGACCGGCTGCGCGCTCTGCTGGGGCCGCAGGGCGAGGAGCTGCATTGGGCCAAGTTTTCCGAACGCATCAGCTCGCCGGCGGTGAATTATGAGATCGCGCGGCGCCGCGCGCCGGTGCGGGCGTTTACCGCCAAGCGGGGCGATGTTTTGATCTGGCATGCGCGGCTGATGCATCAGGGTGCCAAACCCAAGGTTCCGGGCATGGAGCGGCGTTCGCTCA
>JAKBAV010000062.1 GCA_021826225.1 Pseudomonadota bacterium | reverse complement strand
TATCACCTGATCCCGCGCGATATTGAACGCGCTACGCCCAGCGCGGATATTCTGGCCTATATCGAGGGGCGTGGCCTGCCATCATCGGCGCCGAGCGCGGCGACCGTGTTTCTGGCGCAGGCGCCGTAACGAAGGCGCGCGCGGCCCGGGGTGACGAAGATGACGCGATGGCGCAATAAAACTGGGCGTGATGCGATTGCGGGTTGAGCGCGGGATATGTTTGGATTGACGCAAGGGCATAAATCCAAACGCGCTCTGACGGATTGATAAGAGGCTGATCGACGATTTGGGTTTCCGCGCGGTGCGCTGCACCCTCAGACGATCAGAGCCTGGCCGGCCGATGTGGGGGGGAGGGAATGAGACCCTCGACTTATTCCGATCTATACCGGCTTAACCGGGCGTGGCCGCCCTTCGGCGTCGATGGCGACGAATTTGAACATCGCCTTCGTCACGCGGTGGTCGACTTCCTCGGACCGCTCCCGCCGCCAGGCTTCCACATTCACGTTCAGCGAGGTGCGGCCGGTCGAGATCAGCTCGCAATACACGGTCACCTCATCGCCGATTTTCACCGGGCGGATGAAGCTCATCGCCTCAACCGCCACGGTGGCGCAGCGGCCATGCGCCACGCGCTGGGCGAGATTGCCGGCCGCGAGATCCATCTGGCTCATCAGCCAGCCGCCAAAAATATCGCCGCTGGCATTGGCATCCGCCGGCATGGCGATGGTACGGATCATCGGCATGACGGCGGGCGGGCGTTCAGCCGACATCAGAGGCTCTTTTCGATCCAGGCCTTCAGCGCGGATTTCGGAGCGGCGCCCACTTGCGTCGCGGCGACCTTGCCATCCTTGAAAATAAGCAGGGTGGGGATGCCGCGCACGCCGAACTGGCTCGGCGTCATCGGGTTTTCGTCGATATTCACCTTCACGATTTCGAGCTTGCCGGCGTATTCCTTGGAGAGATCCTCCAGCGAGGGCGCGATGGAGCGGCACGGGCCGCACCATTCGGCCCAGAAATCGACCAGTACCGGGGCACTGGACTTCAGCACGTCAGCTTCGAAGGTTTCGTCTGTAACGGCTTTGCTCATGATATTCGTCCTAAACAAGAATTTTTTGTAACATGGCGCCGAAATGCCGGCCGATCAAGCCGGGGTGGCGGCATCCAGCATTTCATCGGGCACGTGCATCACAGCACCTGTCTCCGTCCAGATCAGCAGGACGCGAATTTGCCGCGCCGGGTAAATCTGCCGCAAAATGCTCCTATAGGCCGCGAGCTGGGCGGTATATTTTTCCGGAATTCCGCCATGCGCGGCAGGCGGGGCACGGTCGCTTTTATAGTCGGCCAGCCAGATGGTTTCGGGCAGCACGGCCAGGCGGTCCACCATGCCGCCAATCTCGCGCCCATTCACCACCCCGGCCAGCGGCACCTCGGCCAGCGAGGCGGGGCCGAACAGGTCACGTAATTCGAGATTGCCCAGCACCGCGAGCACGGATTCGCAGATACCCTCGGCCTGCGCGGCAATGCCCTCGGCCTGGGTGGCGAGGTAGTGCCGCGCCGCGGCCCGCTGCGCGGCGGCGGGGAGCTGCGGCAGATGTTGCAGCAGCGCATGGATGACATTGCCCCGGGCCATGGCGGTGGCGCGCGCCGTGCGGGCGGTGCCGAGCCCTGGCCCCAGCGGGCTGGCGGCGATGGCGCGGCGGATCTCATTTTCGGCGGCCCGGCTGGGTACGATGCGCTCGGGCCTCTGCTCTTCCCGGGGGGGCGGCACGGCGCTCCAGCCCGGCGCGCCGCCCGCCCAGCCGGGCAGGGTGGCCGTGTGGCTGGCGGCGATTTTCGCGATGCGGTCTGGTGCGGCGTCCTGCGGGGTATCATGCACCAGCGCGCCACCTTCATCGCGCGCCGCCAGGCGGCTGAATCCGACGGCCACGGATTCATACCAGCAGTTTTCCGGGAGTTTTTTCGCGGGCTCGGCGCCGCAGACCAGCACCTCATCCTCCGCCCTGGTCAGCGCCACGTAGAGCAGCCGGTTATATTCGGCCAGCATGGCGGCCTTGCCGGCCTCGGCGGCCTGGCTCACGGCCTCGGCCCGCAAGGCGGTGCGCGGGCAGAAGATCGGGACTTTGCCGCCTTGCTGGGGCGCGTCCAGCCAGAATAGTTTTTTATCGGTTTTGGGCAGGGTGGTGGTATCGGGCAGGATCACGATGGGCGCCTGCAGGCCTTTCGCGCCATGCACGGTCATGATGCGGACCTCATTGCCGGCCGCCTCGGTCTCGCGCTTGATGGAGGCGCCGGAGAGCCGCATTTTCTGCACGAAGCCCTGCAACGAGCCTGGCTGTTCCTGCGTGTACGCCAGGGCTTCGGCGAGAAACTCATCCAGGGGCTCGGCCGCCTCGGCCCCCAGCCGGCGCAGCAGGGCGGCGCGGCCGCCGAGCGGGCCCAGGGCCTGCGCGAGCAGCGCATAGGGCGGCAGGAAATCGGCCTGCCGCCGCAAGGCCTCGAAAAAATCGCGCGCCGCCCGCCAGTCCGGCTGCTCGTCCGGCTGCTGCGCCGCGCGCGCGAACAGCGTCGCAACCAGGCTGCTGGTCCGCCCCAAAGCGAGCTGCATCAGGCTCTCATCGGACAGGCCGCCGAGCGGCGAGGCGAGGAATTGCGCGAAGGCCCGGTCATCATCGGGCAGCAGCAGGGCATCGCACAGGGCCAGCAGGTCGGACACGGCGAGCTGTGCCGTGAGCACCATGCGGTCCAGCCCCGCCACGGCGATGCCGCGGGCCTTCAGCGCCGCCGTTATGGCCCCGACCAGCGCATCGCGCCTTCGCACCAGAATCAGAAAATCCCCAGGCCGGGCCAGGCGGTTGCGCGAGGGCAGCGGGCGGCTGAGGCGCAAGCTGACATAATCGGCGAGCTGTCCGGCCAGCAGGGCGGCGGCGGAATCGGCGCGTTCGTAATCCTCCGGCAGGTCCCAGGGCGGCAGCGCCGCCGCCGCCCGTGCGCGCGTGAGCGGCCAGAGCGTCACGCAGCCCGCCTGTCCGGTCCGGCTCACCACATGCTCGGGCACCTCGCCTGGCGCATAGACGCCGGTCCGGGCCGGGCCGGTGGCGAATACCGCATCGGTCAGGGCCAGCACGGGGGCGGTGGAGCGGAACGAGACGGATAAGCGGCCATCGACGAAGCGCTGCCCCGCGCTGGTCGCCTGGGTTTTGAAGGTCTCACGATATTGCGTGAAGCTCGTGAGATCCGCGCCCTGGAACGAAAAGATCGACTGCTTCGGATCGCCCACCGCGAAGATGCTGCGCGGCTGTTCGCGCGCGCCGGCGCCGGCGAAAAATTCCGCGGCGATGGCATTGGCGATTTCCCATTGCGGCGGGGCGGTATCCTGCACCTCATCGAGCAGCAGATGGTCGATGCCGCCATCCAGCTTGTAAAGCACCCAGGCGGCACCGGGATCGATGAGAAGTTTTTCCGTGTGCGAAACCAGATCGCCATAGGAGAGCTGGGCGGTCAGGGTTTTCGCGCCGCGTTCCGCCGCCGCGATGGGCAGGAGCAGCGCCGTAACCGCCGCGTTGATGGTGGCGAGGCGCGCGGCTTTCAGCTTTTCCTGAAAACCGGCGATCCGCTCGCATTCCAGCCGGGCCTCCTGCTTGATCCCGGCTTCCTCGGCGGCCAGTTTTTTGCCGCAGAAATTATGCAGGGTTC
Organism: Pseudomonadota bacterium; assembly: GCA_021826225.1. GTDB lineage: Bacteria > Pseudomonadota > Alphaproteobacteria > Acetobacterales > Acetobacteraceae > Acidocella. The sequence goes on along the minus strand of JAKBAV010000062.1, from coordinate 11,049 downwards.
GGGCGCTGCCCACGCCTTGCGCGGTGAAATGGCAGCCCAGCCAGTCCTCCCAGGCGGCGGCGCGCGCGGCCAGGGGTTTCGCCAGCCAGTCGAGGCAGTCCAGCGCCCAGTTTTTGCCCGAATCATTGCCGCGTTCGGCGACCAGACGCAGTGCCCCGCGCAACTCATCCTCGCGCGGCGGGGATGCGGCCTGATGCAGAATTTCCGCCTCGCTCGCCTCGACCGCCCCGAGGGCGGCGCGCTGCAGGGCGATGACCGCCGCCGGATCGCGCGCCAGCATGGCGGCTTCGGGGGCGGCGCAGAATTCCTGCGTCAGCGTGGCGAAACTCGCCTCGTCGATCTCGGCCGCCAGCACCGCGATGGCCGCGCGCGCGCTGGGGGCGGATAAGGCGGCCTCGCGCGCCTCGCGCAGGCGCTGCGCCGCCTGCTCATCATCGGCGACCTGAAAATGCGGCGATAATTCAGCCTCCAGCGGAAAGCGACGCAGCAGTGACTGGCAGAAGGCGTGGATGGTCTCGATCCGCATGCCGCCCGGCAGGTCGAGCACATCGGCGAATAATTTGCGCGCCAGCGCCACGGCCTTGTCATCCGGCGGCACGTCGAGCCCGCGCAATTCCACCTCCAGTGCGGCGCGCGGCAGCACCACCCATTGGCCGAGCCTGGCATTGAGGCGGATGCGCATTTCCGCCGCCGCCGCCTTGGTATAGGTGAGGCAGAGGATTTTGCCGGGGCCGGCGCCGCCCAGCATGAGCCGCAGCAGCCGGTCTGTCAGCAGCTTGGTCTTGCCGCTCCCGGCGGAGGCCGCCGTGAAGGCTGAAACCCGTGGGTCGGAGGCGGCGCGCTGTTCCGCATTGGCGCGTTCTTTCGCCAACAGAGGGTCAGTCGCCGTCATCGCCATCCTCCCCGGCCCATTCCGCCCGCCGCGAGATGCCGGCATAGGCATCGTATTTGTTCACGCGCGCGGGGTGCGGCGAGGCCAGATAGGCTGTGCGGGCCTCGGCGAATTTGTCGAACAGATCGGCCAGGGATGCGCCGGCCTGGTCGATCACCTCGCGCAGCCTGCCGGGTTTATGGGCGAACAGCCGGGTTTCCTCGCCCGCTTCCGCGCGGCCGGAAAGTTTGAAATAGGCAAGCTCCGTCACGGTCGCGGCAAAATCATCGCCGAACACGCCGGCTTCGGCCATCACCGCCTCCAGCGGTAATTGCGGGGCCGTACCGGCTTCGACCTGCGCGGCCGGCGGCACGAAGCCGGTCTTGTAGTCGATCAGCGCCACGCCACCATCCGCCGCGCGTTCGATCCGGTCGGCCCGGCCGGTAAGCCGGTAGCCGCCGGGCAAGTGGAACACGCCGTCCTGCTCATGCGCGAGCGCGCGTGGCACGCCTGAGGTGGCGCGGCGCGCCTGCTCCAGCTCCACCACCCAGGCGGCGATGCGCGCAAGCCGCGCCGCCCACCAGGCTTCCAGCGCGGCACGCGGGCGTTTCGCGCGCATCGCCGTTTGCAGCTCCGCCTCCAGCCGCGCCACCGCATCCGCCGCCGCGCAACCGTTTTTGTCCCGCGCGAAAAACGCCGCCAGCCCGGCATGCACGATCTCGCCGAACAGGCTCTGATCGCTCTCTTCATCGAGTGCGGGGAGTTCGCGAAGCCGCAGGATTTTGCGAGCGTAAATCGCATAGGGGTCGGCGATCAGCGTGCCGATCTCGGATATTGAGAGCGTATCCGGGCGGGCCGCCACGGGTGGGCGCGGATAGGGGCGCGGGCGGGTCTCGCGCGCAACCGGCATGTCGAGCTGTGCCGCCCATTGTGCCGCGTCATGCGGCGGCAGCACGGTGCCGGCGCCGGCCAGCATGGCATCGAGCCGGGTGAGCCAGCGCGCCGGCACGGCGGGGGCGCGCTCGCGGCGGATGGGGGCCGCCAGCACCACCTCGCGGCAGCTGCAGCCGAGCGCGAAAAACCCATGCGCCGCCTGGCCGATTTTCTGTTCCGGCGAAGGCAGTCCGGCGGCTTTACGCATCGGGCGGGAGAGCCACGGCCCCGGCTCGGCGGGCGCTGGCCATACACCTTCGACCAGCCCGCCCAGCACCGCGATATCCACGCTTTGCAGCGCCGCCTCCTGAATTCCCCAGATGGCGATGCGCGGATGCCCGTCTTTTACGCGCGGCTTACGCACCACGGTACCGGCCAAAATGGCGTCGAGCAGGTCGGGAAGGTCGCCGCGTGCCATGTCGGGCAGGGGGGTGAGGGCGGTGAACATGTCGAGCAGCAATTCCGAGAGCGCGATGCCCGCCTCGCCGGCCCAGAGCACGGCGGCGCCTGGCAGCTCATCGGTCCGGGCCAGGGCCTCCCCGGCTTCGGCGAGGAGGCGCAAGGCCGTGGCCGGGGCCAGGGCTTCGGGCAGGGCCAGGGGGCGGAGCAGCAGCTCCAGCCGGTCGGCGAAATCGCGCAGGCCTTGCGGGGCGCCTTCGAGGCGGAATTTCAGCCCGTCAAATCCAGGTCCGGGGCGCGGCCCGCGCAACGCCCGGGTTTCGAGCCGTCGCGCCTGGTCGCGGAACTGTCCCGGGGGCAGGCCGCCCGCCGCCAGCGGGTGCTTGAGCAGCGAGAGCAGGGGCAGGGGCGAAAATTCCGCGGCCGCGGCGCGGGCCAGCAGGCGCAGAAACACCGCGGGCGGGGTTTGCGTGAGGGGCTCGCCGGCGCTGTCATCGGCGGTGATGCCGAAGCGTTTCAGCGCGCTCGCCACGCGCGCGGCGAGCTGGCGGTCCGGGGTGATGAGCGCGGCGGTGCTGCCCGGGCGCTCCAGCGCGCCCCGCAGAACCATGGCGATGGCGAGGGCGTTCTGCGCCTCGTCTGGAGTTTGCAGCCGCGTCAGCCCGGCGGTGTTGGCGGTGGTGGTGCCCTGCCAGTGTCCCAGCGCCTCGGCCGGCAGCAAGGCACGGGAGAGCAGGGCGGCGCGTCCATCCAGTACTGGCGGATTTGGGCCGGGCAGAGGTTGCACCTCGCTGCGCCGCGCGCCGATATCGGCCAGCAGCCGGGCGATGGCGGATTGCGCATGGGTATCGTCCAGCGCCAGCCAGGCCGCTGAATCGAGCAGCGGATCGTAGCCCGGCAGCAGCAGCAGCCCTTGCGGCAGCCCGGCCACCACGCGCGCCATGCCGGCAATGGCGGGCGTGCCTTCGGCCGCGACCATCCATAAACGGTGCGCCGGCGGGCGGTCCTGCCAGGCGCTGGTCTGGGCGCGGATCATCTCGCGCAGCCGTGCCGCCGGGTTGAGCAGCCCTTGCTCGCGCAGATGCGCCGGCCAGGCCTGGGTGATGATGCGCAGGAAATCCAGCGTCTTCTGCCAATGCGCGGCAAGCTCGCCCGCCACCAGCTGGGGCAGGGTTTCGCCCAGATCCACCTCGGCATGGTCCGCCTCGTCGAGCAATTCGGCCAGCTCGGCGGCCAGCACCCAGGCGGCATGGGGTTTTTGCGGCGCGCCGCCGGCCCCTGCCATGGCCAGGATGAGCCGGGCGAGCAGCGCCTGGCGGGCGGTGGCGGCAATGGCGGGCGGCAGCGCGAAGCCGGTAGAGAGCAGCAGCCCGGCCTCGTCGATATTGCCGAGCGCGATGATGCGCGGCAGCAGCAGGGCATGGCCGCCATTGGCTTCGAGAAAAGCCCCGGCCAGGGCCTGGGCGGCGCGGCGGCTCGGCAGGATGATCAGCCCGTCCTGCGGCGCGCCATCCCCGGCCAGCCAATGCGCGGCCAGGGCGGGCAGAAACGGTGTTTCGGGAGAGAATGCGCCGATGTGGAGCAGGCTCATGTCGTGTTGCCGACTGCCCGCGCATTGAGCACGGCTTCGGCGCTGGCGAGGTCGGCCGGGGTGGAAAGATGGAACCACAAGCCATCATGCACGATGGCATCGAGCCGCCCGGCCGCGATCGCCTGGTCCCAGAGCAGGTTCATGCTGTGCGGCGCGCGGGGCGCGGTATTGAACAAAGCGGGGCTGACGAGTTGCACTCCGGCATATAGATAAGGCGCGACATCGCGCTCACCCCGGCGGCGCAAGGCGCCATCGCGCGGCCAGGTGAAGTCGCCGAGCCCGGTATCGGCCACCGCTCCGGCGGTGCGGGCGAGCAGCAGCAGGACATCGGTTCCGGCGGCAGAAAAATTCTTTGCCAGCCGGCTCAGCGTCGGGGTGGGGCCATCGACCCAGTAGGTGTCGCCATTGATTACGTAAAATGGCGCCTCCGGCAGCAGGCCCTTGGCGCGCATGGCGGTTATCGCGCCGCCGGTATCCTGCAGCTCGTCCTCCTGGGTTACGACCACGCCGGGATAGGGGCGCAGGAAATCCTCGATCTGCGCGGCCAGATAATGCGCGTTGACGATGATGCGGGTAACCCCGGCCTCGCGCAGCCGCTCCAGCGTATGCGCGAGAAGCGGCCGGCCGCCGAGCGGGAGCAGGGGCTTGGGCGTGGTCTCGGTCAACGGGCGCATGCGCGTTCCCAGTCCGGCACTTAAGATTACCGCCGTTTCAAAGCCCATCAAGCCACCTCCGCTCGCCTTCGAGAACTATCTCACGGCCCGTCTTGTCAGGCGAGAGGGTCAGGCGCAGCGCATCAGGCGGGGTGAGGGGGCCGAGCCGGTCCGGCCATTCCACCAGGACGATTTTCCGGCCATCCGCCTCGTCCCAGCCGAGTTCGGCGAGGCCCTCGGGGCCGTTCAGGCGCCACAGGTCGAAATGCCAGATTTCGCCGCCATCGGGCATTTCGTAGCTTTGCACCAAGGTGAAGGTCGGGCTTGGCACCACCAGCCTGGGATCGTGCAGCAGAGCGCGGATGAAGGCGCGGGCCAAAGTGGATTTGCCGGCGCCGAGCGGGCCTGAGAGGAGCAGCACATCGCCCGGCCTTGCCCGTTTGGCCAGGCGGGCGCCCAGAGCGGCGGTCGCGGAATCATCGGCGAGATGGAGTCGCATGACCCAGTTTTGCCCCTGCGCGCCTGATTGTGGAAGGGCCGCTTGATTGTAAAAGAGGTCTGCGGCAGAGCAGGGTGCATGGATAATTTTTGCACCACCGATGTGGCGATTATCGGCGCCGGACCAACCGGCATGTTCGCGGTGTTTGAATGCGGGATGCTTAAAATGTCCTGCGTGCTGATCGACGCACTGGGCGAGCTGGGCGGGCAATGCGTGGCCTTGTACCCGGAAAAGCCGATCTATGACATTCCGGCGCACCCGGCCATCGAGGGCGCGGCGCTGATCGCCCGGCTGGAGCAGCAGATCGCGCCGTTCCACCCCGTGCAGCTGCTCGGCCAGCAGGTAACGGCGCTGAGCGGCGAAGCAGGCGATTTCCTGCTCACCACCAGCGCCGGGGTGAAAATCCGCGCGAAGGCGGTGATTCTTGCCGCCGGGGCGGGGGCGTTCGGCCCCAACCGCCCACCACTGGACGGGCTCGCCGCCTATGAGGCGACAGGTGCTGTGCGCTATTACGTCAAGCGCCGCGAGGATTTGCGCGGCAAGCGGGTGGTGATTGCCGGCGGCGGCGATTCCGCCGTGGACTGGGCGCTGGCCCTGCATGGCATCGCCGCGCATATCGCCGTGATCCACCGCCGCCCGAAATTCCGCGCGGCGCCGGAAAGTGCCGCGCAGCTTGACGCTCTGGCGGCGGCGGGTGCGGTTGAAATGATCATCCCTTACCAGCTCCACGCGCTGTATGGCGCGGGCGGGGCGCTGCATGAGGTCGAGGTGGCGGATCTCGACGGCAACACCAGGCGGCTGGCGGCCGATGTGCTGCTGCCGTTCTTCGGCCTCGCCATGGAGCTGGGGCCGATTGCCGAATGGGGGCTGGAGCTGGCGCAGCACCATTTGCGGGTCACGCCCGCCACGCTGGAAACCTCGACGCCCGGTATTTTCGCCATTGGCGATATCGCGACCTATCCGGGCAAGCTGAAGCTCATTCTCCAGGGCTTCGCCGAGGGGGCGATGGCGGCGCATGCCATCCACCCCATCGTGTACCCGGACAAGGCGCTGCATTTCGAGTATTCGACGAGCAAAGGCGTTCCGGTTGAGTAATTAACAAGGCTTACTTGTTGATCGGGCTATTCGCCCGTCCGGTGGATGTCGAAGGAGCGGATGCCGCCAGTGCCGTTGAATTTCAGCCAGTCCTGGTGGTGCAGGGTGTTGCAGGTGTCGTAATAGCCGGTGCGCCAGTGCTCTTTCATGGAAATGCGGCTGAACTCGTAATCCTTGGCGTCGCCCTCATAGGCCTTCTGCTGGTAGATGAGCTGCATGATGTTGATTTCGGGCAGGCGGTCCAGCGAGGCCTTCTGCTCGCGCTGTTCCTGGTTGAGCAGCTCGTCCGGCACCAGGTGCAGGGCCTCGCCCAGGGCCTGACGGAGCCGGTGGGTCTGCAGGAAATGGTCCGTGGTGGTGCGGGTGCGGGAGGAATACTGGATGTCCTTGGCGCGGGAGAGGACCTCGGGCATGTCGCGTGGGATATTGCCGCTGGCCGAGAAGAGATCGACCTGGAAAACCAGCATGCTTGTGCTGCCGAGATTGTCGAGCAGGTGCTGCAGCGGGGTGTTGGAGACCAAGCCGCCATCCCAGTAGTAATGCTGGCCGATGCGGATCATCGGCAGGCCGGGAGGCAGCGCGCCGGAGGCCATGATGTGCTCGGGGGCGATTTCCGTGTGCCGGTTGTCGAAATACGCGAAATTGGCGCTGGTGACCTCGACCGCGCCGACGGCGAAGCGCATCGGGCCATCGTTGATGAGGTTGAAATCGACGAGCTTGTGCAGCGTTTGGCGCAGGGGGGCGGTATCGTACAGGGCGGTGGCGGCGCGGGAGCCGCGCGGGGCGAAGAAGCCGGCGGCCGGGCGGGGTTTGAAGAAGCCGGGCTGGCCGAACATGATGCCGTTCATGGCCGAGAGCATGTTGCGCCACATGCGGGAGGCATCGCCCTCGGGCCATTGCGTGAAGGGATCGCGGGAGGTGATGTCGAGCCAGAAGCGTTCGAGCTTGCGAACACGATCCTCCGGCTTGTTGCCGGCGATGATGGCGGCGTTGATGGCGCCGATGGAAACCCCGGCAACCCAGTCCGGCTCCAGCCCGGCCTCGTGCAGCGCCTGATACACGCCGGCCTGGTAGGCGCCCAGCGCGCCGCCGCCCTGGAAGACAAGACCGATGCCCTGGCAGCCATGCGGGCGCGGGATTTTGCCAACGGTCCTGGTTCTGGTTCTGCCGGTCTGGTGTGCGGGGGGGGGATCGGTATGCATATCCATGTCGGCTGAACTCCTTGGCCGGGCCGCGAGGCCGGGCAGATGGATGGTTGTGTCATATTATATGGTGCGGCGGGAGGGCGTCACCCGAATATCATGTGGAAATAGGGGGATTTGCCACTACATTAAGCCATAGAAAGGGAGATTCCGCATGACCCGAGATGAAATTCTGAATGCCAGCTCGATGCCGCTTGCCTCGCCGAGCTACCCCAAAGGGCCTTATCGCTTCCTCGGGCGGGAATATCTGCTGATCCATTATGAGACCGACCCCGAGGCGTTGCGCGCGTTTCTGCCGGAGCCGCTCGTGCCCGATGGTAACAGGGTATACTTTGAATGGATGAAGATGCCGGATTCCTCTGGTTTCGGCGATTACGAGGAAAGCGGTTGCGGGATTGCCGCGCTGTATGAGGGCGAGCCCTGTAATTATAGCGTGATGATGTATCTCGATGACGAGTCGCCGACCACGGGTGGGCGCGAGATATGGGGATTTCCGAAGAAATACGGCGTGCCGCGGCTGAAAGTGATCCACGAGACGCTGACAGGTACACTTTATTACGATGATGAGCGCGTGGCCCTGGGCACGATGGTGTACAAGCAGAAGCCGCTTGACCCCGCGGATGTGGTGACCGGCATGAAGAAGTTGAACGTGAATTTGAAATTCATGCCGGGCGTGGATGGTAAGCCGGAGATCGCGCAGCTTGTCGGGTATCATCTGCAGGATATCGACCTGAAATTCGCTTTCGCCGGAGATGCAAGGCTGCATCTGGTGCCGCATGTGAACTGCCGGCTGGCGGATTTGCCGGTGCGTAAAATTATCGGCGGGCAGCATCTCAAGGCGGATCTGACACTGCCCTATGGGCGGGTGCTGCATGATTATCTGGCTGAGGCGAAGTGAGAGGGAGTTTCTTTTTCTGAAGATGGCCACTGGCGCCCGCGCAACCCGGCGCTGATATTGTAAAAAATCTTTGCGCCGCTTTTTTCAAAAAGCGGTTGCTTATCTGCGAAACCAAGGAGAACGGAAAAATGGCATTAAAGGGCAAAGTGGCGCTGGTGACGGGGTCGACGAGTGGCATCGGCGAGGGCATCGCCCGGGCCTTGGCGGCCGAGGGCGCCGACATCATGCTCAATGGTTTTGGCAAGGCGGAGGATATCGAGGCGTTGCGCGCCGGCATGGAAAAGGAGTTTTCCGTGAAGGTGGCCTATGACGGCGCCGATCTGAGCAAGGCGGCGGGCTGTGCCGAGCTGGTGGCCAAGACGCAGGCGATGCTCGGGGGGTTGGATATTCTGGTGAATAATGCCGGGATCCAGTTCGTCGCGCCGGTGGAGGAATTCCCGGAGGCGAAATGGGAGCAGATCATCGCGATCAATCTCTCGGCGATTTTCTATGGCATGAAGGCGGCGATTCCGGGGATGAAGGCCAAGGGCTGGGGGCGGATCATCAATATCGCCTCGGCGCATGGGCTGGTGGCGAGCCCGCATAAGGTGGCCTATGTCGCGGCCAAGCATGGCGTGGTCGGGGCGACCAAGGTGGCGGCGATCGAGCTGGCCAATGATGGCATCACCGTGAATGCGATCTGTCCGGGCTGGGTGCTGACGCCGCTGGTGGAGAAGCAGTTGGAAGACCGCGCCAAGGAAGCCGGCACCGATGTGCCGACCGAGAAGAAGAAAATGCTGGAGGAGACGCAGCCGATGCTGAAATTCACCACGCCGGAGCATATTGGCGGGCTGGTGGTGTTTCTGTGCTCCGATTCGGCCGAGACGATTACCGGCGTGCCGCTTTCCATCGATGGTGGCTGGGTGGCGCATTAACCGCCGGATGTCGTATGGGTTGCGCGTAGACAGAGGCGGGAGCTGACGATTTCTGAGCACGATACCGAGGCCGGGCGGTTTGCGGCGATGCTGCGCCGCTCGGCGGAATTGAAACTGGCGCTGGCGGAAAATTCCGGGCCGGTGCTGGCGGTGGTGGATGCCTGCGAGACCGCGATGCGGGCGGGCAGGAAGCTGATTTTTTGTGGCAATGGCGGCTCGGCGGCGGATGCGCAGCATCTGGCGACCGAGTGGGTCATCAGGCTGCGCGGCGCGGTGCCGCGGGCGAGCTGGCCGGCCATAACGCTGGCGCTGGATACTTCGGCGGTGACCGCCGCGGTTAACGATTTTGGTGTTGATGAGATGTTCGCGCGGCCGCTGCGTGGGCTGGGCCAGGCGGGGGATGTGCTGTTCGGCATCACCACCTCGGGGAAATCGGCCAATGTGCTGGGGGCGCTGCGGGCGGCGCGCGAGATGGGGGTTGTCGCCGTTGGGCTGCTGGGCGGCGATGGCGGACCGGCTCTGGCGCTATGCGACCTGGCGATTGTGGTGCCGGAGACGAATACGGCGCGGGTGCAGGAATGCCATATCACGCTCGGCCATGCGATTTTGACGCTGCTTGAAGACAGGCTGGTGGGCTGATGCGTGTGCTGGTGACGGGGGTAGCCGGGTTTATCGGCTACCATGTGGCGCAGGCTTTGCTGGCGCGGGGCGCCGAGGTGGTGGGGGTTGATGAGCTCAACGCCTATTACGATGTGCGGCTGAAGCAGGCGCGGCTGGCGCGGCTGGGGGAGGGGTTCACCTTCCATCAGCTCGATATTGCCGACCATGCGGCGGTGCTGCGGCTGGGAGATGGGGTGGAGGCGGTGGTGCATGTCGCGGCGCAGGCCGGGGTGCGGTATTCGCTGGACAATCCGTTTGCCTATGTGACCTCGAACCTGACCGGGCATCTGTCGATCCTGGAACTTGTGCGGCATACAAAAAGCATCAGGCATCTGGTCTATGCCAGCTCGTCTTCCGTGTACGGCACGGGCTCGACGCTGCCTTATGCGGAGAGTGAGCGGGCGGACCGGCCGTCCTCGCTCTATGCTGCGACCAAGCGGGCGGATGAGCTGATGAGCGCTTCCTATACGCATCTGTTCGGGCTGAAGCAGACGGGGTTGCGGTTTTTCACCGTCTACGGGCCCTGGGGCCGGCCGGACATGGCCTATTTCGGCTTTGCTGAGGCGATTTGCGCCGGCCAGCCGTTGACCTTGTATGAAAACGGGACGCTGAAGCGCGATTTTACCTATATCGACGACATTATTGCCGGGGTTCTCGGCGTGCTGGATTTTCCGCCGGGAGATGAGGCGCCGCATCGCGTGTTCAATATCGGCAATAATCAGGCGGAATATGTGCGCGACCTGGTGCGGCTGCTGGAGCAGGGGCTGGGGCGCGAGGCGGTGGTGTCGATTCGGCCGAAACCCGAGGCTGATCCGGTGGAGACCTGCGCCGATATCTCCGCGTTGAACGCTTTATGCGGCTATGTGCCGGCGACGAAACTGGCGGAGGGGATACCGCGTTTTGTCGACTGGTATATTGATTGGCGCCGGATGCGGGAGCGGCTCTAAGTTTTTTATTGTTGTGTTTCAATTATTTACAAGATTTATGCCAGTCCGATGCGGTTTTGCGCGGCTTGGCGGGTTGACGGAATTTAAGCGGAGGAATAGATGCTGCCTCCACCGAGGGCCACTTCGGGACTTGATTTCGAGGTGGTGCAAGGTTAATCTGATGCGCTTCGCGGCGGGGGTTTAACCCCGTCGTTTTGGTCTTTGGGTTAGAGCGTTTGGTTTTGTTCTTTGACAATTGCATAGTTTGGGAAGGGATACGCTGGTGGCGTTTCTGCGGCTCTGGGTCTTTGGTCTTGGGGTTGTTCTGGTCTTTTATTAGGCTGGGTGATGGTGGTTGATTGGATGGGGTTTGCTCTGTTTGATTGGTAATCATGTATGGAAGCGTCT
>JAKBAV010000061.1 GCA_021826225.1 Pseudomonadota bacterium | reverse complement strand
GCGGTTTCCATCGCGCGGCGCAGCTTGCGGCAATACAGGCGCGGATTGGCCAGACCATCTATGTGGTCGATCCGCACGCCATCGATCAGCCCCTCGGCATAGAGTTTCAGGATCAGCCGGTGCGTCGCATCGAAAACCGGCGGGTGCTCGACGCGCAGCCCGGCCAGCGTGTTGATATCGAAAAACCGCCGCCAGTTGATCTCATCCGCCGCGGCGCGCCAGAAGGCCAGCCGGTAATTCTGGCGCTGCAGCAGCCTGTGCAGGCGCTCGCGGCCCGGAGGCGTGGCGGCCGAGAAGCGCGCCAGGATGGCGGCGAGTCCGGCCGCGCCCGCCGCCGTGTCCAGCGCCTCGGTAAGGCGGGATTTGGCTTCGGACAAGGCTCTGGCGCCCGCTTCGCCCGCCAGCTTCGCGGCGCGCAGAAAGCCGTGGCTGATGCCGCGGAAAACCGGCTGCGTATGGAGCAGCGCGGCGGCACTGCGCGGCGAGAGCGGAAAGCGATGCTCGAAATATTCCACGAAGAGCCCGCCATCGCATTTCAGTACCAACTCCTGGTTGGCCAGGGCCTCGCCATAGGGCACGCCGAGAAACGGCGCCAGCAGCTTGCCGTGCAGATCCGGGTCCGGCGGGTCCCAGTCGATATCGAAAAAATCAGCGTAGCGGCTGGCCCGGCCGCATTCCAGAACATCGAGCCACCACGCATTATCCGCCCCGCCGACGCCCATATGGTTGGGCACGATATCGGCGATCAGCCCCATGCCATGCGCGCGCAACGCGGTGACGAGACGGTGCAGCGCCGCCGCGCCGCCAAGCTCGGGGTTTATCTCGTCATGATCCACGATGTCGTAGCCATGGGTGGAGCCGGGGCGCGCCTTCAATACCGGCGAGGCATAGATATGCGAAATGCCGAGCCGCGCGAAATACGGCACCAGAGGCACGGCATCATCCAAGGTGAATTCAGCGAAAAACTGCAGGCGCACGGTTGCGCGCGGCGTCGTGGTCATGATTTTCGCGCGGTGTTGAGGGCGGCGAGCCGCGCCGTTACATCCGGCCTTTCGAATAATGTTGCCGGATCAGCCGGCAGGCGGCGGCGCCAGTTGGGATGCTCGTCGAGCGTGCCGGGAAGGTTGGGCTGCTCGGTCTGGCCCAGCGCATCCTCGATCGGCAACAGCGCCAGGGTGCAGGCGGCGCGGCCGAGATGCGCGCAGGCGGCATCCACCACCGCCGCACTGTCCTGGATGGCCGGAACCGCCCCGGCGGCGGCACCGGAACGGCGGAACGCGGCCCAGAGTTCCGCGCGGTCGGCTTCCCGTTTTGTCTCGCTTTCCCCGGCGATGCCGAGCTTTGCGCGCCAGCCGATATCCGTGCCCCTCCACCAGCCGGCGACAGTCGGCAGGTCATGCGTCGTGGTCATAGCGGCGGCGTTTCGGCTCCATTTGCGCGGCGGCGTGAACCGCCTGCCCTGGCGCTCGAACCACAGCACACGCTGCCCGGCTATGCCGGCGGCATCGAGCTTTTCCCTGAATCCTGGGGGCACCGTGCCAAGATCCTCGCCTAGCACCACAGCCTTGCTGCGCTGCGATTCAAGCGCGACGAGGCGCAGCAGATCCGCCATCGGCATGCGCAGATACGCGCCTTGCGCGGGGGCGGAACCATGCGGGATGACCCAGAGCCGGGCGAGGCCCATGACATGGTCGATGCGCACGCCTCCGGCATGGCGCAGCGCGTGGCGCAGCATGTCAATAAAGGCGGCAAAGCCGTTATTGCGTAAACCCCTTGGCGAAAAGGCGGTAATGCCCCAGCCCTGCCCGGCGCGGTTGAACAGATCGGGCGGCGCGCCGATTTCGAGCCCTTGCAACACCTCGCCCTGCCGCGTCCAGCCATGGCTGCCGGCGGGGTTCGTGCCGACGGCAAGGTCTGTGATGAGTCCGATTTTCATGCCCGCATCGCGCGCCGCCCGCTGTGCCCCGGCAAGGCCGCGATCCGCGAGATATTGCAGCCAGAGGTGAAAATCGACTTCCCGGCGGTGGTCTCGGACGAATTGCGCCACGGCGGCGCTGGCGGGGTTACGATAGGCCTGCGGCCAGTTATGGAAATCCCACGCGGCGAGGTTGTCGCGGCTCAATGCCCCGGACAAGGCTTCAAATTCCGCATGCCGTTCCAGCTCCGGCCCGGCCTGCGCCCGGAACGCCGCGAGCGCCGCAGCATCATCAAACCCGGCAAACGCTTCCCGCAACAAACCAAGCCGGCGCGTTGCCGCCTGCGGCCAGTCGATGAGGTCCGACACTGGCTCATCGGGGATTTGCAGCGGTGCATACAGCACGTTGAGCGCGGCGCGGTTCGAGGCGGCATAGGGGCTGTAATGCGTTACATGCGCCGAGAATTGCGCATGTACCGGGCTGATGCCGATGGCATCCGCGCCATGGCCGGCGGCGTGCCGCGCGAATAACGCGAGTGTCGCGAAATCGCCGATGCCGCGGCTATCCTCGCGGCACAGCGCGTAAAGCTGAACAGCAAGGCCCCAGAGCTTCGCGCCGCCCCCGGCATCGTCAAGCGTGAAGGCGCGGGGCGGCGCCACCGCGATGATGACGGTCCGGCCATTGATTTCGAGGCGATGATAGCCCGGCTCCTCGATGGCGGGCAGATACGCGCCCTTCCTGCCGTGCAGCGTGCTGCCCGCCATGATGCGCCCGGATTCGAGCGTGATGCGGTAGGGTCCGGAACTGCCCGGAAGCGCGACCGGAGCGCCAGACGCCGCCGTGACCAGCGGGCGCGCCTCGCCGGCCTCCGCGCGCAGGGCGGCGTAGCTCTCGCTGATCTGCGCTGGGGACGCTGCCGGAGAACCCAGCGCGCCGAGCACCGCGCGCAGCGTTTCATCGGACACGGTCTGCATCGCATTGCCGGCATCGCGCCAGATCACCTCGATACCCGCGGCGATGGCGAGATGATGCAACGCGCTTTTCATGGGCATGTCAGCCAGGCCATGGTGGTGAAGCCCGCCAGCATGCCGGACCTGCCTGCCGCTTCGTCGGTCGAGAACAAAACTTCATGCTCCGGAGTGTCGCAGGCGACCGGCGCGGCCCCGAGATTGACGGCGACGGTGAGGATCGCACCATCATTCATACGCCAGGCGGCGCGCACCGCCGCCCCGGCAAGCGCGGTGGCGCCGAGCGAGACAGAGTCCGGAACCCGCGCGGTGATATGCGCGTGGCGCGCTTCGAGGCAGGCGGCATAGAGCGTGGACCATTCATTCTCAGCCGGTACGGGGCGGGAGATATGGAAGGTCTCGTGGGCATTGGGGTCTGGAATCCGGTTGCGCGTCTGCGGATTGGCGAAAGCGGCGAAACGCGTGAATTCCTTGCGCCGGCCTTCGCGCACCAGCGCACCCAATTCCGGCTCATGGTCGGTGAAATATAAAAACGGCCGGGTCTCGCCCCATTCCTCACCCATGAACAGCATGGGGATTTGCGGTGTCAGCAGCAGCAGCGCCACAGCTGCCCGCAAGGCGCGCGGCGCGGCGAGCGCGGTCAGCCGTTCGCCAAGCGCACGGTTGCCAATCTGGTCGTGATTCTGCAGGCAGATCACGAAGGCCGTGCCAGGAAGGTGCCCGGATGGGCTGCCGCGCGCCGCACCCTGAGCATACGCCGAGGCCTCGCCCTGATAGGCGAAGCCCTCGCTCAGGCAACGTGCGAGCTGATCCGCGGCATTTTTGAAGTCACCATAATAGCCCTCGGATTCACCGGTGAGCAGGACGTGCAGGCAATGGTGCCAGTCATCCGTCCATTGCGCGTCGAATTTGGCTTCGGCCGGGTCCGCGCGCAGCAATGCGGCATCGTTGTTCTCGTTTTCGAGGATGAGATGAACATGCCGCCCGGGTGGAACCGAGCTACGAATTTCAGCGGCCATCTCGAGCAGAAACCCCTCATCTCCTATGGCGTGAACGGCATCGAAGCGGAGGCCGTCGAAGCGGTATTCATGCAGCCAGTAGAGCGCATTCTCGATAAAGAACCGGCGCACCTGGGGGCGCCGGAAATCGATGGCGCTGCCCCAGGGCGTCTGAATATCGTCGCGGAAGAAGGATTTCGCGTAGGCGTTCAGATAATTACCATCTGGACCGAAATGATTATACACGACATCGAGAAAAATCTGCAGTTTGCAGCCATGCGCGGCGTCGATCAGCTGTCTCAGATCCTCGGTCGTGCCGTAGGCCGTATCGGGCGCATAGGGCAGCACGCCATCATAGCCCCAGTTATGCTTTCCGGGAAAATCCGCGATCGGCATGAGCTCGATGGCGGTTATCCCCATGGCGGCGAGACGCGGAAGTTGTGCAAGGATGCCGGCAAAGCCGCCATAAGCGCCAGGATGAACCTCGTATATGATGCTCTCATGCCACGGGCGGCCCCGCCAGTGGGGATGCCGCCAGGCATAGGCGGGGTTGACGATCACGCTCTCATCATGCACATCGCGGCTTTGCCGGCGTGAGGCAGGATCCGGCACGGCAGTATCGTTGTTAATACGGAATTTATAATGCTCGCCTGCGGCGGCGTGAGCAGTTACAGAAAATATCCCGGATGCATCGCGGCGCATCTCATGCGCGCCGCTCTTCAACATCACGGCAACCTGGCCCGCATCAGGAGCCCATAAGCGGAATTCAACCGTATCCGGCGCCAATAATCTGGCACCGAAATCGCCATGCCTCATAATTTCACCCGCGCCGTGAGCAGGACAGCACCATGTGCGGCGACTGTGATCTCCATCGAGGTCACTTTTTCCGGTATGAGGCTGGGATTGGCGGTATCGAGGCTGAGCGTCCACTCAAGTTCCAGATTGGGGAGAACATAGTCGCGGTCGTCATGGGAAGCATTGAGGGCGAGATAGGTGACATCCACGATATGGCCAGTGGACACGGCGCGGCGCAAGGCCAGCAACTGCGCCGTGGCATTCGCCCATGAATCATCCGTCAACTCTGCTCCCTGCTCATCGAACCAGGCGGTATCGGAAAGCCCGAGGGAAACCTCCACGCCGCCATGCATGAAGTTTTCTGCACGCAGGCTGGGGTGCTGGCGGCGAAGTTCAGCCAGCCGCGCGGTGAAACGGAACAAGGATTTAGCGGGGGTTTCGGATGCGTCCTGCAGCTCCGCCCAGTTGAACCATGAAATTTCATTATCCTGACAATAGGCGTTGTTATTTCCTTGCTGGCTGCGGCCCATCTCGTCGCCGCCCAGAAGCATCGGCGTGCCATGCGAGAAAAACAATGTCGCCAGCAGAGAGCGTTTCACGGTCTCGCGAATGCCGATGATGCCGGCATCCTCGGTCAGGCCTTCGGCACCCCAGTTATTGGAAAGATTCTCGCCATGGCCATCGTTATTATCCTCGCCATTGGCTTCGTTATGGCGTTCATTATAGCTCACAGTGTCGTTCAGGGTGAAGCCATCATGGGCGGCGATGAAGTTGATGCTGGCCCGCGTCTTGCGCCGGAACTTTTCGAAAAAATCGCTGGACCCCATCAGCCGCGCGGCAAGCTCCGGGCGCTGCCCGGAATCTCCCCGCCAGAAGCGCCGCACGCCATCACGGAACCGGTCATTCCATTCTGAAAACCCGGGCGGATGGTTGCCGAGCTGGTAGCCACCGGGTCCGATATCCCAGGGCTCGGAGATCAATTTCATGCGCGAGAGAACTGGGTCTTGCCGGATGGCATCGAAGAAACCGGAGTCACGGTCGAAGCCGTAACTCTCGCGGCCGAGCGTGCTGCCGAGGTCGAAGCGAAAGCCATCGACGTGATAGGCCTGGACCCAGTAGCGCAAGGAATCGAGCACCATCTGCAACACGCGTGGATGCGTTATGTTGAGGGTATTGCCGGTGCCGGTGTCGTTCACGAGCCGGCGCGGCTGATCCTGAATACCCCGGTAATATGAAGCATTATCGAAACCGCGCCAGGACAGTGTCGTGCCCATCTCGCTGCCTTCGCAGGTGTGATTATAAACGACATCCAGAATGACCTCGATGTCCGCGGCATGCAGCCGCTGCACGGTCTGCCTGATTTCATCCAGCGAGCCGCGAGAGCTTTTCAGATAGGCCGACTCCGGTGCGAAGAACGAAAGGGTTGAATAACCCCAGTAATTACTGAGGTTTTTGGTAACCAGGAAACGATCCTGCAAAAACGCATGAGCCGGCAACAGCTCAACAGTGGTGATGCCGAGCTTGACCAGGTGGTCGATGATATAGGGATCACCGAGTGCTATGAAACTCCCGCGGTCGAGTTGCGGCACGGCTTCATTCAGAATCGTCATGCCGCGGATATGGGTTTCATAAATTACCGTGTCCGACCAGGGCCGGGCGGGGTGAGTATCATCGCCCCAGCCATAACTGTCATCCACCACCACCGCCTTGGGCATGGCCATGGCCGAATCACGCCGGTCGAACGACAAATCCGCGCGCGAGGAGCCCACTCGATAGCCGAACAAGGCATCCGACCAATGCAGCCGGCCTATGGTTTTTTTCGCATAAGGATCAAGTAATAATTTATTGGGGTTGAAGCGATGACCTGCCTCCGGCTGGTAAGGGCCATG
This sequence comes from Pseudomonadota bacterium, assembly GCA_021826225.1. GTDB lineage: Bacteria > Pseudomonadota > Alphaproteobacteria > Acetobacterales > Acetobacteraceae > Acidocella. The sequence continues at coordinate 8,194 of JAKBAV010000061.1, read as the reverse complement.
CACGCGGTAGCCATAGACCAGCCCCGGCGCAGCTTGCGGTAGGTAGCCATGAAAAACTTCATCGGTGCAATCGGGCAGATCAAGCCGCGCGATCTGGCGCTGACCACCGGGATCGAACAGGCAAAGCTCAACGCGCTCGGCATGCGCGGAAAACACGGCGAAGTTCACGCCCAGCCCGTCCCAATGCGCACCAATGGGGTAGGGCTTTCCGGTTTGAAGCTTTGTCGGCATATGCGGCATGCTATTCAGCTCCGGCGCAGGATAATGGTTGAGAGAGGGGGTAGTGTGAGCGTAATGGAATGTGTCTGGCCGTGGCCCGGCTGGCCGGCGGATGGAATGACCCCGGCATTCCCAACGCCGCTCCCACCGTAACCAGAATTGTCGGAATTGAAAATTTCCTGCCAGCTCCCGCCAGGCACGCCAATCACATAGTTCTGCCTCGGTACCGGCGTGAAATTACATACCGTGAGCAAGGGCGTTGTTTCATCATCACCAAATCGAAAATACGCAAATACGGATTGCGAGCGGTCGTCCCCTACCACCCAGGCGAATCCGACCGGATTGAAATCCCGCTCATACAAAGCGGGTTCCGTCCGGTAGATATGGTTCAATGCCCGCACCGTGCCCTGAACCCCGCGATGTGTTTCCCATTGTAACAGCGGCCAGGATACTTCCGCCTGATGGTTCCATTCGTCGATCTGACCGAACTCGCATCCCATGAAGAGCAGTTTCTTGCCCGGATGCGTCCACATGAAGCCGAGATAGGCGCGCAGATTGGCAAAGCGTTGCCATTCATCGCCCGGCATCCTGCCCAGCAGGGAGCGCTTGCCGTGCACGACCTCGTCATGCGAGACCGGCAGAATAAACCGTTCCGAAAAACCATAGACCAGGCCGAACGTCATCTGGTCATGATAATGCGAGCGATGCAGCGGATTCTCCGCCATGTAATTCAACGTATCGTGCATCCAGCCCATATTCCATTTATGGGTGAAGCCCAACCCGCCTTCGGCCGCGCTGCGCGTCACACCCGGCCAGGCCGTGGATTCCTCGGCGATCAGCAATGCGCCCGGGCAGTATTCATTGATGGCCGTGGAAAGTTCCTGCAGGAAGGACACTGATTCGAGATTTTCCCGCCCGCCATATTGATTCGGAATCCACTCACCTTCCTTGCGCGAATAATCACGGTACAGCATGGAGGCCACGGCATCGACGCGCAGACCATCAACACCAAAATGCTGCAGCCAGAATAATGCGCTGGCAATCAGAAAGCCGCGCACCTCAAAGCGTCCGAGATTGTAAATATATGTGTTCCAGTCTGGGTGAAACCCTTCCCGATGATCGGCATGCTCGTACAGCGCCGTGCCATCGAATTGCGCGAGTCCATGCTCATCGCCCGGAAAATGCGCGGGTACCCAATCGAGAATGACCCCGAGCCCGGCTTCATGGCAGCGATCGACAAATTCCGCAAAATCCTGCGGCGTGCCCAGTTCCGGCATCGGCGCGAACTGGCTGAGCGGTTGATAGCCCCATGAGCCGCCAAACGGGTGACCCATAATGGGCATGAGCTCAATATGCGTGAAGCCGAGATCCTTGGTGTAAGGGATCAAGCGGTCCGCCAGCTCCTGCCAGTTATAGGACCGGCCATCCAGATGCCGCATCCAGGATGAGGCATGGACTTCATAGATTGCCAGAGGCGTGTTGAGGCTGTGCGGTGCCGTATGCCGGAGCAGGGCGGCGCGCGGTTCCGCCATTACGGGATTCGCGATGATTGAGCTGGTGGCGGGAGGAGTTTCCAGCTCACGCGCCACGGGATCGGCTTTCAGCGGTAACCGCCCGTGGGGCCCGAGAATTTCGTATTTGTAGGTTTCACCTGGTTTCAGCCCAGCAATAAAAATCTCCCAGAGTCCGGCGCCGCGCGGGCGCATGATATTCTGCGTGCCGTTCCAGCCATTAAAATCACCCACCACTGAAACGCGCTGTGCATTCGGCGCCCAGACGGCAAAGCGCACGCCGGAGATGCCGTTGATCGTCATCACCTGCGCCCCGAGGCACATGCCGAGATTGCGATGCCGCCCTTCCGCAAGAAGCAAAATGTCGAAATCCGAAAGCAGATTCTCATCTGGTTTATGAGTTTCAGGCATTCTCAAGCTCCTGTGTGAGCCGCAACACCCGGCTTATGATCTGAGCGAAACCATGCAGCGGAATACTCAGCCAGCTTGGGCGATTGGCGGCCTCATAGCAAATTTCATAGGCGGTTTTTTCGAGTAGAAACAAGTCGAGAACGTGGCCCGCCATAGCCTCATCCGTCACCCAGCGCCGCTCCGCCGCCGCCTCGCTGGCACGATAGGCAGCAAGAAACTGCTCCGACATTTCCTCAACAAAACGCTGGAAGATGGCCTCCTTCGGCGCATTCGCCTGGGCCGGAACCGCCGCATAGGACATGCGCGCCGCCGCGGCCGCATATTGGAAAGAGCACAGCAATCCAGCTACATCCCGCAGAGGCGAAGATCTGGCGCGGCGTGCGCTCAACGGCTTTCCCGGCTCGCCCTCGAAGTCGATGATATGCACATCCCCGGTCGCGACCAGAACCTGGCCGAGATGGAAATCGCCATGGATGCGGGTCAACAGGCTTCCCGTGCCAGCGCGCGCGAGGTTTGGGAGCAGGGCGAGAATTTTCGCGCGGTTATTCAGGGCAAAGAATGTGTCATTCTGTGCGGCGGCATCGGGCCAGGCTGTAACGGCTGTCAGGGTAGCGAACGCCTGATTCATCTGCGCGGCGGCGGCTGCCGCCCAACCTTGCGTGTCGGCGGCCTCGGCGGTCACGGGGTTGAATGCATCATCCGAACTGGGCTGTGCCAGTACCGCGTGCAACTCGCCCAGCCTGGCGCCCATGGAGCGGGCAAAGGAGGCATAGTTGACAAGCGCATCCGTCTCATCTTCGTTTGTCTTGCCGCCCAGTCCGAGCGCGTCGCTATAGCGGGTGAGGTAACTCAGTGTCCACTGCCAGGCATCGCCCTGGTTGCGCACGAAGCGTTGCGCGAGGACCATGGTATGGCTGCTGCCATCGGCATCAACGCGCGTGATCTCGCCCAGCAATGGCGGCGTATTGCCATAGCCACGCTCGGTAAGATACCGTATCATCTCCACTTCTGGATTGATGCCTTGCATAACCCGGCGGATCAGCTTTATCACTACGCTGTCTCCAACGATGAGAGAGCTATTGGATTGTTCTGCGGAAAGCCTGCGGATTTCCGGATTTTGAGAAAGCTCTATACTATCCATATGACGGGTTGCCGAGCAGCGCACCTCCCCCTCACCCACGCGCCGCACGACGCATGCGCGCATGGCATGGATGAGGCCGACAGGTAACGCATCGAGTGAGAAAGCATCCGTCAGATAACCCATACGTCTGGTCTTGCGGACCTGTGCGAGTGCCAGTTGCTGGCTCAGGGCCGAAACGTTTCCATCATTCCAGGCAATGCCGAGCGGCAACTGATAACGCTCGGTGCGGCTGCCGAGCTGTACTTCGACCTCGGTGAGAATGATGTCGATAGCCTGCCCCGGAATCTTGTCGGCGCGCGCCAGGCGGATGGATTTTATGGTCTGATCCTTGGAGGCGAACCAGCGCCGCCGGGAAAGATACGCCGGCAACGCCTCGGTCTCCAGTATTTTCCGCGCGGCTGGCAACAGCATATCGCTCAACCCATCATGGATCACCAATGTCGCCAGCTCCGGCAGCGGCACAGAGGGCCGGATATGCCACGGCGGCAAGGCGGCCTGGGTTGCCAGGATAAACCAGTAAAAGCCATAAGGCGGCAGTGTGAGCAGATAGGTGAGTTGGCCGATCGGTGGGAAGGCGGAGCCTCCAAGCAAATCCACTGGCACCCGGCCTTCAAAATTCGTCAGATCCAGCTCCACCGCCTGCGCCGTGCGCGCGACGTTATAGACGCAGAGGATCGTTTCAGTCTCGCTATTTCCCAGCACGCCCTGGCGCAAATAGGCAAGGATCTTGCGATTCCCGGGATATAGGAACTGAAGAGTGCCCCGGCCAAAAGCGCGATGCCGCTTACGCACCGCGAGCATGCGCCTTGTCCAATTCAACAGCGAATGCTGATCGCCCGCCTGGGCTTCCACATTTACGGCGGCGAAGCCATACAGGGCATCCATCACCGGCGGCAGCACGAGGTCCGCCGGATTTGCACGGGAGAATCCACCATTGCGGTCGGAGGACCACTGCATTGGCGTGCGCACTCCATCACGGTCACCCAAATGGATGTTATCGCCCATGCCTATCTCGTCACCGTAATAAATAACTGGTGTACCCGGCATCGATAACAGCAAGCCATTCATAAGTTCTATCCGGCGTCGGTCGCGTTCCATCAAGGGTGCCAACCGCCGGCGAATGCCGAGATTTATCCGTGCGCGCTTATCTGCGGCGTAGGTATTCCACAGATAATCGCGTTCGGAATCGGTCACCATCTCAAGTGTCAACTCATCATGGTTGCGCAGAAATATCGCCCACTGACAGGTTTCGGGAATCTCGGGGGTCTGGCGCATGATATCGGCAACGGGAAAACGGTCCTCCTGGGCGAGCGCCATATAAATTCGTGGCATTAGCGGAAAATGAAAAGCCATATGGCATTCATCGCCCTGACCGAAATATTTCTGCGCATCCTCAGGCCACTGATTTGCCTCGGCCAGTAGCATCTTGCCGGCGCTGTACTGGTCCAGGGCGGCACGAATTTCCTTTAATATGGCATGGGTTTCGTCAAGATTCTCGTTATCAGTTCCATCCCGCTCGATCAGATACGGCACCGCATCAAGCCGCAGCCCGTCCACGCCGAGGTCGATCCAGAACCGCATGATGTTCAACACTTCGCGGAGCACGCGCGGATTATCGAAGTTCAAATCTGGCTGGTGCGAGAAAAACCGATGCCAATAGAAGGCTTTCGCCGTATCATCCCAGGTCCAGTTCGATTTTTCAGTATCGATGAAGATAATGCGCGTACCAGGATACTTCTTATCCGTATCCGACCACACGTAAAAATTTCGCGCAGCGGAGCCAGGTTTGGCGGCGCGTGCGCGCTGAAACCAGGGATGCTGGTCAGAGGTATGATTTATGACAAGCTCTATGATGACGCGGATACCGCGGCGATGCGCTTCATGGATGAAGCGCCGGACATCCGCCATGGTGCCATATTCCGGATGGACATTACGGTAGTCGGAAATATCGTAACCATCGTCGCGCAGCGGAGAAGGATAGAACGGCAAAACCCAGATCGTATTCACTCCGAGTTCTGCGACATAGTCGAGTTTCTGAATCAGGCCGGGAAAGTCGCCGACACCATCATTGTTGCTATCAAAAAATGATTTTACATGAACCTGATAGATGATCGCATCCTTATACCAGAGCGGATCTTCGGCAATGGCGGTGGTTGTGGTGTTAGACATTCTGGGTTCCGGGCATTGGTGGGGTTAGACGCCAGATGCAGAAGGGTAATTCGGCGGGATTGAAATGCACGGGCTGAAATTTACCGTGCCATGTGAAACTGACACCGCGCATCAGATCCTCGGCATCGATTGCGCCGTCATCGGCAATTCCGAAACGCCATAGGGGAATTTCTATGGTCGCATCATATTCGTTGAATGGATCTAGGCTTATGGCGATGAGAAGGGTGTTTCCATCGGCATGGTGGCGACGGAAATAAAGTACCTGATCATGATCGGCTGGCAAGAACTCAATGCCGAGATGCGAGTGTAGAGCCGGGTTTTCGCGGCGTATCCGGTTAAGCGCGGATATTTCCGCTACGATATTCCCGGGCCGCTCATAATTCCAGGCTTTGAGCTGATATTTCTCGGAATCGAAATACTCTTCTCGGCCGGCAACAGGTGTGGCTTCACACAGCTCGAAGCCATTATACATGCCCCACAGGCCCGAGAGCATCGCGCCCAGTGTTGCGCGGATGAGATGCCCGGCCCGTCCGGAATTCTGCAGGAAATACGGATTTATATCCGGTGTGTTGACGAATAAATGTGGCCGGAAGAACTCCTTTACCCCGGTCGTGGTCAACTCGGTCATATAGGCTTCGAGCTCCGCCTTGGTGTTGCGCCAGGTGAAGTAAGTGTATGATTGCGAGAAACCGATCTTCGCCAGCCGGTACATTATTTTCGGCCGGGTGAAGGCTTCGGCGAGAAAAACCACATCAGGATGGCGGGAGCGGATATCCCCGATCAGCCATTCCCAGAACGGAAATGGTTTTGTATGCGGATTATCCACCCGAAACAGAAGTACGCCCTGGTCGACCCAGAACTGCACAACATCGCGCAACGCCAACCATAGATCGGGCTTGGCGCCCGCGGCATAGAACTCGACATTGACGATATCTTCATATTTTTTCGGCGGATTTTCGGCGTGTCGGAGCGAGCCGTCCGGCCGCCAGCTGAACCAGTCCTTATGGTCCCTCAGCCAGGGATGGTCCGGTGAGCATTGGATGGCGAAGTCAAGCGCGAGAGCAATGCCAACACCCGCGGCGGCTTGCCGTAACTCCTGAAAATTCTGCATTGTCCCAAGTTCCGGATGAATGGCGTCATGTCCGCCTTCGTCGCTGCCAATGGCATAGGGGCTGCCCGGATCGCCAGCCGTGGCGGTCAGCGTATTATTGCGCCCTTTACGGTTCGCCCGACCGATGGGGTGAATGGGGGGAAAATACAATACATCAAATCCCATCGCCGCAATTCGCGGAAGCTGTCCGATAACATCCAGGAACGTTCCGTGGCGCACGCCATCCCCGCTCTGGCTGCGGGGGAACACCTCATACCAGCTCGCGAACCCAGCGTTAGCCGGCTCCACATCCAGGGTCACTATCTGCGAACTGGATGAAAACCGGCGCAGATCCGCATCACGCATCAGAGCCACGGCGGAGTCGCTCAGCAGGAGTTCGCGCCGTTCGCGCTCATCAGGAGTCTCCAGCGTGCGAAGCAGCCTGATGAGCAGAGGCTTATGGCGCGGCCGGCAATGCTCCAGAGTTTCGCGGATCAGCAAAACTCCCTCCTCAATTTCAAGCCGCGTTGACTGGCCCGCTAGGTGCTTCTTGGTTAGATCATCCAGCAGGCTGGCAAACACATCTTTCCACGCCACCACCTTGAACCTATGCCGCCCGAGGCAGGTCAGAGACAGCTCCGCGAACCATCGGTCGTTATTTATAATCTCAAGATGAGTGTTGCGAAATTTTGTTTCATTTGGTCCCCGAATTAGTATCTCGCCCGCGAGCTTGTCATGTCCATCGGAGAGCAGGTCCGCCTCAATCCTGATAACATCGCCCAGAACGCGGCGCACGGGAAATTGTCCCTCGTCAATCCGCGGCGTGATGTTTTCGATTGCGATGCGCGGCGCATCGCAATCGACGGGTATGAATTTCAATTTTGTTACGCCGCCGTGCATGGTACCGTGCGGCTTTCCGCGCTGTTCCAGCAGGTTATGGTTTCTGGAGGTTGCCGGGCAGGGGCATCAGTTAAAAACTTCTTCATGTATGGGTCCTGCCTTCTCCGGCGAGTGAATAAAATTCTGGGCGACGTCATTCCTGACGGCTCCTGTTCGATTTCTCGAAGCTTTCCATAGATTGGTCATGACCTCCTCGGTTCAACCCATTTTCCGATTTTCAATGAATCCGTGGGTCAATCTGAGCGTATCAATATCCAGTTTCATTGAGATACATCGCAGCTGTATGGAATTTCGTAAATAATTTACGCCAGAGGCGAATGTCATGCGCAGATTAACTTGGGGGCTAAAGGCACAAAACACGCGGCCCGATCTTCATACTCGCGTACTCGCCGCGTAACGCGCTATGCTCAGCCTTCTTACGAATTATCTAGCATCGTGCGGTCGTCTCCCCGCTGGTGGCGCAGGTGGCCGGTAATCGGCCTCCCGTAGCGGCCGCCAGCCGCGCCTTCCAGCGGGTGATCTGGTTCGGATGAACGTCATGAAGCTGCGCCAACTCGGCCAGCATCTTCTCCCCCTTCAGAGCGGCAAGCGCCACTTTAGCCTTGAAGGCCGGGGCATGGTTACGGCGATCATCGCTTTGCGTTCAACAGCCCGGCTTTGCCGAGCGCACCGGACAAAAAATCATTCTCAAGCGTCAGTTCTCCAATCTTGGCGTGCAGGGATTTCAAATCCACCACAGGCGGAGCCTCGGCC
>JAKBAV010000060.1:13255-14822 GCA_021826225.1 Pseudomonadota bacterium | reverse complement strand
TCCCAGGGTCAGAATTCCACGCCGCATCATCGCATCCTCCAAAATCTTCCCCCCTTCTCCCAAACACGGCCCGCGCCGGGCAAGATGTTTCGGGGCATTCTCCTGGTGCGCGCCGCTTGGCGAAATCCCCGCCCGGCTCTAGATTTCGCAAGCACAACAAGGAGGCACCCATGTCCGAACTGCCCAAATCCCGTCTGCCGCTCAAAAAACCTGGCTGGCTGGATGATTTTCACACCTTCATCATGCGCGGCAATGTCGTCGATCTGGCCGTCGGCGTCGTCATAGGCGCGGCCTTCACCGGCATTGTCGGGAGCCTGGTGAAGGATATCATTAACCCGCTCATCGGCCTGCTCACGGGTGGTGTGGATTTTTCCAACCATTTCATCGTGCTGAAGGGCACCGCCGCGAGCACTCTGGCCGCCGCCCAGAAAGCCGGCGACGTGACCATCAATTACGGCGTGTTCATCAACGCGATCATCAACTTCCTGATCGTCGCCGCCGCCATTTTCTGGCTGGTCCGGATGATCGAGAAAATCCACAAGGCCCCGGCGCCCCCACCAGCAGCCCCCCTCCCTTCACCAACCGAAACGCTGCTTACCGAGATACGGGACCTGTTAAGAGCCAAATGAATGAAATTCGGCCTGACCCGGGCGGTGAAGCCGCCACCCGGAGGCCTCACCAATAAAAATTTGCGGCCTCGTTAATTTTAGAACCGGACTCGAATCTAAGTTGGATGTAATAATGCAGATTTGGTTAAATACGGTTCATTAAAATTGCGCCTTGGACCGTCTGGCGCCGCTGCGGGATATTTGAGGCTGCTCCCATAACAATTTGTTTTGGCAAAGTTTTTTCAGCAACGCCCGCACTTTGCCGACTCGGCGCGGTCCGAATTAGTTAACATTTTCTAAAATTTAACACGCTTAACGAGAATGTTAAACAAAATTATTGACGTTTTCTCCTTTGGGTTGTACCTTTCATACCATCTTCTGGAGGTCGCTATGAAAATCTTATCTTTTGAGACAATCTCAAACAAAAAAGACTTGTTAACGGCGTTTCTCCGTTCGCGCCTGGCCATAGTCGATGAAACGAACGATCCGGAAGAGGCGCTCGATCTCGTGAAATTCTACGATTACGACGTCATCCTGCTGCGCCTTTCCGAGGAGCGGCTGGGCGATCTCGACATCGTCCGCAAGCTGCGTCTGGGCCGGGTTCGCGCGCCCATCGTCGCGGTCGCCCGCGCGATGAATGAGGCTGCCCGCCTGCGTGTGCTCCAGGCCGGGGCTGACGACCTGATTGTCGACGCCCTGTCGCACGAGGAAATCTTCATGAAAGTGCAGAATCTGATCCGTCGCAGCCGCGGCTTCCAGGAGAATGCGCTGCGCATCGGCGCCGTTGAAATCAATATGAACGCCAAGAAAATCTACGCCAAGGGCAAGCCGGTCACGCTGACCAAAAAGGAATATCAGATCGCGGAAATCCTGGCACTCCGCAAGGGCGTCGTGCTGAGCAAGGAGGCGATCCTCGACCATCTCTATGGCGGCCTCGACGAACCTAATCCGAAAATCAT
>JAKBAV010000060.1:0-13155 GCA_021826225.1 Pseudomonadota bacterium | reverse complement strand
GCCGCCGCGGCGTGTTCCAGCACCGGCGCGCCGGTGGCCAGGCGGATCCATTCGGCGTGGGCGAAGCGCTCCTGCATCGTCATCTTGCCCGCGAATACCGGGGAGAGCATCTCCTGCTCAGGCGTGAGGATGTTGACGCAGAAAATCCCGGCGGACTTGAAAATCTCGTACTGGCTGCTGGTGCGGTTCATGCACACCAGAATGGTGGCCGGATCATCGGTCACACTGCACACGGCCGAGGCGGTGAAGCCGTTATCCCCCTCGGGCCCATGCGTGGTGATGATGTTGACAGCGGCGCCTAGTCTGGCCATCGCCTCACGAAACCGCGCGCGATCCGCGGGATAGATATCAGTCATGGTCACTCCCCGCCCGAATATTTCAGCTGGTCCGGTCTATGCCAGCCAGATATTTTGTAAAGCGTGCCGCCCGGACCAGCCAGGCGGCACGGCCTTGCATCAGGCCGGAACGCTGTTGCGGATCAGGTAGTCGAAGGCCGAGAGTGCGGCCTTCGCGCCATCCCCGGCGGCGATCACGATCTGCTTATACGGTACGGTGGTGGCATCGCCCGCCGCGAACACGCCCGGCACGGAGGTCTCGCCCCGGGCATCGATCACGATTTCGCCGCGCGGTGTGAGGTTCAGCGCCCCCTTCAACCATTCCGTATTCGGCACCAGCCCGATTTGAACGAAAATCCCCTCCAGATCGATGCGGTGCGTCTCGTCGCTCGCGCGATCCTTATAGCTTATGCCGGTCACCTTCTCGCCATCGCCATGCACTTCCGTGCTCAGCGCGAATTTGATGATCGTCGTGTTGGCCAGGCTTTCAAGCTTGCGCTGCAGCACCGCATCGGCGCGCAGCTCGCGGTCGAACTCGATCAGCGTGACATGGGCGGCGATACCGGCGAGATCGATCGCCGCCTCGACGCCGGAATTGCCGCCGCCGATGACCGCGACGCGCTTGCCCTTGAACAGCGGGCCGTCGCAATGCGGGCAGTAGGCGACGCCCTTGTTGCGGTATTCCGCCTCGCCGGGCACGCCCATATGGCGCCAGCGCGCGCCGGGAGCCAACACCAGCGAGCGGGTTTTCAGCGTCGCGCCATTTTCCAGCTCCAGCCCGATCAGCCCGCCCGGCGCATCGGCCGGGATGAGTCTGGAGGCGCGCTGCAGGTTCATAATGTCCACGCCGTAATCACGAACCTGCCCCTCGAGGTCGGCCGCGAAGCGCGGGCCTTCCGTATGCGGCACGGAGGGAAAATTTTCGATGCCCATGGTATCGAGCACCTGGCCGCCGAAGCGCTCCGCCAGCACGCCGGTGCGGATGCCCTTGCGCGCCGCATAAACCGCCGCCGCGGCACCGGCCGGTCCACCGCCGGCAATCAGCACATCGAACACATCCTTGCCATGCAGCTTCGCCGCCGCACGGTCAGCCGCACCGCTATCGAGCTTGCCGATGATCTCTTCCACGCCGAGGCGGCCCTGGCCGAACACCTCGCCATTAAGGAACACGCTCGGCACCGCCAGCACTTTGCGCGCTTCGATCTCGTGCTGATACAGCGCGCCGTCTATGGCGGTGTGGCGGATGCGCGGATTGACCACGCTGATCAAATTGAGCGCCTGCACCACTTCCGGGCAGACCTGGCAGGATTGCGAGAAATATGTTTCGAAATCGTATTCTCCGGGCAGGTCGCGGATCTGGGTGGCCAGCTCTTCCGAGATGCGCGGTGGATGGCCGCCGACCTGAAGCAGGGCCAGGATCAGCGAGGAGAATTCATGTCCCATCGGCAGGCCGGCAAAGGTAACGGACACATCCGTGCCGATGCGCTGAATGGCGAAAGAGGGGATGCGGGCATCGCGCCCGTCGGTACGGAGTGTCACCTGGCCGGACTGTGCGGCGACATCGCTCAGCAACGCCAGCAGTTCCTGAGATTTCGGTGTATCATCCAGTGTTGCCACCAGCTCCACGGGCCTGGTGATATTTGCCAGATAGGTGTTCAGCTGCGCCTTCAGGCCATCGTCCAACATTTTCTGCATCTCCGGGAATAACCCGTATTTCATCGCGCACTGCCGCGAGGGCAACACGTTTGGGGCGGGTATTTGGTTGTAGGGGTTAGGCTTGGGGGCCCACCGCCGCGCGGAACGCGGCGGTGGACGGGTTTTGAGTTAAATCTTGCCGACGAGGTCGAGTGACGGGGCGAGGGTCTTCTCGCCTTCCTGCCATTTGGCCGGGCAGACTTCGCCAGGATGCGAGGCAACATACTGCGCCGCCTTAACCTTGCGCAGCAGCTCCTTGGCGTCACGGCCGATACCACCGGCATTGATCTCGACGATCTGGATCACGCCCGCGGGATCGATCACGAAGGTGCCGCGATCAGCAAGGCCGACGCCCTCGATCAGCACATCGAAATTGCGGCAGACGGCCTGGGTCGGGTCGCCAACCATGACGTATTTGATCTTGCCGACCGCGGCGGAGGTGTCGTGCCACGCCTTGTGGGCGAAATGGGTATCGGTCGACACGGAAAAGATTTCCACGCCAAGCTTCTGGAATTCGGCGTAGTTATCCGCCAGGTCCTCAAGCTCGGTGGGGCAGACGAAGGTGAAGTCGGCCGGGTAGAAGAAAACCACGGACCACTTGCCCTTCAGATTCGCCTCGGAGACCTCGAAGAACTTGCCCTCCTTGAAGGCCTGCGCCTTGAACGGCTTAACGGCGGTGTTGATCAGCGACATTATTTTGCTCCTTAAATGTGACCTGGTATTGCGTGCGACCTCGTGAAGATAAGCTCACGATTGGAAAACCTCACGATTGAGAAACCTCACGGTGGGTCTCTTAACCGGGTTTTCGCTATCAAGGAAATTGATTTTATTGGCTGTCACTATCTGTCAAACCGATCAAAATCCTCTGGCGCGGTATAGATTGGCGGCCGAGGCCCGGCAGGTCAATGGGGCGGCGTCTGCCGGGTCGTGCTTCAATGGGCCGTGATATGAGCAGGTTCGGTGACATTTTCAGGCTCCTCATGGTGTGCCCCATGAACAGCCTATAGCCCATCCCCAGCCATCAATAAAATTGATTTTTATGTAAATAACAATCGTTAAAAACGATTGAAAATCATTCCCTGCGGCAAGCTTCAGCGAACAAAAAAGCCGCACCAAACGGCACGGCTCCCAAACCCACAGGAAAAACCTTATTCAGCTACGGGCGATGACGCAGAGCACCGCGATGATCAGGGCCAGGAGGAGCGGCGGCATGATTCCGGCTTTTTCCACCCGCGCATCTGGTGCCCGGTAAATCTCGTCGAGGCGGCGCTCCTCCCATTCCAGATCGCTTTGCGCGCTGAAATGCCGACCGCTCCGGTCCTGAAAAAATCGTAACAACAGGTCGCGCATGCTCTAAATCCAGACTTTTGGCGTATCCGCAATAGCTGATTTCGAGGCTCAAATTATCGAGCATCACTGTTTAATCTACCGCGATTCTGAATCAATGTATAGGCAAAACGACGTTTTGGGGTGCAAAATATGTCTGCTGTAACAATTTTTCGTCACATGGCGCGGCGGAACCGGGCGCGGCACAGGGCATCCTCCGCCAGGGCTGCCTCAATATCCAGCTGTCCGGTGGGCGAGGCCAGCACCAGCAGCCGGGTAAAATAGGGCACCGTTCCGGTTGCGCGGGCCCGGAACGCCGCCGCCAGCGCGGTTGCCGCCGGGCTGCGCGCCACGCAGCACGAACAGCCCGGCATATGGCCGGGCAGGGCCGTGGTAAATCCCAGCAGATGGCCGGTGGCGGGCGGTTCCAGCCCCTCCTCCAGCAATACGGTATCATCCGGTCCCGGTGGTTGCCCGAACAAAACGGGTATACGTGCATCTTGCGCCATGAACTGGACATGGGGATAACAGGGTGTATCTGACAAGCCATGTCACGCCCCCATCTTCTTGAAGCCTTGTCCTCCCATGTCCTGCTCTGCGATGGCGGCATGGGCTCACGCGTCCAGGCGCTCACCCTCGATACCGATAAGGATTTCTGGGGCAGGGAAAACTGCACGGAAGTGCTCAACCTCTCGCGCCCGGACCTCGTGCGCGAGATCCATCGCGGCTATTTTCTCGCCGGCGCGGATATGGTGCAGACCAACAGCTTCGGCGGCTCGCCGATCACCCTCGCGGAATTCGAGCTGGACGATAAAACCTTCGAGATCAACAAAATCGCTGGCGAGCTGGCGCGCGAGGCCGCCGAGTCCTTCGCCGATGGCAGGCATCGCTGGGTGGTCGGTTCCATCGGCCCCGGCACCAAGCTGCCGAGTCTCGGCAACATTGCGTACGACCCGCTGGAAGACGCGCTGTTCGCCCAGGCCCAGGGCCTCCTCGCCGGCGGGGTTGACGCGCTGCTTATCGAAACCTGCCAGGACACGCTGCAGATCAAAGCCGCGGTCAACGGCGCCAAGCGCGCCAGGGCCCTGGCCGGCAGCACCATCCCCATCTTCGTCCAGGTCACGGTGGAAACCACGGGCACGCTGCTGGTCGGGCCGGATATCGCCGCCGCCGCCACGGTCATCCATGCGCTGGACGTGCCGCTGATCGGGCTGAACTGCGCCACCGGCCCGCAGGAAATGGCCGAACATGTAGGCTATCTCTCGCAGAACTGGCCGGGTAAAATCTCCGTCCAGCCCAATGCCGGCCTGCCCGAGCTGGTGGATGGTAAAACCCATTACCCGCTCCAGGCCGAAGAAATGGCCGGCTGGGTCGAGCGTTTCGTGGTCGAGGATGGCGTGAACCTGATCGGCGGCTGCTGCGGCACCTCCATTCCGCATATCACCGCGCTGGACGCCATGCTGAAAAAACTGGGCAGCCCACGCCCCGCGCCGGTTGCGCGCAAGTTCCATTGGATACCCTCAGTCGCCAGCCTGTACGGCGCCACCCCGCTGCGCCAGGAGCAAAGCTATTTTTCCATCGGCGAGCGTTGCAACGCCAATGGCTCGAAAAAATGGCGTGAGCTGCAGGAAGCCGGCGATTGGGACGGTTGTGTGGCCATGGGCCGGGAACAAGTGGCCGAGGCCTCCAACGCGCTGGATATCTGCACCGCTTTTGTCGGCCGCAACGAGACCTATGAGATGAACGAGGTCATCACCCGCTTCACCTCATCGGTAAACGCACCGCTGGTAATCGATTCAACCGAAACCCCGGTCATTGAAGCAGCGCTGAAACTGCATGGTGGCAAGCCGATCATCAATTCGATCAATTTTGAAGACGGCGAGGGCCATGCTACCGAGCGGCTGATCCTCGCCAAAAAATTCGGCGCCGCCGTCATCGCGCTGACCATCGATGAGGTCGGCATGGCCAAGGAGCCGGAAGACAAGCTCAGAATTGCAACAAGACTGGTGGAGTTTGCATGTAACAAATTCGGCCTGCCGCAATCCGACCTGCTGATCGACCCGCTCACCTTCACCATTGCCACCGGCAATGAGGATGACCGCAAGCTGGGCCAATGGACGCTGGAAGGGATCAGAATGATCCGGGATAAATTTCCGGATATTCAGATCATCCTCGGCCTGTCGAACATCTCCTTCGGCCTCAACCCCGCGGCCCGCGCCGTGCTGAACTCGGTATTCCTCGACCATGCGGTGAAAGCCGGCATGACCGGCGCCATCGTGCATGTCAGCAAAATCCGCCCGCTGCACCTTATCGCGCCCGAGGAGGTGAAGGTCTGCGAAGACCTCATCTTCGATCGCCGCGAGGAGGATTACGACCCTCTGCAAAAACTGCTGGAAATTTTCGCCGACCGTAAACTGGCCGATACCACCAAGAAAAAGCGTGCCGAAACCGTCGAGGGCCGCCTGAAAGACCGCATCGTCGATGGCGATCGCAAGGGCCTGGCCGACGAGCTTGATGACGCGCTTAAAATCCACAAGCCATTGGATATAATCAATAATATCCTGCTCGACGGCATGAAGGTGGTGGGCGAGCTGTTCGGCGCCGGCAAGATGCAGCTGCCTTTCGTGCTGCAATCGGCGGAAACGATGAAGGCCGCGGTGGCGCATCTGGAGCCGTTGATGGAGCGTGTCGCGGGCGAGGAGAAGGGTATTATCGTCCTCGCCACGGTAAAGGGCGATGTGCATGATATCGGCAAGAACCTGGTCGATATCATCCTCACCAATAATGGCTATAAAGTCATCAATCTGGGTATCAAGGTGCCGTTGGCCGACATGCTCGTGGCCGCCCGCGAGCACCGCGCCCATGCCATCGGCATGTCTGGCCTGCTGGTGAAATCCACCGTCGTGATGCGCGAAAACCTTGAGGAAATGTCCCGCCAGGGCCTCGATATCCCGGTCATGCTGGGGGGGGCGGCGCTTACCCGCAACTATGTCGAGGATGACTGCGTGACCGCCTACACCTCCGGCCGGGTCGCCTATGCGCGCGATGCCTTTGACGGGCTGCACCTGATGGACAAGGTCACCGGCAACGGGTTCGACGACTATCTCGCCGTCCTGCAGTCCAAACGCGCGGGCAAGGCCAGGAACACGAAGCGCAAGCTCGGCCAGGCGGGCGCGCAATCCCTGGCGCCGGTGGATGTGGTGGAGGTGCAAAAGCGTCGTCGCCGCCTGAACAGCGGCGAAGCCGCCATCACCCCGCCCTTCTGGGGCAGCCGGATCATCGAGGCGGCGCCGAAAGCCGTGGTGCCCTTCATCAACGAGCGCTCGCTGTTCCAGTTCCAATGGGGCTTCAGAAAGCAGGGCAAGACGCTTGAAGAGTTTCTCATCTGGGCGCGTCAGGAATTGCGCCCCGTGATGAAGCGCATGCTCGACATCTGCGAAGCGGACCAGATCCTCAAGCCGCAGGCCGCCTATGGCTATTGGAAAGCCGCCGGCCAGGGCAATGATCTGATCATCTTCGCCGAAGACGGCATAACGGAACTCACCCGTTTCGTTTTGCCGCGCCAACCCCGGCAGGACGGCGAGTGCATCGCCGATTTCTTCCCGGATGTGGATGACGGCCGTGGTGTCATCGGCCTGCAGGCGGTCACGATGGGTCAGCGCGCCTCGGAGGTCGCCCGCCTCTGGTTCGAGGCCAACCGCTACCAGGATTACCTGTATCTTCACGGCATATCCGTGGAAATGGCCGAGGCCCTCGCTGAATACACGCATAAGCGCATCCGCGCCGAACTCGGCTTCGCCGCCGAGGATGACCGCGACATGGATAAGCTCCTGTCGCAGTTTTACCGTGGGTCACGCTATTCCTTTGGCTACCCGGCCTGCCCGAAACTCGAAGACCAGGCGCAATTGCTGCGTCTGCTCGGTGCCGAGCGCATCGGCATATCGCTCTCCGATGAGTTCCAGTTACATCCGGAACAGTCCACCAGCGCGATTGTCGTTCTCAACAGCCACGCCAAGTATTTTTCGGTTTAACCGCGACTCGCGCCGGCCCATGGCGTCCCCGGTCCCGCCTCAAGCCTTTGAAAATCATAGCTGTCATGCTGAAATCGCTCATTTCCGCCCCGCAACCAAGGATTCACGTAACTTTTAGTGACGGAAATGCCGCGAGAAGTTGCTATACGTTAATTTGAGGTTGTGGACTGTTGTTTTTTTGATTTTGATCATGTTACCAGAACATTCTTTAGGGGATGATTTTTTTTTAAATAACGGGGGCGGGCAGCATGGATACGGAGTCCGGGATAGGGCAGGTCAGTCGGGATGCGGAGCGCCAGCCAGGATTTCTGATCCGCCGGCTCCACCAGATTCACACCGCCCTCTTCGCCGAGGAAGCGGCGGGGCTTGAAGTCACGCCGCCGCAATACGGCGTGCTCTCGGTCATCGCCGCCCAGCCGGGGCTCGACCAATCGGCCATCGCCGAGGAAATCGGCGTCGACCGCGCCACCCTCGCCAGCGTCGTCGCCCGGCTGGAAGCCGCCGGCTTCGTGCGCCGCACCATCAGCAAGGCTGACCGGCGGCAGAAACTGCTGAGCCTCACGCCACGGGGCAAAGCCATCCTCACGCGCATGCAGGACCCCGTGCAGCGCGCCCAGGAGCGTATATTGGAGCCGCTCCCGCCCAAGGACCGCGAACAATTCCTCAAACTGCTCAACCGCCTGGTGGATGGCGGCAACGACCATGGCCGCGCCAAACTGCGCCTCAGGTAGCCCGCCGGCCTAATGCGCGCAGGGCGATGGCGGGATGGTGAGGCGGACGAGCTTGCCCGTCATCACGAAGTCGCCAAAATCCATGACCAGCTTGTCCGCGACACCATCCTCGAAATAGCGCATCGAGGAGCGGAAATCGGGGTTTTCATCATCGCTTTTGCGCGCGTAGAAGCCGATGTCGACATCGGTGCTGGGGATTTTGTCCAGCGCCGGCCAGGCGGTTTTTTCCGCCGCATGGTGTTTCAGCACGGCCACGAAAGTGGCCTGGGCGCCGGTGCTGTCCGTACCATCGAACAGCAGCGGGGCGATGAAGTTTTTTCCGTCATCCCCGGCCGCCAGCAAGGCCTCGGTATGCTGCATGGGGAAGAGTGTCCCGGCGGGCAGCCGGTATGCGGTATGGGCGGGTGTGGTATAGGTTACCAGGCCGCTGCCATCCGGGTTATGCGTGGCGCTCCCGGCATCGTCGATCTGCTCCGGGCCGTCATTATCGCTCTCGCGCGAGGTGAAGGTGAGGGTCTTGCCGTCCTTGGACTCCCAGGTGATGTAGTCGCTCACGGATTTGTTGAGCGAGCCATCGACGCCACGGATGATCATGGTCATATGCTGCGTCGTGGCCCAGCCGGTACAGCCATCGACCACATCGAAGCTCATGGCCCCCGTGGCGCCGGTAATGTCATGGGTCCGCAGCTTGGTGAGGCTGAAGGTATAATAGGCGTGCTGGCCGGTCAGGGCCGCGCTGGCGGTAACGGCAGCGGCGGGCAGGGGGTGCAGAAAAGCGAGGAGGGCAAGGGCATGCTTCATGGCTGTATATTGCCAGGGGTGGGAGCGGCGTCAAACGCTGTTGTCAAGCTGGCGCGATCAGCTCATCATCCATCGCTGGCCGCACCCCATGCGTGCGTTATTTTTTGCCCCGTCCCCGCCCTTTTTTCACCTGCGCCGGATCATACCCGCCGCCGCCCGGCCCGAGCGGCACCGGGCCTTTCGGCTGTTTGAAGCTGCGGGGTGGTGCGGGTGGCGGCAGGCCCAGCGCCAGCGCCTCCAGCCGCTTGATCTCATCGCGCAGCCGCGCCGCCTCCTCGAATTCCAGATTGGCCGCGGCATTTTTCATCCGCGTCTCCAGCGTGGCCATAACCGCGCCGAGATCCTTACCCACGAACTCATCCGCCGCCGAGCCCTTCACCGGCGAGACCGTGACGTAATCCTGCTCGAACACCGAATGGATCACCTCGCCGATATGCTTGCGTACCGATTGCGGCGTAATACCATTGGCCTCGTTCCAGGCGGTCTGCTTGGCGCGGCGGCGCGCGGTCTCGTCCAGCGCCTGTTTCAGGCTGCGCGTCATCGTGTCGGCGTATAATATCACCCGGCCATCGACATTGCGTGCCGCCCGCCCGATGGTCTGCACCAGCGAGGTAACAGAGCGCAGGAACCCCTCCTTATCCGCGTCCAGAATGGCCACCAGCATGCATTCGGGAATATCCAGCCCCTCGCGGAGCAAATTAATCCCCACCAGTACATCATAGGCGCCAAGCCGCAGGTCGCGGATGATCTCGATCCGCTCCAGCGTATCCACATCCGAATGCAGATACCGCACCTTCAGCCCCTGCTCGCCCAAATACTCGGTCAAATCCTCGGCCATGCGCTTGGTCAGCGTGGTAACGAGTATGCGCCCGCCAAGTGCGGCCACCTTGCGGCATTCGCCCAGCAGGTCGTCCACCTGGTGCTCCACGGGGCGGATTTCGGTTACCGGGTCCACGAGCCCGGTCGGCCGGATCACCTGTTCGGCGAACACACCGCCGGTGCGCTCCATTTCCCACGGGCCAGGAGTCGCCGACACGAACACGCTCTGCGGCCGGAAGCTCTCCCATTCCTCGAATTTCAGCGGCCGGTTATCGATGCAGCTCGGCAGCCGGAAGCCGTAATCGGCGAGAATGGATTTGCGCGAGAAATCGCCTTTATACATGCCGCCGATCTGCGGCACCGTCACATGGCTTTCATCCACCACCAGCAAGGCGTTGGCCGGCAGATATTCAAACAGAGTCGGCGGCGGATCGCCGGCATTGCGGCCTGAGAGATAGCGGGAATAATTTTCAATCCCCTTGCACGCGCCGGTCGTCTCCATCATTTCGATATCGAAGGTCGTGCGCTGGAGCAATCGTTCCGCTTCAAGCAGCCTTCCCCCCGTGGTCAGCTCATTCAGCCGCGCCTTCAGCTCGGTCTTGATCAGGCTGATCGCCTGCGTCAGCGTCGGCCGGGGCGTGACGTAATGGCTGTTGGCATAAATCGAAATATTGCCAAGCACGCCTGTCTGTTCGCCGGTCAATGGGTCGAATTCCGAGATCTTCTCGATCTCATCGCCAAACAACGTCACCCGCCAGGCGCGGTCCTCATACTGGCTGGGAAAAATATCGACAATTTCGCCGCGCAGCCGGAAACTGCCGCGCGCGAACGCCATATCGTTACGTCGATACTGTAGATCCACCAGCGCCTTGGCAAGCTGGTCGCGCTCGATCCGCCCGCCGGTTTCAAGCCGCACCACCATCTTGGAATAGGTCTCGACCGAGCCGATACCATAGATGCATGAAACCGAGGCGACGATGATGACATCGCCGCGTTCCAGCAGCGCCTGCGTCGCGGCATGGCGCATGCGGTCGATGGTCTCGTTGATGGCGGAGTCTTTCTCGATATACGTATCCGAGCGCGGCACATAGGCTTCCGGCTGGTAATAGTCGTAATACGAAACAAAATACTCCACCGCGTTATCGGGAAAAAAACTCTTCATCTCGGCATAGAGCTGCGCCGCCAGGGTTTTGTTCGGCGCCAGCACCAAAGTGGGGCGCTGAATCGCCTCGATGACCTTGGCCATGGTGAAGGTCTTGCCCGAGCCGGTCACGCCGAGCAGCACCTGGTCGCGCTCATCCGCCGCTATGCCCGCCAGCAGGGTTTTTATGGCGGCCGGCTGGTCGCCCGCCGGCTCGTAATCGGAAACCACGCGCAGCGGCCTGGCCAACGCCCGGGGCTCGGGTTTTTCGGGGATGAAGGAGACAGGCATGGCGCGGAGCACGGAGGACATGCGCCAGTATATGGGCCGAAACGCACCGCGTAAAAGCCTGTCCGGCGGCGCATCGCGGCGCCACCGGGATCAGGGCGTGGCGTTAGGCGGTTTTCTTGCCGAACAGCGTCTTCATCTCGCTCATCGCCTCGGAGAAGCGGGCGTTGAGCTTGTTCAGCGCCTCGGTATTGGATTTATGGATCAAATCGCCCAGCTCGCGCGAATTGGCCACCGAGGTTTCAAAAGCCTGCTTCAGCAGCTCGGCATGCTTGGCGGCGCGGCTCGCCGGGGTGGTGGAGGTGCTCAGATCCTTCAGCGTCTCGCTCAGCTCGGTCATGGTGGACTGCATGATTTCCATATGCCGCCGCGCCACCGCCTGGGCGCCTTCCAGCGCCACCCGGTTGGCCTCGGTCAACGCCGAAAGGTTGCGCTTATGCGTGTCCAGCACGGCTTCGACATCCGGCATTGCGGGGATTTTCAGTTCGGCGAGGAATTTCGCCGGATCGAACTCGGTAAGGAGAGGAGGTTTCGCTGGTGAGGTCGCCATGGCAGACTCCTTTTTTTATCGTAGCCGGTTTTTATCGTAGCCGGACAATCCGGTCGCGATTATTCTACAGGAGGCACGGTCTCCGGGGAAGGTGCTTCCGGCTCATCGGGTGCGGGCGATGGCGCGGGTGCCGGAGCGGCGGGCGCATAACGTAGGGCAAAACTCTCGGCGCGGGCCAGGGCGGTGTCCACCGCGGCCATGGTGGCGGAGAGGTCGGCGCTCTCATCGCGCAGCCAGGCCCGCATGCCATAGGCCCAGACCAGCAGCAGCCCGCGCTTGCGCGCAGCACCGCGCAGGCCCGTGGCATCCACGCCGGCGCCTTCGAGCAGCCAGCCCATGGAGGAGAGGTTCAGCTCCAGCAGCAGCAAGGCCAGCGGCGGGCAGGCGGGCAGGAATTTGAGCAACGCGATCACCCCGGCCCGGTGCGCCTGCAGAAAGTCGAACCGGCGGAGCAGGCTGTCGAACAGATTATCGCGCACGCTGCCGTCGTTCAGGCTCCCGGTCAGTGCCGCCGCATCGGCCATGCGGCCGAATGCCCGCAAAATCGCGCCGGTGGAAGGAAACGCCATGCGTGCCTGAACCAGATCCAGCCCGGCATGCCGCGCCGCGGCCGGCACGGATACATGGCGCCAGCCCTTCTGCGCGCCCAGCGCGAAGGCGGCGTTCACCAGGGCGGCATTCATGGCGGCGGCATCGCAGGCGGAATCATTCATGCCGCGAATGTAGGCATCGCGCGGAAAATTGCCAGAAAAATTAATCGATTTCCGTCAACGTGTTCTGGTAGAGCGCGGTCAGGCCCAGGTAATGCGGCACCGTATCGGCCCAGCGCGCTTGCTCCGCCGCATCCATGTGCCGCACAAACCGGGCCGGGCTGCCCATCCACATCTCATGCGCGCCGATGCGCTTGCCCGGGCCGAGAAAACCGCGCGCCGCCAGCATGCCACCTTCCTCGACCACGGCGCCATCCAGCACCGTCGTCCCCATGCCGATGAACGCATGATTGCCGATGCGGCAGGCATGCAGAATCGCGGCATGGCCCACCGTCACGTCATCACCCACGATCGCCGGGTTCTCGCCATGGTCGACATGCATCACCGTGCCATCCTGGATATTGCTCCGCGCCCCGATGATGACCGGGTTGGTATCCCCCCGCAGCACGCAATTGAACCATATATTCGCCCCCGGCCCGATCCGCACATCGCCTATCAGCACGGCGGTCGGGGCAATCCAGGCGGTGGGGTCGACGGTGGGGCGCAGGTCGCCCAGGGCGAAGCGCCGCCCGCCCGGTTGGCGCGGCTCATTCATCGTTCAGCCCCAGCATGAGCTGCAAATTCTGCACCGCTGCCCCGGAGGCGCCCTTGCCCAGATTATCCAGCCGGGCGATCAGCACCGCATGGCCATGTGCCTCATGCGCCGCCACGAAAATCTCCAGCATGTC
>JAKBAV010000059.1 GCA_021826225.1 Pseudomonadota bacterium | reverse complement strand
GGCTGGCGCCAGAGAATATGCCCGTTGCCCGCATCCATCGCCAGGACCTCGCCATAGCCGGTGCTGGCATAGATCCGGCCGCCATCATAGGCGATGCCGCCGCCCATGTTCTGCGCGGTATTATGCTTGGGGCGCGTCACGCTATGCCACAGCACATGCCCGTCCTGCGCTGAATGCGCCCGCACCACGGCATTCGCATCCATGGTGAAAATCTGGCCATTGGCGACCAGCGGGCTCGCCAGCAATATCGTCCGGAAGCCCCCGGGCTCACCCACATCGCTGCGCCAGAGGCGCTTGAAATCCAGCGATGCGGCGATGTTCCCCGGCGCATGCGCCGGATTGGCCAGGCTTTGCGGCCAGGCCGCCAGCGGTGCGGCGGCCGGCAGCGTCACGGCTGGCGCATCCGCCGCCACATCCATGCCGGTATCCTCCGCGACCACGGGGATCTGCTTGCCGATAATGGGCTTTTTCGGCACGGCGCAGGAGGCCAGCAGGGCAAGGCTGAGGCCCGATAAAGCGGTACGGCGTCGCATCATGGTATAGGTCATCCGTTCGAGCTGGCGTTCAAGCTGGCGAGAAGCGCCTGGGCGCGGTTGCGCACTTCATCGGGGGCGGTGGGGTCGGTGGCGAGCTGCGTGAACAACGCTTCCGCCTGGGCCGTATTGCCCGCGTGAAGATAGGTCAGCGCCTGCGTTTCACGCGCCAGCGCATGGTAGGGGTTGGCATCCAGCGTCAAAGGCTGGAGCCGCGCCAGCACATCCGCATCCGGCGCGGTGCCCAGGGCATGCTGCGCCCAGAGCAGGGTGGCGAGGTCCCGCAACAGCGGGTCGGCCGCATCATCCTGCGCCACGCCGGTCCACAGCGCCTCGGCCTGCGGCGTATTCCCCGCATTGGCATAAAGCCCGGCCGCGCGCAGATTGGCCAGCGTCCGGTAGCCCTCCGGCGCGGTTGCCGCGAAGCTGTTCAGCGCCTGGGCCGTCTGGGCCGCCTGCGCCGGCGGCAGCTGCGCGCCCGGCACATCCACGGCCTGGGTCAGCGCCAGATAGCGCGCCGCCGCCTTATGGCTCTGCCCGGTTTGATAACCCTGCCAGGCCTGCTGCGCGCCCACGCCCACCAGCACAGCCACGGCCGCGCCGAGCAGCCAGGCACCATAGCGCCTGGCCAGCTTCACCGCCTGGTCGTGCCGCAGATCCTCGGCAACCTCGTCAAAAATATCAGGCACGCGTGATCCTCGTAAACTCTTAACCTCGCCTCTCTTAGCCGGGCGTGCCGCGCGCGGCAACGCAAGCGCTCAAACGCCGCGCCACGCGCTCCGGCCCGATCAGCGGCAGCAGCCGCGCCATCTCCGGCCCATGCTCCTCGCCGGTCAGCGCCAGGCGGAGCGGCTGGAACAGCTCGCGCCCCTTGGCTCCGGTCGCCTCGGCAATCGCGCCGGTCCAGGGCTTCCACGTCGCCTCGTCCCACGGCGCCGGCGGCAGCGTATCCAGCGCCGCCCGCAGCACCGTGGAATTGCCCGGCAGCTCAACGGGCGCGAACACCCCGGCCACCACCTCCCACCACCGCCTGGCCTCGGCCAGCATGTCGATATTGCCCCGGATCGCCTCCCAGAAGGGCGCCGTGGCACCTTCGGGAAGCCTGTCCCGCACCGCCGCGAAATCAAGCTGCTGCAAAAACTTCCGGTTCAGCCCGGTCAGGTGCCGGGCATCGAAACGCGGCGTCGAGCGCGAGAAATCCGCCAGCGAGAAGGCCTCGACCAGCGCCGCCATGGCCAGCGGGGCAGGGTCCTTGCTGGTCCCCAGACGCGCCATATAAGCCACGATCGCCGCCGGCTCGATACCGTCCTTCCGCAGCGATTTCAACGAGATCGAGCCGATGCGCTTGGACAGTTTCTCGCCATCCCCGCCCGAGATCAGCGGCAGATGCGCGAACCGGGGCACCGGCGCCTTGGTGATCGCCTGCCACAGATCGATCTGCACGGCGGTATTGGACACATGGTCCTCGCCGCGGATGATATGCGTGATGCCCATATCCGCATCATCCACCACGGAGCAGAAGGTATAGAGCGGGCTGCCATCGGCGCGGATCAGCACCGGGTCGGATACGGTATTGAGCCGTATATTGCGCGAGCCCAGCACCAGATCATTCCACGCCACCGCGCCATCGGAGAGCTTGAAGCGCCAATACGGCAATTTGCCGTTGGCCTCGGCCTGCGCCCGCTGCTCCGGCGTCATCTTCAGCGCCCCACGGTCATACACCGGCGGCAGCTTGCGCTTGACCAGCGCCGCCCGCTTCGAGGCCAGCTCATCCTCGCCCTCAAAGCACGGGTAAAGCCGGCCAGCCGCCTTCAGCCTCTCGGCGATTTCGGCATAGCGCGCCAGCCGCGCCGATTGCTTCGCCGTCTCATCCCACACAATCCCAAGCCAGCGCAGATCATCGTAAATCCCCTGCTCGAACTCCGGCCGTCCGCGCTCGGTATCGGTGTCATCGAGGCGGAGCAGAAACTTACCGCCCTCGTGCCGGGCGAACAGAAAATTCACCAAGGCCGCACGAGCGTTGCCGACATGTAAGTACCCCGTGGGGCTGGGCGCGAAGCGAACTTTTACCATCCGCGCGGGTTAGCCCATTTGGCCGCTAGGGGAAAGCCGTGCCCGCCAGCCGCCATGTCCAGCACCGCCCCGGCCTTTGGTGCAAACATTCGATAACGTGGTGACGAGTATCTAATGTCGTCAGGCGCCTCACACCCCCAGCGCATCCCGCGCCCGGTACCAGAAACTCCCCGCCACCGTCAGCGGCACGCGTAATAATTTGCCGCCGGGAAAGGGGAAATACGGCAGCCCGGCAAACACGTCGAACCGCGTATTATTCCCGGTCACGGCCTCCGCCAGCAGCCGTGCCAGTAGATGCGTCGTCGTCACCCCATGGCCGCTATCGCCATGGCTGAAATATACGCGCGGTGCCAGCTTGCCGATCTGCGGAAACCGCGTCAGCGTGAGCGCGAAATTCCCGCTCCAGGCATAATCGATTTTCGCATCCCGCAATGCCGGAAACGTCTTCAGCATATGCGGCAGAATTTTTGCCTTGATGCTTGCCGGGTCATGCCCGCCATACACGATGCCGCCGCCATATAAAATGCGCCCATCCGCCGTGCGCCGGAAATAATCCAGCACGTAATTGGCATCTTCCACACACACGTCAGATGGCAGCAGCCGTTGCGCCTCATCGCCCAGCGGCTCCGTCGCCATCACCTGGGTGGAAACCGGCATCACCCGTCCCTCCAATGCCGGCAGCACGCCCTGCAGATACGCATTGCCGCAGACCAGCACGGTTTTCGCCCGCACTTCGCCCAAAGCCGTCCGCACCACGGCGTTTTCCATATCCACCGAGATCACCGGCGAGCCCTCGAAGATCCGTCCGCCCAGCGCCTCGAACGCCGCGGCCTCGCCTTGCACCAGGTTCAGCGGGTGAATATGCCCGCCGCGTTTATCAAGCAGGCCACCCACGTAACGCGATGTTGTTACATGTGGCGCCAGCCCGGCTTTATCCAGCAGCTCGAAGGCGTCGAATCCGTAACCATTCCAGGTTTTTACATGGTGTTCCAGCCCGCGCATCTGCCGCGCGGAGAATGCCGTGATCAGCATGCCCGGGCGCAGATCGCACTGGATATCATATTGGCGTATTCGTTCGCGGATGATATCGCCGCCGGCGCAGGCCAGCCCGCCGATCACCCGCCCGGCGCTCTCCCCGTAACGCGCCGCGATCACGTCCAGTTCGCGCGAATACCCGTTCACGATCTGCCCGCCATTGCGCCCGGAGGCGCCGAACCCCACCCGCACGGCTTCCAGCACGATGACCGAAACCCCGCGCTCGGCCAGCTCAACTGCGGCGTTGATGCCGGTGAACCCGGCGCCGATCACGCAGACATCCGCGCTCGCGCTTCCCTGCAGCGCCGGCCGCGCATCCTGCCTGTGGGCCGTGGCGGCGTAATATGAATTCACATGCATGGTCATCTGCCAGACCTCATTTTTTATCCGGCCCCATGATGGCAATGCCGAACAGCGCGCCCAGCACGGTCAGGGTGATCACCATGACGCGGATCTTATACGCCTCATCGCGGGCCTCGCGCAGTTCCTCCACCCGCATATGCGCCGCCGCTGCCGCTACACGGGCGGGCAGGGGGCCGGTGCCATGCTGCACCATGGCCGCGGTATCGGGGTCGACCAGCGCGGTATCGGGCACTTCATTGCTCATGCCGGCCTGCGCCGCCATCGCCGCCTGCGCCGCATTGCCGCTGAGCGCGGCAATGGCGGCGGCCTGCGCCGCCGGGTTCGGGGCATTCAGCACGGCATCGAGGGCCTGTTGCTGGTGCATCTCATCCACCAGCGGGGCGGGGATGGAAAAACTCGCAAATGTGCCGATCAGCCCGGGGAGCAGAAAGGCGCACAGCATGAAGCCGATACGCGCGGAGGATATTTTTACCATGGGTGCAGCCATCGGAGGGATTTCGCTCCCTGTCAAACCTTGTCCAAATAGCGCGGTTCAGGCCGTCTGCATGGCCATGGCGGAGGGCGGCAACTCCTCGGCCGCCGGCGTCAGCGCCGCCAGCAGCGCCTTACGCAATTGGTAGAGCTTGCGGTCATTCTCCACCTTCATGCCGAACACGTCCTTCACATAGAACACGTCCACCGCGCGCACGCCGTAGGTGGTGACATGCGCCGAGGCGATCTGCAGCCCCTCATCGGAAATCGCCGCCGTTACGTCATGCAGCAGGCCGGGCCGGTCGCGCCCGTTCACCTCGATGACCGTATGCCGGTTGGAGGCACGGTTATCCACCACCACGCGCGGCGGCACATGGATGGCCCGCATCCGCGCCGGCACGGTGGTGCGGGTCGCCTTGCGGATCTCACTGGCCAGCCGGAGCCGCCCGGAAAGCGCCTGTTCCACCAGCGCCGCCAGCCGCGCCAGCCGGTGCGGCGTATCGAACGGCCCGCCATTGGCATCCTGAATCCAGAACGTATCCAGCGCCATGCCATCGGTCAGTGTATGGATGCGCGCATCGACGATCGAGGCCCCGGCAATGGCGAGTGCGCCGGCAATGCGGGAAAACAGCCCGGCATGGTCGGCGGTATAGACCACAATCTCGGTCACCGCGCGGGCCGGCAGCACCTCGGTATGCACGGTCAGCGGGGCGGAGCGCGCCTTGGCATCGCGGATCATCCGGCCATGCCGCTCGATGCTTTCGGGGTCGAAGCCGAGCCAGTAGGAGGGATAGCCCAGCGAGAGAAAATCCTCGCGCTCGGCCGGCGTCCAGTCGCCCAGCATCTCGGCCACCACCTCCTTCACCCGCGTGATCCGCGCATCGCGCTCGGTGGTGGAAAGCCCGCCTTCCAGCACTTCGGCGACGCGGGCATAAAGCTCACGCAGCAAGGTCGCCTTCCAGCCATTCCACACCTTGGGGGAAACGGCGCGGATATCGGCCACGGTCAGGATCAGCAGCAGCCGCAGGCGCTCCGGGCTCTGGATGGTATCGGCGAGGTCCAGAATGGTCTTGGGATCGTCGATATCGCGTGAGAAGGCGGTCTGGCTCAGCATCAGATGGTGGAGGACCAGCCAGGACACCATCTCGGTCTCTTCGGCCGAAAGCCCGAGTGAGGGCCCGACGGTGAGCGCCAGTTCCGCGCCCAGCGTGGAATGGTCGCCGCCGCGCCCCTTGGCGATGTCATGCAGCAGCATCGCCACATACAGCGCCCGGCGCGACTGGATCTGCCCGATCAGGTCGGTGGCCACCGGCGCCACCTCCTTCAGCGTGCCATGCTCGATGGCGTTGAGATTGCGGATGCACTGCACCGTATGCACATCGACCGTATAGACATGGTAGGTGTCGAACTGCATCTGCCCGACGATGCGCCGCCAGTCCGGCAGATAGCGCCCGAGAATCCCGCTCTCGTTCAGCACCGCCATCCAGGTGGCGGATGTGCAATCGGGGTCATGCCCGGCCTCATTGGGGCCGCAAAGCAGGTTGAGGAACAAAGCGGCGGCGCGTTTGTCGCCACGCATATCGGCACCCAGCCGCGCCGAGCGGATCAGCATGCGCCGGGCCAGCGGGTGCAGCTCCAGGTTACGGTCCCGCGCTTCGATGAGGATACGGAAAATACTGGTCGGGTCGGTCGCCGGATCATGTCCCGGGGCAAAAAGTATCTTGCCGTCGGCCAGCACGAAGCCGGCTTCCATCAGGGCCACATCGGTCGCCGCCACAATGGCCGGCGGCCCGAGTGCCACGCGCACCAGCGCCGGCTCCAGCACCCCGGTCACGCGCGCGACCTCGCGCACCACGAGGAAATAATGCCGCATGAAGCGCTCGACGCCATCCTGCCGGCCATGGCGGGTATAGCCCATGCGCGCGCCCACCACCGGCTGCAAATCGAAGGTCAGGCGCTCCTCGGCGCGGCCGGCGACGTAATGCAGATGAAAGCGCACGGTCCACAGATATTCCCAGGCGCGCTTGCAGGCGCGCGCCTCGGTCTCGGTGAGTATGCCGCCGCCGGGGGCGTCTTTCCCCACCAGCTCGGACATGGCGAAAGTGTTGAACACGTAGCGCGCCAGCCAGTACAGGGTCTGCAGATCGCGCAAACCGCCACGCCCTTCCTTCACATTGGGCTCGACCATGAACGGCGTTTCGCCGAAGCGCCGGTGGCGCGCGGCGCGCTCGGCCTGCTTGGCCTGAATGAACTCGCTCGGCCCCTGCCCGGCGCAATCCGCGCGGAAGGCCTGGCGGAAATCCAGGAACAGCGCCTCATCGCCGGCCAGGCAGCGGGCATCGAGCAGCGAGGTGCGGATGGTCACATCGCCCTGCGCCTCGGTCAGGCAATCGGCGATGGACCGCGTCGCATGGCCGACCTTGAGCCCGAGATCCCACAGAAAATACAGAATGAATTCAACCGCCCGCTCGATTGCGAGGGGTGTGGTGGCGGGAGGAGCGGGCGCAGACGAAGCGGTGGCGGGCGCGGCATCGCCGGTCAGGAAGAGCAGGTCGATATCGGAGAAGGGCGCCAGCGTGGCGCGGCCATAGCCGCCGGTCGCCACCATGGCCAGCCGGTCATGCTCGCCGGGGGGCAGCAGAGTGAGCGCGTAGCCGTATAGCGCGCCGATCAGCCCGTCCATCATCGTCGCATGCAGTTTGGCGGCTTCCAGCCCGTTCAACCCGTCTTTCTCGAAGCATTGCTGCACATGGCCCTGCAGCCGGCCGAGCTGGCGGCGGAAGCCGGCCAGGGCGGCATCGCGCGGGAGCGCATCTCCATGGCCCAGCAATTCGGCCAGAGCGGCGGCAATATCAGGTTGTGGTCTCAAAACTTGCATATCCAACTTGTGACTAATCCAATTTATCAGTTAATCCACGGGCCGCCGTCAAACGCCATTTTAGCACTTCTCCTCCCTGCGCAGGTCTTCCCGCAATTTGTACAGTGCCTCCAATGCCGCGCGCGGGGTCATGGCGTCGGGGTTCAGCGTCTCCAGCCGGGCGCGCAGCGCGTCCGCCGCCGGTGCCGCCGTTTCGGCGAATAATGGCAGCGGGGAGATTGCCGAAACATTGCGCTCCGCCGCTTTTAGCAGCGTTTCCGCGCGTTTCGCGATGGTTTCCGGCACACCGGCCAGCCGCGCCACATGCACGCCCCAGCTTTTTTGCGCCGCCCCGGCCACCACCTCATGCATGAAGACCACCTCTCCCCGGAACTCCTTCACGCGCATCGTATGCGCCTTGAGCCGCGGCAAAGCCTCGGTGAGGAGGAACAATTCATGGAAATGTGTGGCAAATATGGCGCGGCAACGATTGCCGTTATGCAGCGCCTCCAGCACCGCCTGGGCGATGGCCAGACCATCGCGCGTGCCGGTGCCGCGCCCGATCTCATCGACGATGACAAAACTCCGCGGCCCCGCCTGATGCAGAATCGCGGCCGTCTCGATCATCTCGACCATGAAGGTCGAGCGTCCGGAGGCGAGATCATCCGCCGCGCCGACGCGGGAGAACAGCCGGTCCACGAGGCCGAGCCGCATCGCATCCGCCGGCACCGGCAGCCCCGCCTGGGCCAGAATCACCAGCAGCGCGTTCTGGCGTAAAAACGTCGATTTACCGGCCATGTTTGGCCCGGTGAGCAGCATCAGGCGCTGCCCCGCCGAGAGATCGCATTCATTGGGGATGAAGCCGGTGCCCGGCGGCAGCGCCGCCTCCACCACCGGATGCCGCCCGGCCTGGACGCAAAAATCCGTCTCATCGCTCAGCTCCGGGCAGCAGAACCGCCCGCCCAGGGCCAGATTTGCCGCCGATTGCAGCACATCGGCCAGGGCCAGCGCCTCGGCGCAGGCGGCCAGCGCCTGGTCGGATGCCATCACCTGCTTCACCAGCCAGGAAAACACCAGTTTTTCCCGCATTGCCGCCCGCGCCGCTGCCTCGCTGATGCGCTGGTCAAGCGCCGATAATTCCGGATGCGTGAAGCGCGCGCCATTGGCCATGCCCTGGCGCAGCACCAGTTCCGGGTTTTCCCGCAATTTTTCGACGGCTATGGCGGGTGCCTCCAGCACATAGCCCAGTTGCGCGTGGTGGCGGATTTTCAGGCTCGCCACGCCGTAGCGCTGCGCCAGCTCGCTCTGAAATTCCGCGATCACCCGCCTGGTATCATCGCGCAGCGCCCGCTCGGCATCCAGCTCCGGATCGAACCCGGCGGCGACCGCCCCGCCATCCTCCAGCCGGAGCGGTGCGGGTTCCGCCAGCGCGCGGCGCAGCATGGCGCGCAGCTCCGGGGCAGGGTCGAGCGCCGCGTGCGTCTCATCGAGCAAGGCGGTGCCGCCCGGCAGCAGGCCGCGCAGCGCTGCCGCCACCTCCAGCGCGGCGCGGACCGCCGCCAGATCGCGCGGGCTCGCCCGCCCGAGCGCGATCCGCCCCAGCGCCCGCGCCATATCCGGCGTGCCGCGCAAGCCTGCCCGCAATGGCTCCGCTTGGCCGGAATCCCGCACCGCCAGCCAGGCCGCCTGGCGCGCCAGCAACGGCTCCAGCTGGCATAAGGGTGCCGCGATCCATGCCGCCAGCTTGCGCCCGCCGGCCGGGCTCACCGTGCGTTTCACCGCGCCCAGCAGGCTGCCCGTCTCGGTGCCGCCGCGCGCGGCCAGCAGCTCCAGGCTGGCCCGGGTTGCGGCATCCATGGCCAGCCGGCCCGCCACGCCGGCGCTGGTGGGGTGGGCCAGGCGCGGCATCGCGCCCATCTGCGTCGCCGTTATGTAGGCGAGCACCTGGGCCGCCGCCATCGCCTCCGGCCCGGTAAAATCGCCGAACGCCTCCAGGCTCGCCGCGCCGAATTTCTGTGCCAGCTCCCGCCGCGCCGCCTCCGGTCCCGCCGGTACCGCCATGGCGAGCCGCCCGGTGGTTACCCGCCGGGCGGTGAACGGGCCCAGCTCCACGCCATCGGGTGCGAGGATTTCCGCCGGGTCCAGCCGCCCCAGTATCGCCCCCAGCCCGGCCGCATCGCAGGCCTCGGTCTCGAACAGCCCGGTTGAAATATCCGCCCAGGCGACCCCCACCGCCGCGTCGCCCGCCGCCACCGCGACAAGAAAATTCGCCCGCCCGGCTTCGAGCAGCGCCTCCTCGGTCAGCGTGCCTGGCGTTACCAGCCGCACCACGTCGCGCGCCAGCGGGCCTTTCGCGCCGCGCGCCCTGGCCGCTGCGGGGTCTTCCATCTGCTCGACGATGGCGACCCGGAACCCGCGCCGGATCAGCCGCGCCAGATACATCTCGGCCTGCGCCACCGGCACGCCGCACATCGGCACGGGCTGCCCCTGATGGCTGCCGCGCGCCGTGAGCGCGATATCCAGCGCCGCGCTCGCAGCTTGAGCGTCGGCAAAGAACAGCTCGTAGAAATCCCCCATGCGGAAAAACAGCAGTGCATCCTCATGCCGCGCCTTGATGGCGAACCATTGCGCCATGGCCGGCGATGCCCCGCTTGCGTCATTCATGGGCGCTATTTAGCCACTTCGTCCCGGCCGGGCCAAGGGTGTGCGGCCGGGATATTTGGCCTTACCAGCGCAGCCCGGCGGTGGAGGCACGGTAGGGCCGCTCATAGGAGGGATCCTTGCCGTCCCAGCGGGCTTTGAGAAACCCTTTAACATTATTGGAGTAGACCCAGCGCGGATCGGTATCCCCGGTCATCTCGATCGTGCATTTGCGCGTCAGCATCCGCCATTCGCCGTGGCGCCGCTCCATCTGGTCGAGATAGCGCCCGAACGCAATGGTGGTGGTCTTGTCATCCAGCCAGAACAGCCCGCCGATGACGTAGGATTCGCAATAGGCGGTATCGCCGTCCAGCTCGCATATATGGTTGGTGATGTTGTGGCTGGTCATGTGGAAATTCATCTTATGGCCCATATTGGCCTTGGCCGCGTATTCCGCCGCGCGGGTAATCACCGGCCCGTGCTCGTCCACGCCATCCTCCCACCAGCAGGCGGTGATCTGCGCCTCGTCCTGCCGGTCGCGGGCGCGGCATTCGCGCTGGATGCAGTCGAGAATATCCTGCCGGTCCTTGAGCGTCTGAACCGTCTTCATCAGTTCCGCAAGCTTGTCGTCCATGTCTGCTCCTCCTTGGTGCTGCTTTATATTTTTCCCTCAGATCCCGGCGGCTAACCCACCTGTGACGCGCAATGTCTCGCCGGTGACAAACCGGGCCTGCGGTGAGGTGAGGTAGAGCATGGCATCGATGATATCCTGCTCCGTCCCGTCATCCGGCAGGTATTGCATGGCTTTTACGCGGTTCACCGTTTCGGGGGGCAGCTCGCTGCGAATTGTGTCGGTGAGAATAATCCCCGGCGCGATGGCATTCACCCTGATTCCCGCCGAAGCCAGCTCCCGCGCGAAGGTCATGGTAAGGCCGATAACCGCCAGTTTAGAGGTACCGTAGCCGCCGCCCGAAAATGCCGCCGCCGAGGCGATGTTGACGATGCTGGCGCCCTTGCGGCCGGCCATGAAGGGCTGGGCCGCCAGTGTTACGGCGACAGTGCCCAGCACGTTCACATCGAACAGCCGGCGGATCTTCTGCAGTCCCATTTCCGCGAGGGGCTGGCTGTATTCATGGCTGTGCAGCCCGGCATTGTTGATGAGGATATCAATGCCACCTGACGCCTTTGCCACAGCTGCCATAATGGCGCCGATCTGCGCCTCATCGGTAACATCCCCAGCATATCCGGTAGCGAGCTGCCCAATCCCGGCCGCCGCCGCGCGTACCGCCGCGTCATCGCGGTCGATAAGGGCCACTCTCATCCCATGGGCCGCCAAGGCCGCGCCGAACGCACGGCCGAGACCGCGCCCGCCGCCT
The DNA here is from genome assembly GCA_021826225.1 of Pseudomonadota bacterium. GTDB lineage: Bacteria > Pseudomonadota > Alphaproteobacteria > Acetobacterales > Acetobacteraceae > Acidocella. Next base: position 3,754 of record JAKBAV010000059.1, on the reverse strand, counting down.
GTTATCACCGCGACTTTGCCGCCGCACCCATTTGTCATTTTTGCCCCGGGCAGATTGATGCCGCCAGACTATGCGCCGCCACCCATCCCGGCAAGCGCGGCACGGTGAGTTCGGAATATCCGTTAACCGCAATAACAAAGGCATAAATCCGTGCGGCCCGCCGATGGGGATCAGGCATGTCGCTCATCGGCTTAGCGGCGCGCGGATTGCGCCGGTAACGCCCTCATTCGGGTACGGGCCACATGGCCGGCCGTGCCGCAAGGAGGCTTTGCCTCCCGCGGGCACGATCCAACCTTAAAACCTCACCCCGCGATGATGCCGCGCGGGCGCGGCCAGAACAGGCCGGCGCGGGTACGGTAGGCGGCGTAGGCGGCGGCAAGTTCGGAATTGGCGAACTTGCGTTCCTCGCGGGTGGCGGCGTGGAGATAGAGAGTTGTCATGATGGCCGGGGCGAGCCAGCCCGCGAGTCCGTTGGTGGCAATGGCCGTACCGAACCAGAACAGCACGTAAGCCAGATAGAACGGATGGCGGACATAGCGGTACGGTCCGGCGTTCAGCAGGAAGCTCGGGCTGTCGGTATCATAGGCCAATGTCGGCGGCGTCTTGCGGCTGGCGACGATGGCGGCGGCGAACACCGCGAACGCGGCGGTGAACAGGACGACGGCGAGCAGCCAGAAATTGGAGGTCCCGGCATGCATATGCCACAGAAAGGCGACAAACAGCGCGGTTGAAAGCCCGCTGGTCAGTTTCATGCCCAGGGGCATGTCGCCCGTGGAACGGAAATGCGCCTTCACGCCCCAGACGAAGGCGGCGAAGCAGGCGGTGGCATCAAGGCCGGTGACGATGGTGAGGATTGTATGCATTTTGCGTACTTTCGATAATTGGTTGATTACTCAGCCGTGAAGACATTTACGGTGTGGCCGGCCATCAGCGCGGCGTAACTATCGATGGTGCGGGGGTCGGCGCCGACGATCGGCATTTCGGCCCGGATCAGATCAACCCCGCCCATGGTGCAGGCCATCAGATTGGTTTCGAATTTAACCCCGGCATAGCGGCGCGGACCGGCGACGTATTCGAAATGCATGCGCTTATAGAAAGGCGAGTGGTTCTTGCGCACGCAGGACAACATGAGGTCCGCATTGGCGCTCATCAGCAGATAGGAGACGAAACGGAATAATACGAAGACGAGTTGGTAGTTGTTGGCATACTCTGGATGCCGTACGAGCCGGTTGATCTCGATTAGCCGGGCCGTGCGCCCCGGCGCCGCGCTGGCCGCCAGGGCTGCCACCTCCTCAGGAAATATGCGCGACGCTGGAATCTCATCCCAGCCGAACAGACCCGGCGCAAGGTCAAGCAGGCAAAGCCTGACCGAGGCGACGGGTTTGCCGGACTGATAGATGACGACGCAATGATTGTTAGGCTTCAAATCATCCGCATCGGAAAACTGCCCATCCGGGTGGGGGTCGATGAACCCGCCAGAGAGGTAGCTGTCGTGGCGGATGGCATAGGCATCGGCCTTGGTGCTCTCATCAAGAGCGAGGCGCGCCGTGAGCGCGCTTTCGAGGATTTGAGGACGAACGACGGTGCCGACAACGCTGCGTGAAGAAACTAATGAAGAACTCATTTATTTTACTCCTGTTACAACCCAAACAAGAGTTATTAGTAATCATTTCCCCCTAGAGGTGTGAGTAGAATCTCATGAATATTATCATTAAGAAATGATTATATCGTTGTTATACAGGCGATTTTGCGGCGCAATATTAAGATAAACTATTAATATTCCGCCCTAAGGCTTTGTCTAAAAACAGGAGTTTAAAGGCATTTAATTTCTTGCCGGGCTCATTGCGCATGGGCGGAGGTGTACCTCGCCTTCGTGAAAATCTCGGCGCAGGAAAAAGGATCAATACCGTCCTGGGCGACGTATGAATCCGGTTTTAGTTGTGGGTCTCAGCGGGGCAGATTTTAGTAGCAATTTGGACGTTTGGTGCGTAGATAAACGTACCTAAAATTGTATTTTGCGGTGCTGTGGAATAATGCATCCATTGTGCCATCGCGTGGATTTTTTTCCGAGTCGGTTGGCGGCTTGGGGTTGTTTGCTCAGGGCAGGATCTGCTCCTAGGGTATTTTTCTGTTCATCGGATGTATCTGGTGAGTTGGTCATGAGGGGATGCACACTTGACCGTAAATCGTCCAAGCTGGGCTGACACGCCGGCTGGTTTCCGCCCCAGGTCACGGCAGTTGGCGGATATGGTCGGCGTCATGGTGCACAACCTGCGCAGTCTGGCGCGCGGCGTGAACATTCCGGCGGATATGGCCGAACGCCTATCGCTCGATCAGGCGACGGATTTCAGCTACATCATGATCGGCATCTCGCTGATCGGCCTTTCCACCATCGGCCTCATCTTTCTTGACTTCCTGCATTCGTCCGGCGCAATTCTGCGTGTTGGGCTAATGGCGTTAATCTATGTCGATTATTTCGCGCTGATCATGCGGGCGCGGCAATGGCTGCGCGCCAATCAACCGGGTGGGCACGATGCCGAGCGCTATATCGGCGATATGTGCCGGCTGCTCGTGGTGCTCGGGTTAATCTGGTCAGTTCTGCTGTTCGTGCTGATGCGCAACCGCAACCTGGATCAGCTCTGCCTGCTATACGGTGTATTCGTTGGCTGCCTGGCGACGCCGGTCATGGTCTCGCCTCTGGCCTGCGCCCTGTCGTTTTGGGCGCCGATCTCGATCGGCATCCTCATAGCCGGATTTACAGCTGATGTTCTGGAACCGGTGGTAATGGTCAATCTCACCGCGTTTATGGGTCTCACCGGCTTTTGCATTCTTTATGTCAACAACCGTCTTAACGAGCGTGCCATCGGGGCCATCCGGCTCGAGGAGAATGCCGCGGTCATCAAGCTGCTGCTGCGCGATTTCGAGGAAAGCGCGTCCGACTGGCTGTGGGAGACCAACGCGGAGCTGGAATTGCTGCCGGTGAGCCTGCGCCTGGCCCAGGTAGCGCGCCGCCCGGTGGAGAGTTTTTCGGGCGTGTTCCCCGCCGCCCTGCTCGGCGAAACGATGGAGAGCGCCAGGCCTGGCTCGGCCCTGGAGCGGCTGCACCGCGCCATAGCCGAGCGCTCGCCCTTCCGCGACGTCGTCATACCGGTCCTGGTCGCCGGCGAGGAGCGCTTCTGGTCGCTCACCGGCAAGCCGATCCTCGACAAGCACGGCCGCTTCGCCGGCTATCACGGTGTCGGCTCGGATATTACCGGCCAGCGCCGCCAGCAGGAGCAGATCGCCTTTCTGGCGCGGCATGACAGCCTGACCAGGCTCGCCAACCGCGTGCTGTTCTCCGAGACGTTGCATCAGGCCTGCGATGATTGCGAGGCCACCGGCATCGCATTGCTCTGTCTCGACCTCGATAACTTCAAAACCGTCAACGACACGCTGGGCCATGCCACGGGCGATGCGGTGCTGGTCGCGGTCGCCGAGCGCATTCGCGGCTGCGTGCGTGAATTTGACCTCGCGGCGCGGCTCGGCGGCGATGAATTCGCGGTCATCATCGTCACCGAGGAGATTGATGAGGCCCTGCAAGTCGCCAAGCGCATCATCGAGCGCATCGCCCGGCCGTTCCATTTTGACGGCCAGCTCGTGCAGATCGGCGTGAGCGCCGGCGTCACCATGGCTCCGGGCGACGGCAACACCCCCGCGATATTGCTGAAAAACGCCGATCTCGCTCTGTACCGCGCGAAAACCGACGGGCGCGGCG
>JAKBAV010000058.1 GCA_021826225.1 Pseudomonadota bacterium | reverse complement strand
GGATCGGCACTGCGCGCCGGGTTGACGCGCTGGATCGGCTTCTACAACACCGCCCGGCCGCACACGGCCCTTGACGGCCGCACCCCCGACGAGGCGTATTATGAAATCGAAATTTCAGCCTTGCCGGGGCTAGCCCCGGCAAGGCTGAACAACAAACTGGCGGCGTAAATGCAACCAGGGAATAGCTTAAGAAAGCCGCCAAACTGTCCGATCAACCGGGACCAGCTCATTCCCGGTCCGCCCCAGCCACCCATCATCCAGGAGCCAGGCCCGTAACCACTCCATACTGGCGCCGGGCCGCCTGCGCCGCCGCCATTCACCGCCGCCGTACCGGCTGCGGATTGTGCCCATAATGCCTGCGCGCCAAACATAACCGGCAACGCCGCAACACTGATCGTACGCATGATCCTGCTCATGATATTTGTCCCTTCCTGGTCCAAAATTCCGTTCACTTGGTTACACCTAAGGAAGCCGCCGCGCCTTGATCCTGCGCAAGGCGCGGCGGCTTCCTTTACACGTAGCGCAGCTCTGTCATCATCCCCGCGGCCATGTGATAAAGATTGTGGCAGTGGAACAGCCAGCGCCCCGGGTTATCGGCATCGAAGGCGATGCGCACGCTGCCCATGGGCGGCACCAGCACGGTATCGCGCATTGCCCCTGGCAAGGCGGTGCCATTTACCGCGAGTACCTGGAAATGATGCCCGTGCAGATGCATCGGATGCGCCATCATGCCGTCATTGATGATGTCCAGGCCAACACGCTCGCCCTGTTTCACCACTATGGGCTGATGGTTCTGCCATTGCCGGCCGTCAATGCCCCAATCATAGCCCATCATGCCGCCGGTCAGGTGCACCTGGGTCACGCGGCTGAACGGACGCTTCAACAAAGGCTGTGCGCCGCGCAGCAGCACTTCCAGCTCTACCCCGCATGGCCCGGCCGCCATGGCCGCCACTGTCTCCAGCCGGGCGATGCGTGCCTGGGGTGTTGCCAGGATGATGCCGGTTTGCGCCACATCCCCCTCGCGCCGGGCGAGGATGGGATAAGCGCCCTCTCCCGCCGGCAGATCCAGCACGATATCCGCGCGCTGGGCTGCCGCCAGGGGAAACGGGCCAACGGCAAGAGGCTGCACCGCATCGCCATCAACGGCGATAATCCGCCCCGGCAGCGCCCCGGTATCGATCCAGAACGCGGTTGCCGCCGCGCCATTGATCAGCCGCAGGCGGATGCGCCCGCCCGCCTCGACCCGGAAGACTTCAGGGTCGGCGAGCGTGCGGCCATTCGCCAGATAGGCATCGAAATCGACATCGTTGAGGTCGGAATTGCCGCCCATATTGCCCATCATCCCGCCGCCCGCGCCGCCACCGCCGGTCAGCCCGGCCAAAATGTCCGCCGGGTTTCTGAAGGTAAAATCATGCAGCAGCACGACAATGTCCTGCCGGTCCTCCCGCATCTCCGCCGCCGTGCGCACGATCAGCGGCGCCGCCATCAATTGCTGCTCCTGCAAGCCTTGGTGCGAATGCATCCAATGCGTGCCGGGGCGCGGCGCGAAATCATAGCCCTGGGCGGCGCCATTGGCGATCAACGTTTCATAGCCGGTCTCGGTCACCCCATCCTGCCGCACGGGCGGCGTCTGGCCGTGCCAATGGATGATCGTGGGCTCACCGCATTGGTTCACGAGCGAGGTGGCAAAGCGCTCGCCCGGCGCCAGCACCGCGCCCGGCCCGCCATCCGCGCCCTCTATGGCAAATACGGAAGCCGCCTTGCCGTTAACCTCGATGCTGCGTCTGCCAATGGTGAGCACCCGGGCCGGGGCGGCGCTGGCGCGCCCGGCTGGCAGGGTGGAAAACGCGGCCGTAGCCGCACCCGCCAGCATCACCTGCCGGCGTGAAAAAACCTTGTTCATAATCTGTACCTTTCCTGGCGTCAGCCGGAATTCATGGAAAAATCGGAATCGGGGCGCGCGGCCCCGCGCAAGCTCAGGTCACGCCAAAGGGCGCGGCGGCGGCGCGGCGGGCGGAATGATCTGGCCCGGCAATTTATCCTCAGCCGTTGGACCAAAACTCCTGCCCGCCCGCACAGAGGAGGGCAAAAGCATGGCCACGGGCGGCAAAAAACCAGGCACAGCCTCCGCGCAAGGGGAACAAGCAAAAAGCCCTTGGCAGCACCCATCCGCCGCCATGGGCGATAAAGGCGCGGCCTGGGGCATGAACGCCATGGGGTCGGGCTGGCAAGGGTGAGAAACGCCCATGCCCACCACCACACCACGCGCCATGGGCATGGCCGCATGGGCGGGCAGGACCGTGCCGGGCGCCCAAGTAAACAGAAAGGCCATGACACATAAAAGCTTGGCAATCCGGGGCATCAGCCCCAGCCCGCCACGCCTATGCCGCCGCTGCCCGCACGCCATTACCGGGTCATCCTCGCCAAGGTCCGGACCAGCTCATCCACCTTGTGGCGCTGCTCATTCACATCACCGGCGGCAAAAGCGTCCGCCACGCAATGGCTCAGATGATCGCGCAAAATTTCCTCCTCGGCCTTGTGCAAGGCGGCCCGCACGGCGGCGATTTGCGTGAGCAGATCGATGCAATAACGATTTTCATCGACCATGCGCAGCAAACCACCCACCTGGCCCTCAATCCGCCGCAGCCTCTGGGTTACTTTCTGCCGTGTCGCGTCATGCATCGATGGTTACCACTTGATACTATACCCTATGCGGGTATATAAACCTTTCATCTCCGGCCTGCAAGCGGCACCCGCCTGCCCCGCAAACCAAGCCCCATCAAAATCCATACAGGTGGCCATCATGGACGAATCTGCTCACCACGCACACCATCACAGCGCTCATCCGGGGCAGATTCGTGACCCGGTCTGCGGCATGACGGTTGATCCCGCCACATCACCGCACCAGGCCACCCATGGCGGGCAGGTTTTCCATTTCTGCTCCAATGGCTGCCGGGAGAAATTTTTAGCCGCCCCGGCCCGCTACCTGGCAGCGGCGCCACCCAGCGCGGCTGCCGCGCCCGGCACAATCTTCACCTGCCCGATGCATCCGCAGATCAGGCAAGACCACCCCGGCGCCTGTCCGATCTGCGGCATGGCGCTGGAGCCGCTCACCCCCTCTGCGGAAGCCCCGGAAAACACCGAGCTGCACGGCATGCAAAATCGCTTCTGGGTCGCCACCGCGCTCACAGCACCCATTGTTCTACTGGCCATGGGCGGTTTCGTGCCTGGTATCGGTCCCGCCCTCGGCCGTCTGGTTCCACCGCCTGTATCGGTCTGGCTTCAGCTCCTGCTGGCAACACCCGCCGTTCTCTGGTCCGGGTCGGTATTCTTCGTGCGCGGCTGGCAATCCCTGCGCCGCCGCAGCCTCAACATGTTCACGCTGATCGCGTTGGGTACCGGCACGGCCTATGGCTACAGCCTTGTGGCCACGCTGGCGCCAGAGTTGTTTCCGGCGGGGTTCCGCAACGCCAATGGCGGCGTGGACACATATTTCGAGGCAGCGGCGGTAATCACCGTTCTGGTGCTGCTTGGCCAGGTTCTGGAACTGCGTGCCCGCGCGCAAACCGGCGGGGCGATCCGCGCCCTGCTGAATCTGGCGCCAAAAACCACCCGCCGCGTCCAAACCGATGGCCCTGATGTCGAAATCCCGCTCGATCTCGTCATCGCCGGGGACCACCTGCGTATCCGTCCCGGCGACGCCGTGCCCGTTGACGGGGTCGTTCTCGAGGGCAAGAGCCAAGTCGATGAATCGATGGTCACGGGCGAGTCCATGCCCGTGACCAAAATGCCGGGCGATGCGGTGACCGGCGGCACGGTGAATGGCACCGGCGCGCTGGTGATGCGCGCCGAGAAGATCGGGGCGGAGACAATGCTGGCACGGATCGTTGCCATGGTCGCCGAGGCCCAGCGCTCGCGCGCGCCCATCCAGCGCCTGGCCGACCTTGCCGCCGGGTATTTCGTGCCGGCGGTCATCGCCATCGCACTTCTCGCCTTCGTCCTGTGGACGATCCTGGGTCCAGCACCGGCACTCAGCTATGGGCTGCTGGCGGCTGTATCCGTACTCATCATCGCTTGCCCCTGCGCGCTCGGCCTTGCCACGCCAATGTCCATCCAGGTCGGCGTCGGCAAGGGCGCGCGGGCGGGCGTACTGATCAAATCCGCCGAGGCGCTTGAGCGGATGGAAAAAGCCGACACTCTGGTCATCGACAAAACCGGCACCCTGACCGAAGGCAAACCGCGTGTCACCACCATCACCCCTGCCACCGGCTATCAGGCGGCGGACATCGTGCGGCTGGCGGCCAGCCTGGAACAATCGAGCGAGCACCCCCTCGCCACCGCTATCGTGCAGGAAGCAATCCGGCGGCAATTACCCCTCGCCAGGATCAGCGCTTTCACATCGGTCACCGGCCAGGGCGTGAGCGGCATGGCCGATGACCGGCATGTGCTGGCGGGCAATGCCCGGCTGATGCAGGCGCAAAACATTACGCTGGATGAACTCACCGCCGCCGCCGAGACGCTCCGCGCGACGGGCGCCACGGTGCTCTTCGTCGCGGTGGATGGCAAAGCCGCCGGCCTCATCGCCGTTGCCGATCCGGTGAAGGCATCAGCCGGGGCGGCGCTCAATGCATTACGGGCGGATGGGGTGCGCATCGTCATGCTCACTGGCGATAATCGCCGCACCGCCGAAGCGGTGGCGCGGCAGCTCGGTATTACCGAGATCGAGGCGGATGTGCTCCCAGAGCAGAAACACGCGGTGATCCGCAGGCTGCGCGGCGAGGGCCGTGTGGTGGCGATGGCCGGCGATGGCGTGAACGACGCCCCCGCTCTGGCGGAAGCCGATATCGGCATCGCCATGGGCACAGGCACGGAGGTGGCGATGCAAAGTGCTGGCGTGACACTGGTAAAGGGAGATCTGGATGGTATCGTCCGGGCCCGGCGCCTCAGCCGCGCCGTGATGCGCAATATCCGCCAGAACCTGTTCTTCGCCTTCATCTATAACGCTGTTGGCGTCCCGGTCGCGGCTGGCCTGCTCTATCCGTGGTTTGGGATTTTGCTCACCCCGGTCGTATCCGCTCTGGCAATGTCGTTCAGTTCGGTATCAGTCGTCACCAACGCTTTGCGCCTGCGGCGCGCGCGGCTCTGAGTCCCGATCATGTACAATTCTCAACATGTTTGAGCATATATCAGGCCCTTTGGCCTCCCCAAAATATGTGTGGCGTAGACCGCCCATTTAACCGTTGGTTTCCGCCGTCAACGCCCCGGGCGTCATGTTAATGCCGGTGCCGTCTGCTCCAGCCTCCCGCACCGTCTGCTTGCGCTTGGCTTTCTCCGTTTGATTGGCCCTGCACCCGGCGTTTGCCGCTCTGCCGCCATTACCCAGTGTTTTCGCAATCTTCTCCGCCGCCTTCGCGGCTTTCGGGCGCATCACGTTGATGGCGGCAGCATCCAGCGTGTTCTTGATGTGTGCTGCATAATGTTTCTCGATCATCTCGACCGAGGTCCGGCAATTCTTGGCGATCTGATAGATATCCGCGCCCTCCATCAACCGCAGGCAGATATAGGTATGCCGCAAACTATAGGCCGTGCGCGGTTTGCCATCCCGATCCGCCTTCAGCTTGGCTTTGGCCAATATCCGGTTGAACAATTTTAATTGCCCGCCTTGCGGGAACACCTTGTCGGTCGGCTCCGGCAACTCTACCGGCAGTGGTGCGTTCGGATTCTTCAAGCTCCGGCTGCGTTTTTGCTTACCGCGCGTCGGCTTGGGCCGGTTCAGCAGCCGCTCATACGGCCGCACCGCACCCGGCGTGCTTTTGCAGAACCCCACACCGCGCTTACCGCGAACTTCAATCTCCAGAATTGTCTGCCCAGTGGCATGGTCGGTCACGATCGACACATCCCGGTGCTGGAGATTACCGGCCTCATCGGGCCGCAGCCCGGTATTGCCCATGAACAAAATATAGTCGTGCATCTGCTCGGCATTCCAGCGGTACTGCAGCTGCGGCGGATTGCGCGCCCAGTCCCGCGAGGCCGTATAAAGCTGCTTATATTCCTCCGGGCTGAACCACGGCCGGTGCACGATTTTGCCCTGCGTTTTGTAGGGCGGCGACAAATCGGGCAGATAAGTTAGCCAGCCATGGCGGATCGCGGCCTTCAGCACCAGCCGCAGCGTCACCACCTCATCATGCAGCGTGCTGCGCGCCGGCGGTTTGGCTTTGGCCTTTGTCGCGGTCTCGATCCGGTGCACCCGGTAATCCTGCACAGTTCCGGGTGTCACCTCGGACAATCCCATTTTGCTAAAGAACGGCAACAGATGCAGCCGCAGCCGGATCTGATGGCCTTGCACCCACTTAGGGGAGCGCTCACCCTCGGTGATGACCTCATATTCGCGGGTAAATTTCTCCGCCGCGTCCTGGACGGTCTTTTCCGTTACCAGCATGCCGGCGGCCTGCTTGCCACACAGCCCCAGATACCAATCCTGCGCCACCTTGGTAGCCAGATTGACGTTTTCTTGTTTGGTGGTGGTCCGCCATTGCTTGGCCCCGACCGAGGCCGAGCATTGCCAGAACCGGCTATTTGTGAGCTGGTCCTGGAAAATCGGACAGGGTTATAAGCTATTCCCGTGATGAGAAGGATGAGCTGGCCCCGGTTGATTGAGCCCCCGCCGTCGTGTTCAAGCACGCGCTCGAGCACTTCTCCATCGAGGAGCTGTCCGACGCGATGATCGTCATCGGCTATTACCGGCTGCTGTCGATCTACATCCGCACCTTCGACGTGCCGGTTGACGCGCAGGCGGACGGCAACTGGGTCAAGGGATAACCAGACAGTATCGGCCAACAAACACAGAAGGAGAGAGCGTCATGGCGAAGAAAATCGGTTTCGTGGGGTTGGGAACCATGGGGTTCCCAATGGCGGCGAACCTGAAGAAGGCGGGCTTCGAGGTCATCGGCTATGACGCCTTCAAGGGCGCTTACGAGAATGCGGCCGCCGCCGGCATCACGATGGTACAGACGCCAAGGGAAGTCGCCGCCACCGCCGACGAGGCCATCATCTCGATGGTGCGTGATTACCCCCAGAACGTGGACCTCATCTTCGGCGAGAACGGGCTCCTGTCCGCGCACGTCAAGGGCAAGACCATCATCGTCATGAGCACCCTCGACCCTGACCTGATGCGTGATCTCGGCAAGAAGGTCGAAGCGGAAAGCGACTTGAAGCTCGTCAGCGCCGCGGTGAGCGGCGGCGCCTCCGGCGCGCAGGCCGGCACCCTGTCAATCATGACCGCCGGCGCCGAGGATATCGTGAAATCCTTTAAGCCCTATTTCGACGCCATTGGCTCCAACACGTTTTACTACGGCGCCAATCCCGGCAACAGCCAGGTCGCCAAGCTCGTCAACAACATGATCCTCGGCATCACCATGAACGCCGTGGCAGAAGGCTTGAGGCTCGGCGCGCACTACAAACTACCAGAGCAGGAAATCCTCAATCTCCTGAAGGTCAGCACCGGCGACAGTTGGGTTGTGCGGAACTGGGCCGACGTTGAAAACTGGACGGCGGAAACGGCCCTCGCCGTGCTGCTGAAGGACCTCAAGTCCGCCTTCCTCGAGGGCATCAAGCACAACGTGCCTTTGCCCTTCAACGCCCTGTCGGCGACGGCCTTGTTCAACTCGATGGGGAAAGAGAACCCCGAGCATCACTGATGCCGGCCCGCTTTCCTTAAAAACGGTCTCGCAGCGTCACCATCCACAGAAAGGAAACACCATGGACAAGACCTATAAAATCGCCGTACTCGTCGGCAGCCTCCGCAAGGACTCGATCAATCGCAAGGTGGCGCACGCCCTCGCCGAAGTCGCGCCCGAGGGGCTGAAGCTCGGCATTGTCGAGATCTGGCAGCTGCCGCTCTACAACGAGGATTTTGACGCAAACCCGCCGGCGGAATGGACGGCTTTCCGCGACCGCATCAAGGCGGCCGACGCCGTTCTTTTCGTGACGCCTGAATATAACCGCTCAGTGCCGGGGGCGCTGAAGAACGCCCTCGATGTCGGCTCACGCCCCTATGGCAAGAGCGCCTGGAGCGGCAAGCCAGGCGCGGTCATTAGCGCCTCACCTGGTGCAATCGGCGGATTCGGCTCCAATCATCATCTGCGCCAGTCGTTGGTATTTCTTAATGTGCCGGCGATGGCGCAGCCGGAAGTGTATCTCGGCGGCGCCGACAAGCTGTTCGATGCTGGCGGCACGCTCATCAACGACGGAACACGGAAATTCCTGACGGGTGTCATGCAGTCGTATGCAGACTGGATCAGGGCGAACATGAAGGGATAGACTGCCGACATTGGCCCGGAAATAGGGTTTTATTTCCAAAAGTGGCAAGTAACGATCACTACGCAAAGAAAGCATATTGGCGGCGCATAAGGACGGGAGTCCTCACCGTCAATCTCTATTTTCAAACTGACCCACGACCGCATTGACACAGGCCAGATTTCGATCCAAAAAAATGGGCTTACGATCGAAGCAGCCGCACTCGGTGAGGCAGCGCGGATAATGTGGCTGGGAGTATGCCTATGTGCCAGTATTGTGCCGCAGGCTCCTCCCAGTCCGGCACTGACCATACCCGCATTCTACAGCTCCTGGCCATGATCGAACATCCAGATGCGCTGCCCAGTGAGGCTGCCCTTCGGATCGCCAGCGAACTGCTAGCATGGGCCGGAAAGTCGAAGTCTGGCCTCCGATGCGACGGAGTGGCGACCTTCGAAACCCCGATGGACAACTGGATATAGGAGAACGCCATCATGCCCCGGCACCATGCTCTTCGCGCTCTGCCCGGCCCGTCGCCTGCCTTGCTGAAGGAACTGGAAGGTGTGTATCGCGACCTGCACGCCAATCCCGAACTCTCGATGCAGGAGAAGCGCACCTCTGGGATAGCAGCCGCATGGCTGCGCCATTACGGCTATAACGTGACCGAAGGCGTCGGCGGGACGGGCGTGGTTGGTCTGCTGCACAACGGCGATGGGCCGACCGTGCTGTTGCGCGCCGACATGGACGCGCTGCCGATCAAGGAGAGCACTGGCCTGGCCTATGCCAGCGACCGCACCGGCACCGACCGGTTCGGTCAAGCGACCTCGATCGCGCACGCCTGTGGCCACGACATGCATATCGTCTGGCTGATGGGGGCGACGCGGATCCTGTCGGAGAACCGCGGTGTCTGGCGCGGAACGGTGATGGCGGTGTTCCAGCCGGGCGAGGAGACCGGCCAGGGCGCACGGGCGATGATCGAAGGCGGCATGGTGAAGCGCTTTCCGAAGCCGGATGTCTGCCTCGGCCAACACGTGATGCCGCTCTCGGCCGGACAGATCGGCTGGCACATCGGCGCCATGCTCTCGGCCGGCGACAGCTGGGAGGTTACGCTGTTCGGCCGTGGCGCGCATGGTTCGATGCCACAGAAGAGCATCGATCCGGTGGTGATGGCGGCCTCAGCGGTCATGCGCCTGCAAACCGTGGTCTCGCGCGAGGTGGCGATGACCGACTCTGCCGTGGTCACGGTCGGCACCATGCAGGCAGGCACAAACGAGAACATCATCCCCGACCGCGCTTTGCTGCGGCTGAACGTCCGCACCTTTAAGGACGAGGTGCGCACCCGCGTCCTGGGCGCGATCAAGCGCATCCTGGAAGCGGAAGCTGAGGCGTCCGGCGCGCCGAAGCCGCCCGCGTTCTCGGTGCTGAGCGAACTCCCGCTAACCCGCAATGACGCGGCGGCAACTCGGAAGGTTGTGGCGGCGCTGGAACGGCGGTTCGGCGGCGAACGCGTGAATGAGGTTGGTTCCGCCACCGCAAGCGAGGATTTTGGGCTGTTCGGCACCGCCTGGGACGTTCCGTCCGTGTTCTGGGTGGTCGGCGGCATAGATCCCGAAACCTATCGAAAGGCTGAGGCAGCCGGGAAGGTCGATGAATTGCCGGCCAATCACGCCCCGAATTTCGCACCGGTGATCGATCCGACCTTATGCACCGGCGTGGAGACGATGCTCGCCGCCGCAAGTGCCTGGCTGGCTCCGGGACAACCTATCCCTTGATCCACGTCCAACCGAACGTCCTGCTGGTCAGCGTGCTCAACCTGATCGGAACCCTGGTATTCGCGATGAGCGGCGCGGCCCAGGGCGTGCAACGGTCCATGGACCTGTTCGGGGTCCTGGTGCTCGCCTTCGTCACGGCGGTAACCGGCGGCATTACCCGCGACATGCTGATCGGCGCCATACCGCCGGAATCGATTACAAGCTGGCACAGCCTTGCTCTGGCTATGCTGGGTGGGCTTTTCGTTTTCCGCTTCTTCAGGCTGTTCGACCGGATGCAACAACCCGTATTGCTGTTCGATGCGATCGGACTTGGAATATTCGCTGTAACGGGAACCCAGAAGGCCCTCGATTACGGCATAAATTGGCCGATGGCGGCCATCCTCGGCATGATCAGCGGCATCGGTGGCGGGATGATGCGCGACGTGCTGACAGCGCAGGTACCGAGCGTTCTTCGCTCCGATCTCTATGCGGTGGCGGCCCTGGCGGGTGCCCTGATCGTGGTCGCCGGGAATGCGGTCCACCTGCCGCTCGTTGTGGTCGGATGGGCTGGCGTCGCCATTTGCGTGTTCCTGCGTGTTATGGCGATTTATCGTGGTTGGCGCGTCCCGGTCTCACGATGGGGTAGGACCGAACCATCATGAGCCGGGCACTAAAGTTGTGGTTTTGATTTGAGACTGAAGGGGCTGACCAATAAAAGCTGTGTATATTTCCTGGATGTGTCATAGCGCGAGCGCACGTTTGAGATCGTCATGCTCGAAAGCGCTGGCCATACGGGTGATTTCGGAAGACTTGGCACCAGCCTTCCGCGCGGTCTCCCGCCAAGTTGCCGTTACCGTCGCGACTTCCTTGATGATCGAACGCGCTGCCGCCAATCCAAGGCCAAAATATTCCGCCGCCTCTTCAAGAAGATCGATCGAGCAAGTACCCTCGTTGAGGTCGATGCTCGTCGTCAGGACGCGAGCCTTGAGGTCAGTCGGGACCGGGTTGAGATCGTAGGCAGGTGAGAGCGACCAGCCCGCTTTGCCGAGCCACAGGAACCCGTGGTTGCGCAAGTGATCATCGACATTCGAGATCAGCACGTTGAAGGTGACGCGCCGGTAGAGAGCATGCGCGTCGATTTTTGCTTGCGCCCCATGTTGGGTGAGCGCGTCAACGATTTCTGGATAACTGCCATTGTCGCCGTCCTTCGATCCGGTCATCGCCATGGCGGAGAGAAAGGGGATTCGGACAGCCCCCGCGCGATCGAAGCGCCGCGATAGCAGCACGGCTTTCCCGGCGACCTGAAGAAGCTCATGGCGAGGGGTCGTAATGCCGGAGCGTGCGGCAAGGCGCAGCGCGATCTCCTCCCAGGTCTCCATACTGTAGTCATCGGTCTCCTTAGGAAACTTCGCGATTGAGAGGTGTCCATGCTGATCGATGACTGATGCCTTTGGCCGCGCGCCCCCGAGGGAAGAGCCGGGGGCGAAGATGAGTTGGAGATCTTCCTCGGTTTCTTCATCGCGTAGAATTCGTTCGGTGATTTGGAGGAGGCGGCCGAGTTCGATCAGTGCGGGCACGCCTGCTTTGGTTGGTGCCTGAAACACAGGGTTACCCATCCAGCGGAACCGGAGAGCGCCGAGGCGCGTCTCATCCGCCACCCCAAGAAGATAGTTACTCTCGAAGAGGGTGCGGATGGCCCGACCCTCGCGATTGGCCTGACGGCGCTCAGCGCGTTGCATGAGACGCCGGCCCCAGGTGTCGGGCGCGGAGTCACCGATTGATCCGAAGATCGCTTGGCCGGCCAGAGGGGCGAATGTGCCGCGGGTCAGAGCAAGTGCCGGTTCGATCGAGAAGCGGTCAGGATTGGCGAGCCATTCGGGGGTATATTCAAAAACTACGGTCTCAGTGCCTCGTACCGTGTTGCTTCGGACCAATCCAACTTGGTGTAAGCGTCCTTGGAGGTCGATATGAACTTCTACATCAGGCATGATCTGCTGGCTCCGGGGCACGCTTAATGCGAACCCGCCTGGGCAACTCGGCACTGGAGAGTGCTTGCCCGACACTATCGCGGCCAATGTCGGCGATATTTCCGAGGTCGTCGAGCAGGCCGAGCGCCTGCAGGACGGCGGCATAGATGCCGATACCGACATTGGCATCACCAGCTTCGACCCGTTGCAGGGTGGAACGGGACGTGAAAGCGCGCTCGGCGACGACAGCCATGGGCAGTCGGCGGCGGCGGCGGGCGTCACGGATATCCAATCCCAGCTTACGCAGGGTGCGGCGTACAGCGGCGGGGGGGTGGTGTGGCATTGGCATTTTGATGTCTTTGCGCGACTATTGAGCATATTTGTGTAGCACGAAGTTTACAAAATATCCAGTACCAACCGGTCACGTGTTTCCACGGTATCGCTCCAAGCCAGGCCAACCTGGCCAAGCGTCAGGTTGGCCTTTGGTCCCGGGCGGCTCATGTGCGACTCGCGGTCTGCTTGCTATACAAAAGCGGTCAACAGGGGAGTTGCCAATGCCGCGTGTCGCTACCGCCACATCGTCCTCCGAGGGGGTTTGTCACCTGATTGACGGCCTGATTGAGGCGGCGGCGAAATTTGTGGCGCGCGAGCGTGGCGATGGCATCGTCCGCAAATGGTTGCCCCAGCGCGAGCGGGATGTGCAGGATATGTCCGAGGAGCGGATGCTCGCCATGATGGCGGATGCCGTGCTGCTTTCGTCCGATTTGTTGCTCTCGCAGCCTTCGGCAAGCGGAACTACCGCATTTGACCGTCTTGCCAGAAGCCGCGCCAGTGCGCCGGCGGCGGAGAGGGAGGCGGTGGCGGCACTTTGCCGTGCGCGATACCGCTTGCTGCGTCTGGAGCAAGGCGCTGACGGTGCCGGGATCGGCGTCCGGGATGTTGTCACGGGTGAGGTGTTGCGCCTGGCGGATGCGGAGCTTTTGCCCCTGCTGGACGGTATGACCCTGTTCGGCCGCGTGGTGACGCTGCCCGGCGGGGTTGGTTGCCTGGCGGGTGCGGCAACGCCGCTCGATGTTGCTGCCCTGGCGGTGGCGGCCGGCTATCCGGCGGCCCGCACCCCGGCTGCCAGTGCCAATGTGCGCTGGGCGGAGGCGGTCTATGCCCATGTGGTCCGCCATGGCACGCTGGATGTCCCGGGCCTGAACCGGCCGATGGGCGAGGCTGGCGGCGCGGGGCTGTTTGAAGAAGGGCAAAGCGAGCTGGAAGACCTCGCCATGGCGTGGCTGGCGCTGAACGCGCGGGCACCGGACGCGAATTTGCTTCAGCGCACGCGGGAAACGGCCAATCTGGCGAATATACTCGATACATTGGCCGCCGCCGTGCAGTCCCGCGATGGCGGCAGGGATGATGTTGCCACGGCCATTGAGCGCTTGTTGTTGGTGCAGTTGGAGGTGGCGCAGCATCGCGAGCGCCATGGCGTTGGCGGGCTGACCCTGGCTTTGGTTGCCGCTGGGCTTGCCGATGCCGTTGCCAAGCGCGGCTGGCCGCAGCGGGTGCGCGCGCTTTTTGAAACATTACGGGCAAAACTAGCGGGTGGCCGCGTGGCGGAGGACCTGGAGTTGGAACGGCTCGTGCAGCGCATTCAAGGTCTGCGCGCTAAAACGGTGGCCCAAGGTTGCACGGAACATGAAGCGCTGGCAGCGGCGGAAAAAGTGGCGGAGTTATTGGACCGCTACGGTCTGTCACTCGGTGAACTTGAATTTAGGGCACAGCCTTGCGAGGGCATCGGTATCCAGACCAACCGCCGCCGCATTGCGCCGATTGATGAATGCATCCCGGCAATTGCGAATTTTTTTGACTGCCGCGTCTGGGCGGAGCGCGCCGAGGCTGCGCCGTTACGCTATATGTTCTTCGGCCTGCGTGGTGATGTGACGGCGGCGCGGTATCTCTACGAGATGGTTGAGCGTGCGTTTGAGACCGAGACCAACGCGTTCCGCGCCAGCGATATTTATTTCGAGATGGCCGGCGAACGGCGAACGGCGACAAATTCCTTTCAGACCGGCTTGGCGCGGGGCATTTCCGGCAAGCTCCATGCTATCCGCGCCACGCGCGAGGCCACCATGCGCGGTGGCTCGGGCCGTGATCTGGTGCCGGCCAAGGCGGCGATGGTGGAGGAGGAGATGGAGAAGCTGGGCCTTAGCCTCAGCTCCCGTGCACTCGGCCGCGGTAAGCGGGTTCTTAGCGATGCGTTCGCGGCGGGCGAGGCGGCGGGTCAGCGATTTGAATATGCCCCGGGGATTGCCGTGACTGCGTAAGTTCGGGCATCACTCCTGTTGCTGCGCGATTGAAGGTCTGACGCCAAGCGCGCTGAATACTCATGCCCTTGTGAAATGGGATTGAATTATAGTCAGAGTTTCGGTATATCCATTCTGGATATACTTTGGAGTTTTCTCATGCTGGCGCGCACATCCCTGTTCCTCTCCAACCGCTCGCAAGCTGTGCGCCTGCCCAAGGCCGTGGCCTTTGCTGATGAGGTGCGCGATGTGGTCATAGTCCCTGACGGCCCGCGCCGAATCATCGCGCCTGCCGGTGCGGCCTGGGATGATTTTTTTGACGCGCCGGGGATTAACCTGAACGGGCGCGAGCAGCCGGCGATGCAGGAGCGTGAGCGCTTCTGATGCTGCGTTACCTGCTGGACACTAATCTTTGCATCCGTGTGCTGCGCGACCGGCCGCAGGGCTTGCGGGCGCGGTTCAATGCGAATGCCGAGGCACTTTGTCTCTCCGATGTGGTACTCTATGAATTGCTGTACGGGGCCGAGCGATCGAACGACCCGCCCCGCATTCGCCGCGAGGTGGAGCATTTTGCCGGGCGACTGACGGTTCTGCCCTTTAACAGCGAGGCGGCGGCGCACACCGCCGAAATCAGGACTGAACTTGAGGGGCGGGGCTGCGTGATCGGGCCGTATGACCTTATGATCGCCGGCCATGCCCGCAGCCGGGGCTTGGTGGTTGTCACGGGTAATTTGGGCGAGTTCCAACGGGTTCAGGGGCTGAGATGCGAGGATTGGTTGGTTTGAGCATCAGTTCCGGTCGTGTTGGGCAGTCGTTCAGGGGGGCAGGCATGCCGACACCATTTCGTCGATGAGTGCGGCTAGCACAGTTTACACGATTTACCGTAATGACTTCACCAAATCTATCACATATATTATCACATAAACGAAAAATTATGAAAATCATTCTTATTTTTCAATTCATTAAGTCGTTATTCGTCAGGCTCATAACCTGAAGGTCGTCAGTTCAAATCTGGCCCCCGCAACCAG
>JAKBAV010000159.1 GCA_021826225.1 Pseudomonadota bacterium | reverse complement strand
CATGGTCGCGGATTTCGGCGGGGTTGAATTTTTCCGCCGCCGGGGCCTCGGCATTCAGCCGCCACAGGATGCGGCTGGCCTGCTCGGACGGCAGGGTGGAGAGCAGCAGCAGCCCGGCGGCGCTGGCTGAAAGCTGTTCGCAGGCGCCATAGCCGATATCATGCAGCAGCGGCTCGGGGCCGGGGGCGAGGCGGAAGACCTGCGCCGAGGTGCCGACCATGCCGAACAGCGCCACGGTATGGCGGGTGGTGTGGGCGAGGCGATCCATGAAGGCGAAGAGATGGCCGTTGCGGATGATTTCCGGCTGGGCCGAGACCCCGAGTGCGGCGAGCCGTGGCGTGGGTGAATAATAACGCGAGCGGGAATCTTTATACAGAAGCCCCATCTCGACCAGTGTGGCCAGCAGCTCGGACGTGCTGGATTGCGGCCGCCCGTAGCGCCGGACGATGTCCATCACGGTTGCCTTCGGGCTATTTTCATCAAAAAATTCAAATACTTCGATAACTCTTTTGGCAATCTTGGCTTTGTTCGGTTCAAGCGCTGTGGCCATAACCGTATTCCCCCCGGCTTTTTGCTATGGGGCACACCATCCGCCTGACTCAAACGCTAGTCAATAGAAAAATGACGGGGCCTCGGTTTTACGCCCAAGGGGGGCCGGCGGCGTTTGATCGCTGGCACGATGTCCGGGCGGGGGCAGATTGCCGCCGGGGACGGGCCGATGTCATCTATGCGCCAAGACCATATAGCAGGCGGGGATTCAGGATGGCGGGCAAGGTAATTGCGATAACCGGGGCCAATGGCGGGCTCGGGCGCGCGCTGGCGCAGTTTTTCGCCGATGGCGGGGACCATGTCGTGCTGCTGGGACGTAAGTTCGACAAGGTGTCCGAGGTTGCCGCGTTGATCGGCGAACGCGCCCTGCCGGTGCAATGCGATGTCAGCGTTCCGGCTTCGGTGCGCGCCGCTTTCGCCACCATCGCCGAAACCCACCCTAAAATCGACGTGCTGATCAACAACGCGGCGATTTTCCATCCCTTCCTGATCGAGGAAGCGACGGATGACCAGATCATGTCCGAGGTGCTGGCCAATCTCGCTGGGCCGATTCTGTGCACCCGCTCGGCCATCCCGATGCTCAATCAAGACGGGCATATCATCAATATCAGCTCTGAATCGATCGTCCTGCCGTTTCCGCATCTGAGCGTGTATCAGGCGACCAAGGCCGGGCTGGAATGCTTCTCGCACCATATGCAGAGCGAGCTCGCGGATAAGAAGATCCGGGTGACGGTGGTGCGCGCCGGGCAGATGATGGGGCCGGGCATGTCGCTGGAAATGGAGCCCGCGGCGGCGCAGCGTTTCGGCATGGAGGCGATGCGGCGCGGGCTGAACATGCGCGCGCGCGGCATTACGGTCTATCCCTCGACCATGAGCGTGTTCCGCATGCTGGTGGATCTCGCGCCGGATATACATGTCGGTACGGTCACGTTCGAATCGCGCCCGCCGGCCTGAATATCAAGCCGGATCGGTAAACAAATATAAACTTCAAGAGGAAGCGGCATCATGATGTTCCCCGAAGCCCGGCTCTATATCGACGGCAAGCTGCGCGCGGCTGAAAACGGCGCGACCTATGAGGATATCAGCCCGTGGACGGCCGCGCCGATCGCCAAGGTGGCCGATGCCTCGGTGGCCGACATGGACGAGGCGATCGCCGCCGCGCGGCGCGCCTTCGATACGACCGACTGGCCGACCAACAAGGCGCTGCGCCGCGAAATGGTGGTGAAGCTGGGCGAGAAGCTGCGCGCCAACCGCGACAGGCTGGCGGCCTACGCACATAACGAGGCGGGCTCGGCGCTCGGCACGATCGCCTTCCCGCAGGTCGATGGCCCGCTCGGCTTCATCGACGAGCTGCTGAAGATGTTCGATGCGATCGAGTGGGAAAAGCCGATGGGCGAGCGCCCGGCCTTTGGCGGCATGAGCCAGCGCACGCTGGTGAAGGAGGCGGCCGGTGTGGTCGGTGTCATCACGCCCTGGAACGTGCCGTTCTACATCAATATCGGCAAGGTTATCCCCGCTCTGCTCGCGGGCTGCACCGTGATCATGAAGCCGGCACCCGATACCCCGCTGCTCAGCACGATCTTTGGCGAGATGGCGGCCGAGGTGGGTTTTCCCGCCGGGGTGCTGAATGTGGTGACGGCGGCGGACCCGGTGACGCTGGGCGAGATGCTGGTGACCGATAAACGGGTCGATCTGATCTCGTTCACCGGCTCGGCGACGGTTGGCCGGCGTATCATGGAAAAGGGCGCGCCGACGCTCAAACGCCTGTTTTTGGAGCTGGGCGGAAAATCCGCGCTCATCGTGCTGGAGGACCTGCCGAATTTCGCCCAGGCCGTTTGCATGGGCATGGTCTGCTACCATGCCGGCCAGGGCTGCGCCACGCTGACGCGGCTGCTCGTGCCGCGCAGCCGCTACGATGAGGCGGTGAAGATTCTCGAAGCCGCCTATGCCGGCTACCAGTGGGGTGACCCGGCCAACCCGGCGCATGTGATGGGGCCGCTGATCTCGGCCAAGCAGCGCGAGCGGGTGATGGCGTATATCGAGGCGGGCAAGGCGGAAGGGGCCAGGCTGATTGCCGGCGGCAACCGTGCCACCGATAAGGGGCCGGGCTTCTTTGTCGAGCCGACCTTCTTTGTCGATGTCACCAACGACATGAAGATCGCGCGGGAGGAGATTTTCGGGCCGGTCGGCGTGCTCATCCCCTTCGAGGATGACG
>JAKBAV010000158.1 GCA_021826225.1 Pseudomonadota bacterium | reverse complement strand
CTAAAACTCGCCGTGGTTCAGGATCATCTCGGAAATGTTACCATCAAGGCGTTGGCGGATCTTGCCGAGGCTCGGTATATCCATAGCAATCTGCGTGAGTTTTTGGGAATGGGAGAGTTGAGTATGCAGTGGCGGGCGACACCTGTCCTGAGCGTGACCGGCGTCTATAGCTTCAATACGCGGCAGGCCAATGCACTCGGCGCCGCCAACGAGCATGTGTTCACGCTCGGCTTGTCGTGGACGCCATGACGAATGGGCCCGAGGCCGGGCCCCCCATCATCCAGCTGCTCGGGGTTGATTTCAGCAATGTCAGCCGCCAGGCCGTCATCGAGCGTCTGCTGGCCCGGCCGGAGGGGGCGCGCTTCTCCTATGTCGTCACGCCCAATGCCGACCATATGGAGCGCCTGCTGCGCGTCCCCGGCCTGCGGCCGATCTACCAGCGCGCCATGCTCTGCCTGCTCGATTCCAAGCTCATCGCGCTGTTCGCCGGCCGGCTCGGGCTGCCAACGCCGCGTGTGATCTCGGGCGCCGATCTCACCGAGGCGCTGCTGCCGGAGCTCAATGAGCGCCGGGTTGCGGTGATCGGCATGGAAGAGGCTGATTTCGCCAGGCTGGTGCGGCGCTACCCCGGTATCTCCTTCATCCATTACAATCCGCCGATGCGCCTGCTGCATGACATACCGGCCTTCAACCGTGCCCGGGACTTCATCTGCGATACCCATGCCGCCTTCACCTTTTTCGCCCTCGGCTCGCCGGTGCAGGAGATGCTGGCTTTTGCTGTCAGCGGAGACATCCGGGCCACGGGTGCCGGGCTGTGCATCGGCTCTGGCCTGGCTTTTGTCTCCGGCCGACACAGCCGCGCACCGCGCTGGATGCGCGAGGCCGGTTTGGAATGGGCTCATCGCATGGCGCAGAATCCCCGCCGCCTCGCCGGGCGCTACCTCATCTCGGACCCGCGCGTGCTGCTGGCCCTGGCCCTGGCGGCCTTGCGCGAAAAAATCCACTGACATTTCGCGCGGCCTGCCTATATTGAGCCAGGCGGAGGGTGAGTCGTGGAGTTCACGCCAGATAGACGCAGAAGTTCGGCGGAAGATTCTCTCTGGGCGGTGATCGCCGTCATCGGCCGGGTCATCCGTATCGCCGAGATTTTCCCCAGCCGGACCGCCGCCTTGCACGACCAGGCCTGGCGCGAGGCGCAGGTGCGGGCCTATGCCGCCTTCCTCGAACGCAGCGGCCAGGCCGAACCCCGTTACATGGTGCGCCCGATCCGGCGCACGGATTTGCCGAAGCGGTGGAAGCCGCTGCCGGCTCTGGGGTTTTTGAATGGGAATCTGTGATACGAGGCGGGGCGCGTGAAAACCCGCACCGAACATGACGCGCTGGGTGATATCGAGGTTGCGGCCGGCCGCCTCTGGGGCGCGCAGACACAGCGCAGCCTGGAGAATTTTGTCATCGGCCGGCGCAATTACGTGTGGGGCAGGGAGGTGATCCGCGCCTTCGGGATCCTGAAAAAGGCCGCCGCCCTGGCCAATGAGGAGCTGGGCCAGCTGGCGGCGGACAAGGTCCGGCGCATCACCGCCGCCGCGCAGGAGGTGATCGACGGGAAATGGGACGCGGAGTTTCCGCTGGTCGTGTTCCAGACCGGCTCCGGCACGCAGAGCAATATGAACGCCAATGAGGTGATCGCCAACCGCGCCATCCAGATGGCCGGCGGGGTGCTGGGAAGCAAATCTCCCATCAACCCGAATGACGATGTCAACCACGGCCAGTCCTCCAACGACACCTTCCCCACCGCCATGCACATCGCCGCTGCCGGGGCGCTGCATGCCGCGCTGCTGCCGGCCATTGCCCGGCTGGCCGCTATTTTCGCCGCCAAGGAACGTGATTATGCCGATGTGGTGATGACCGGCCGCACCCATCTGCAGGACGCCACGCCGGTTATGCTGGGCCAGGTGGTGTCCGGCTGGCGGGCACAGCTTGAGGCGGCGCGCGATGGCATAATCGCGGCGCTGCCGGGGCTGTACCAGCTCGCCATTGGCGGCACGGCGGTGGGCACGGGGCTGAACGCGCATCCGGCTTTCGGCGCCCGCGCGGCGCATTACATCGCGCTGGAAACCGGGCTGCCGTTTCGCACGGCGGAGAATAAATTCGCGGCCCTCTCGGCGCATGACGCGCTGGTGGCGGCTTCCGGCGCGGTGCGGGTACTCGCAGGTGCCGCCATGAAGATCGCCAATGACGTGCGCTGGTATGCCTCGGGCCCGCGCACCGGAATCGGCGAGCTGCTGATCCCCGAGAACGAGCCGGGCTCCTCGATCATGCCGGGCAAGATCAACCCCACCCAATGCGAGGCGCTGACGATGGTCGCGGTGCAGGTGTTCGGGCTTGACCACGCCATTGCGTTCGCCGGTAGCCAGGGTAATTTCCAGCTCAACGTGTTCAAGCCGGTGATGCTGCATGATTTGCTTGATGCCACGAACCTCATGGCTGAGGCGCTGGAGAGTTTTGCCACCCATTGCGCCGGTGGCATCGAACCGGCGCGCGGTAAAATCGCCGAAAATCTGGAACGGAACCTGATGCTGGTGACGGCGCTGAACCCGCATATCGGCTATGAGCAATCCGCCCAAATCGCCCTGAAAGCGCATCGCGAAGGACTGAGCTTGCGCGAATCCGCTCTGGCGCTGGGGGTGAAGGCGGCGGATTTCGACATCTGGGTGGACCCGGAGGCCATGACCCGGCCATTGCCGGTGTGAAACACAACAATATTTAACCT
>JAKBAV010000057.1 GCA_021826225.1 Pseudomonadota bacterium | reverse complement strand
GGGCGTTCCATGTGCTCGGCACCACGCTGCCAAGCTACATCGCCTTCGCCACCGTGTTGCTGAATGCGGCGGTCGCGGCCGTGCTGAGTCCGCTCTGCCATGCGGTTTGCAACGACCGCGCGGCGGATGAAACCCTTGCCGCGGATTATGGCTAATTCAGAAGCGGCGCGGGCCGAACTGCATGATCCGTGGCCGGAATACGAAAAACCCCACCACCATGACGAGAATGAGTAACGGCAGGACCAGGATGATGGTCCAGAATAAAGCCGCCACGGTTGCCAGCGCCACGCCAAATAAAGCGAGACGCAGCAGGTAGGCAAGAATACCGGGCCTGGGAGGTGTGACGAACGCGCCGTCCGGTGTCATGTCGATGACCGGACCGTTTGAGTGTTCCATGGCATCCATATAGGCCCTGCGGGGCCGCGCTTCAACTTAATTGGGCGAAGGCGTTTTCGAAGCGGACGAGATAGTCATCGGTGTAGCGCGGAAAGTCGAAGGCCACAGACGGCGACATCTCGGAGGTGGCGCTCCACAGGACTTCGCGCAGGAGCGACGCGCATTTGAAGGCCTGGAAGATTTCATACTCTTCCTGCTCGAATTTACGGCCGAAATAGGCGGCCAGCAGGTCTTCATCCTCCTGCGGATAGAAATTGCTGTTGGAGGAGAGATTGGCAAGGTCGAACAGGGCGGCGTTGAAGCCGGCATAATCCCAGTCGAGCAGCCAGAGCCGGGCGCCGTCATCGAACAGATTGGCCGCCAGCAGATCGTTGTGACAGAACACGATCTCGACCTTGCCGATGCGGCTCTCCAGCGTGTCGTTGGCTTCCATGAGCCATGCCAGCTGACCGGCGATGCGGCTATCCTTGAGGAACTGCGCGTAGGAGCGGTTGATATGGAATACCCAGAAGGCGAGCAGCGGGCCGTGCAGGAAGGGCCCCATGGCGGTGTGGCAGCGCCGCAGCAGAGCCGCGATACGCAGGAGGTTTTCCGGCCGCTGCACCTCGTCCGGCTTCAGGCTGCGCCCCGGCAGCAGGCGGCTGACCATGACGCCGGGGGCGGTGTAAAATATTTTGGGTGAGATGCCGGCCCGCGCGGCGGCGCGCGCGGCGGCCTGCTCGTTGAAGCGCATCACGCCATGTTCAGGCCGGTCCTGCCCCAGACGCACGGCAAAGCGCTGGCCCTCGGCGTTCTGCACGCCATAGTTGCGATTGGTGATACCGCCTTCCAGGGGCCAGATCTTGATCGGACCCTTCCAGAACGGCAGCGCCTCAACCTCGAGGAGGCCGCGATCGACCATCACATCACTCACTTAAGACCACCCCGTTACGAAGCCAGATGTTCATACTATATCAACTGAAAGCTCCGGGGGAACACCAAATAACGTCCGCGACCCATTGCTTTTGACACAATCTTGGTCTGGTTTCCGGCCTGTGGCAAGCAGCACACGATACCGCTAGACTGGCGCGATGTCCGATGATGATTTGTTTGGTCCGCCCGCGGAGGCGGTTCGGCCCATGGCCGGCCAGCCTCTGGCCGAGCGCCTGCGGCCGAAAACCCTCGCCGATATTGCCGGGCAGGACCATCTGCTGGGGCCCGAGGGGAGCCTTACCGGCATGCTCAACCGGCATTCCCTCGCCTCATTGATCCTGTGGGGACCGCCTGGCGTGGGCAAAACCACCATCGCCAGGTTGCTGGCGGCACAGGCGGCGCTGCAGTTCCGGCAAATCTCGGCGGTGTTTTCCGGTGTCGCCGATCTGAAAAAGGTTTTCGAGGAGGCGCAGAGACTGCGGCGCGGAGGCCGCGTGACCCTGCTGTTCGTCGATGAGATCCACCGCTTCAACCGGGCACAGCAGGATGCTTTTCTGCCGGTGGTTGAAGCGGGCACCATCGTGCTTGTGGGGGCGACGACGGAAAACCCGTCTTTCGCGCTGAATGGCGCCCTGCTGTCGCGCTGCCAGGTGTTCGTGCTGCGCCGGCTCGATGATAGCGCGATGGCGCTGCTCCTGGCCCGCGCCGAGGCGGAAATGGCCCGGACATTGCCCCTGACCCAGGGCGCGCGCGCCACCTTGCGGGCCATGGCCGATGGCGATGGCCGGGCGCTGCTCAACATGGCCGAGCAGATTTTCGCCCTGCCGGCCGGTGCCATGCTGGATGAGGAGGCGCTGACCAAAACCCTATCCCGCCGCGCGGCTTTATACGATCGCGACCGCGAGGAGCATTACAACCTCATTTCAGCGCTGCATAAATCGATGCGCGGTTCGGATGCGGATGCGGCGCTCTACTGGCTGGCCCGGATGCTGGCGGGCGGCGAGGACCCGCGCTACATCGCGCGGCGCGTGGTGCGGTTTGCCGCCGAGGATATCGGCCTGGCCGACCCGCAGGCTCTGCCCCAGGCGCTCGCGGCGTGGGAGGCGTATGAGCGGCTGGGCTCACCAGAGGGGGAGGTCTGCATCGCCCAGGCCGTGCTGTATCTGGCAACGGCGCCCAAGAGCAATGCCGCCTACAAGGCCCTCGGGGCGGCCAACCGCGCGGCCAGGGAAACCGGCAGCCTGATGCCGCCCGCGCATATTCTCAACGCGCCGACCAAGCTGATGCAGACGCTCGGCTACGGCGCCGGGTATGAGTATGACCACGAGACCGAGGAAGGCTTTTCCGGCCAGAATTATTTTCCCGAGGGCATGGGGCGTCCGGATTTCTACCGTCCGGTGGAGCGCGGCTTCGAGCGGGAGATTCTGCGCCGATTGGCCTATTGGGCGAAATTGCGCGAAGAGAAGGCATGACTGACTTCACCATCACCTCCGAAACCGCCGAGATGCGGCTGGATCGTTTTTTGCGGCGCGAAATCCCCGGCCTGACCCAGGGCGTGCTGCAGAAATTGCTGCGTACCGGCAAAATCCGCCTGAATGGCGCGCGGGCGGAGGCCAATGCGCGGCTGGCCGATGGCGATACGTTGAATGTTCCCGAGATCGCCGCCCCCAGCAAGCCGCCGCGCGAGCGGCATGTCGTGAAAATGGACCCCGCCAGGATCAGGGAGCTCGAAGGGATGATCCTGTATCAGGATGAGGCCCTGATCGCGCTGAACAAACCGGCCGGGCTCGCCGTGCAGGGCGGCAAGGGCATTGCCGTGCATGTCGACGGCATGCTGGACGCGCTGCGCGTGGAAGAAAGCGAACGGCCGAAACTGGTGCACCGGCTGGACCGCGACACCTCGGGCATTCTGCTGCTGGCCCGCAGCGCGCGGGTGGCGAGCCGGCTTTCCACTGTGTTCAGAAGCCGGACCGTGGAAAAAATCTACTGGGCGCTGCTCTCCGGGGTACCGGATGTGCTGACCGGGCGGATCGACCTGCCGTTGAAACGCGTGGAATTCGGCAATACCTCGCGCGCCGAGCCCGCCAGCCGCAAAGACCCCGAGGCGCAGAGCGCGGTGACGGAATACCGCGTGCTGGAAACCGCGGGCAAAAAATTCTGCCTGATGGAGCTGCGGCCGCAGACCGGACGGATGCACCAGCTGCGCGCGCATTGCCTGGCGCTCGGCACACCGATTCTGGGCGATGCCGCCTATGGCGGGATTTTCGTGGAGGGTTTTGCCGAACAGCTGCACCTGCATGCCCGCAAGCTGGTTTTGCCGCACCCCGATGGCGGCACGCTCAGCCTGGAGGCGGCGCTGCCGAAACATATGCGCGACGGGCTGAAATATCTCGGCTTCACGGTGCCGGAGGCGGTAAAGCCGGTATTACGGACGTGACGCGCAGTTAATCAGCTCACGGCTAGGCGGCGCGCGCGAAACTGGCGATAAACGACCATGCGATGGCGGATAAAAGCATATCTGGCCGTATGTCTGGCCCTGTTTGCAAATGCGGCCCAAGGCGCGGACCCGGTGACCTACCAGGTACAGTTCGCGCCCACCGGCGATGGGATACTGGACAGGACACTGAAAACCACCTCGTCACTGGTGGCGCTGGCGCAAAAGCTACGGCCGGCGCCATTCGCGCTCATCGGCCGCGCCAAGGCCGATGAGGCCCAGTTCTACATCGTGCTGCACAGCATGGGCTATGACGCGGGACAGGTGGATATCACCATTGGCGGCAAGGCGCTGGGCGATCCTGAATTGCTGCAGGAGCTGACCGCGGCGTCGGCCAGCGTGACCGCGGCGGTCCATGTCGTGGTGACGAAGGGGGCGCGGTTCCGGATCGGACAGGTGAAGCTGGCCGGCCTGCCGCCGGGCTTCGTGCCACCGCCTATCGTCAAAACCGGCGCGGTGGCCGATGCGGTGCCGATTCTGGCGGCGGCTCCGGCATTGCAGATGGCATTGCAGAATGCCGGCTATGCCTTCGCCACCGTGCAGCCGCCGCTGGCCGTGGCGATGCCGCGCAGCGCGACGCTCGACCTCACCTATGACATCACGCCCGGGCCACGGGTTACTATCGGGTCGATCACGTTTTCCGGGTTGAAGCGCACGGCGCCGGATTTTTTGCGCCGGCACATCGCCTTGCGGCCGGGGCAACGGTTTTCCGCCACCGCCGTGGCGCAGGCGCGGGATTCGCTGCTCGGCCTTGGCGTGTTCGCCTCGGTGACAGCCATGCCCGCGCCGGAGCAGAACGGCACGGCGCCGATCCTGTTCCGGGTGATCGAGCAGAAGCGCCATGCGGTGAGCCTGACCGGCGCATACGCCACCGATACCGGGGTGAGTGTGAGCACCTCCTGGCAGGACCGCAACCTGTTCCGCCATGCCGAGACACTGACCCTGACCGCGACGGCCAACGGGCTGGGCGGCACCGGCACCACCGCGCCCGGTTACGACCTGAAGGCGGCATTCGCCAAGCCGGATTACTTTGCCCGCGGCCAGGTGCTCAGCCTTTCAGTGGAGGGGCTCCGGCAATCGCTCATCGCTTATGACCGCACGGCCATTCTGCTCGGGGCCACCCTGTCGCGGCCGGTAACCGCGCATTTGTCGATCATCTACGGCCCGGCCTTCACCAGCGAGCGCGTGGCGCAGGAGGGCGTCAGCAGCACCTATGTGTTGCTGCAATTTCCCATCGGCTTCACCTATGGCACGGCAGACAGCCTGCTGGAGCCGACGCGCGGGGTGAATGCCAGCCTCACCCTCACCCCCTCGGCCGAGGTGGTGGGCGGCACGCATGGCTTCATCATCGTGCAGGGCCAGGCGGCAACCTATTTTTCCGTGGAACAGGACGGACGCGGCGTGGTGGCCGTGCGGCTGATGGCGGGCAGCGTCATGGGCGCCGTGCCGGGGCAATTGCCGCCGGATCAGCGCTTTTACGCCGGCGGCTCGGGCACGGTACGGGGCTATACCTACCAGACCATCGGCCCGCTTTTCGCCGATGACACGCCGCGCGGCGGGGGAGCCATGGATGCCATTAATCTGGAATTCCGCCAGCATGTCTGGGGCCATTTCGGTGTGGTGCCGTTTATCGATGCCGGGCAGGTCGGCACATCCAGCGCGCCGTTCACCGGCACGCTGCGCGTGGGGGCAGGGCTGGGCGTGCGCTATTATACCGGCATCGGCCCGATCCGCCTCGACGTGGCGCTCCCGTTGACGCGGACGCCAGGAAGCGGGGCGTTTGCGCTTTATGTCGGGCTGGGCGAGGCGTTCTGAGATGCGCCTGGTTCTGAAAATCATCGGCGCACTTGTGCTTCTGCTGGGTCTGGCCGTGACCGGGATGGTCATCGCGCTCAATACCGGCGCGGGGCGGCAATTCGCCGTCAAGGAGATCAACCGGCTGGCTGGACCCGCTGTGCGGGTGGCCGGTCTCGGCGGGCATTTTCCGGCCGACATCAAACTCCAGAGCCTGCAGCTCACGGATGCCACGGGCATATGGCTACATGCCGAGACGCTGGAATTACGCTGGCGGCCACTGGCGCTGCTGCACCATTATGTCGATGTCACGGCGCTCACGGCCGCACGTATCGAGATGCTGCGCCCGCCCACCGCCAGCGGCACAAAAAGCAGCAGCAGCGGCGGGCTGCATGGCTTCCGTATCGGTGTGGACCGGCTGGAGGTCGGCTTGCTGAGTCTGGGGCCGGCCATGGCCGGCGAGCCGATCAACCTGCATGTGCAGGGGAATGCCCATATTTTCGGCCCGGCACGGGATGACGCCCAGCTCGACGCCACGACGGCGGATGGCCGCGCGCAATATCATCTGACAGCCGCCCTCGATCATGAAACGGCAAATATTCACCTGAATATCGCGGAGCCTCCCGGCGGGTTGATCGGGCATTTCGCCGGGGCACGGGTGAGCGGACCGCTGACCGCCGACCTCACCCTTGCCGGGCAGCGGGATGACGCGGCGCTGAATTTCAGCGCGGCGCTGGGGGCGGCAAAGCTGGCCGGCACGGGCAGGGTGGGGTTGGTCCCGGCTAAGGCTTTCGCGGATGTAACCATTACGATTCCAGACTTGGCACCGTTCAGCGCGCTCGCGACGGCCCGCGCGCTGGGCGGCAGCGCGACTTTTCACCTGCGCGCGGCCCAGGCCGGGCAAGGCAATGCGACGCTGGCGCTGAATGGCGATGTGGCGCTGCGCGGGGGGCCGGCGCAAATCCGGAAACTTCTCGGCCCTCGCGATGAGATTTCACTACAGGCCGGGCTCCGGCAGGGTGATGTCACGATCCAGGCGCTGCATCTCGGCGGTGAGGGTTTTGCCTTGGATGCGAGCGGCACGATCAGCAAGCAGGAGGTGGCGCTCACGACCAGCGCGCGGATCGACCAGGTGGCTAAGCTCTCGCCGGAGCTGTCCGGCAATCTGGCGGCGAATGCCACGATCAACGGCAGGCTGCATGATTTTGCCGTACAGGCGAAGCTGACGGGCGCGATCGGCGCCCAGGGGCAAAAATCCGGACCGTTCAACATAGACATCGCCATGCAGCATCTGCCACAGGCCGCGACCGGCACGCTGACCGGCGGCGGCATGCTGGAATCGGCACCTCTCAAGCTTGATGCCGCTTTCAACCGCGCTTCCGGCGGCACGCTACAGCTTAAGGTCAGCCAGGCAGAGTGGCGCTCGGCAAGCGTAACGGCGGATTTGAGCCTCGTTCCCGGCAACGCGCTGCCGACCGGCGAGGCGGCGTTTTCCATCGGCCGTCTGCAGGATTTTTCGGTCTTCGTCCCAATGCATCTGGGCGGTGGTGTAAGGGGCGATTTTGCTTACACGGACGGCCAGACCGTCAAGCTGAACCTGACCGCCAGGGCACTTTCCGTGGACCCGGCTTTGGGAACCATCAACGGGACCGTGACCGCGCAAGGACCGATGAGGGCTCTGGCCGTGAGGACGCATCTCACCATGGCAAAACTCCAGGGCAATCCGGCGCGGCTGGATTTTGCAAGCATGCTGGATGTGCCGGCGCGGGCCGCGCGAGTGACCAGCCTGCGCGCCGCATGGCATGGGCTCAGCGCGACGCTGCAGGGCGAGACCGATATCGCCACCCAGCCGGAGATCAGCGTGCGGCACCTCAAACTGGCGCTGGCCGGGGGAAGCGTGGCGCTCGATGGCAGCTTGTCGCCACGGTTGAACGCGACGCTGACGGTGCATGATCTGCCGCTGAGTATCGCGAATGCCATCAGGCCCGGCCTGGATGCCTCGGGCATGATCAATGCCGGCGCCAGACTGAGCGGCACGCCCACAGCACCCGGCGGCACGGTCACGCTGCATCTCTCCGCCATGCATCTGGCGCACGGCCCGGCGGCGGCGCTGGCCCCGGCTGATCTGAACGGCAGGATCGAACTGGCCGGAAAAATCGCAAACCTCGATATGGCACTGAATGCGGGGCCGGATATCGCGCTGGCGGTGCGGGGCCAGGCGCCGCTCACGACCGGCGGGCCGATGGATTTGCGGGCGCTGGGACGGGTGGATTTAAGGCTGCTGAATCTGTTTCTCGCCGCCCAGGGCACCTCCGTGCGGGGCGAGGCGCAGGCTGATTTCAGACTCACCGGCACGCCGCTGCATCCCGATGCAAACGGTACCGCCACGCTCCGCAATGGCAGTATCGAGAATATCGGCTCGGGGCTGAACCTGACACAGATTCAGGCGGTACTGCGCGCCCAGGGCCCCAATGTGACAGTGCAGAGCCTAACCGCCACCGCCGGGCATGGTACCATCAGCATCCAGGGCCAGCTTGGGCTGAATGGCACCATGCCGATCGCCTTGCGCCTGAAGGCGGCAAACGCCTCGCCCATCGCCTCGGATATCATAACGGAAACGCTGAATGGCGACCTCACGCTCAGCGGTGCGGTCCGCGGCGCCATGTCGATGGCCGGGATGATCGACATCACCAAGGCGGAGATCAATATTCCGAAGGGGTTGCCGCCGAGCGTGGCCAATCTGCATATCCTCAACGCCGGAGAGCCGCCGCCGCCCCTCCCTGCCCCGGTTCCGCCTGTGGCGCTCAATGTAGAGCTGCGGGCGCGCAACCAGATTTTCGTGCGCGGCGACGGGTTGTTCGCCGAGCTGGGCGGCCATGTGCATCTGGGAGGAGACCTGGCGGCGCCTGACCCGGAAGGTCAGTTCGATCTGATTCGGGGCAATTTCGCGCTGGCGGGCAAGAACCTGAAATTCACCAGGGGTGATATCAGTTTTACCGGCAACGGCTTTATGCCGACGCTTAATCTGGTGGCCAGCGCCAGCAGCAGCGCGGTAAGCAATGCGACGCTGACCGTGGGCGGCACCGTGGCCAAGCCGTTGATAACACTAAGCTCGACGCCGCCTTTGCCGTCGGATGAGATTCTGGCGCAATTGCTGTTCGGGGTGAGCGCCTCCAGCCTGTCGCCATTTCAGGCAGCCTCGCTGGCGGCGGCTCTGGCGCAGCTTTCGGGCATTGGCGGCGGCGTTTCAAACCCGCTGGACACGGTCCGCAATGCGCTGGGGCTGGATGAGCTCTCGCTCGGCGGTTCCGGCTCCGGCCCGCCATCGCTCCAGGCGGGGCGTTACGTGGCGCCGGGCGTGTATGTCGGCGCCACCCAGGCCACGAACGGCCAGGGCACCCAGGTGAATGTGCAGATCAACCTGTATAAGGGGCTGACACTGCAAACCGCCACCGGCACATCGGCTACCGGCGGGAACAGTAATTCAGTCGGGCTGAGCTATCAGTTCAATTACTGATCAGCGGCGTTCCCTGGTGGCGGAGAAGGTGAGCTCCGGGAAGTTTTCCTTCATCCGGTTCAGCTCCCAGCTATTGCGCACGAGATAGACCGGCGCGCCCTCACGGTCTTCGCTCATCGCGTTTTTATTCACGTCGATGAAGAATTTCAGACGTGCGGTGTCCTCGGAGAATATCCAGCGGGCCGTGTCGTAGGGTGCGGCTTCGAAGGCGATGGGCACATTGTATTCCTGCTCGATACGCGAGGCGAGAACATCGAGCTGCAATGCGCCGACGACACCGATGATCCAGTCCGAGCCGTTCATGGGCCGGAAAACCTGCGTCACACCCTCCTCGGCGAGGTCTTCCAGGGCTTTTTTGAGCTGCTTGGCCTTCATCGGGTCGGCCAGGCGGATGCGCCGCAGGATTTCCGGGGCAAAATCCGGGATGCCGGTGAAGCGGAGTTTTTCGCCTTCGGTCAGGGTATCGCCTACGCGCAGCGTGCCGTGATTGGGAATGCCGATAATGTCGCCGGGATAGGCTTCCTCGGCGAGGCTGCGGTCCTGCGCGAAGAAGAAGATCGGCGCCTGGATGGCCATGGGTTTTTGCGTGCGCGAGTGGATCAGCTTCATGCCGCGCGTGAAGCGCCCGGAGCAGATGCGCGTGAAGGCGATGCGGTCGCGGTGCTGCGGGTCCATATTGGCCTGCACCTTGAAGACGAAGCCGGTGACCGGAATTTCCTCCGGTGCAACCAACCGGGTATCGGAGGCGCGCGGCTGTGGCGGCGGCGCATTGGCGACGAGGCCTTCCAGCAGCTCGCGCACGGAATAATCCTTGAGCGCCGAGCCGAAATACACAGGGGTCAGGTGCCCCTCGGCATAGGATTGCTGGTCGAATTCCGGAAAAGCGGCGCGGATCAGCTCGATATCCTCATCAAGCTGCGCCTGCTGGTCCGCGGGGATGATGAATTTTTGTTCGGCAGCGGCTTCACCTGGCTTCTTGGCGGAAACGAGCTTGTCGTGGCGCAGGTCGTAGCAGCCTTTGAACAACCCGCCCGTGCCGATCGGCCAGACCATCGGGCAGATATCGAGCGCCAGCGTGTTGGCGATCTCATCCAGCAGGTCGAACGGGTTCTGGCCGTCGCGGTCCACCTTATTGACGAAGGTGGTGATGGGGATGTTTCGCAGGCGGCAGACCTCGAAGAGTTTTTTGGTCTGCAGCTCGATGCCCTTGGCCGCATCGATGACCATGACGGCGGAATCGACGGCGGTGAGGGTGCGGTAGGTATCCTCGGAGAAATCCTCATGGCCCGGCGTGTCGAGCAGGTTGAAGACGGCGCCGCCGAATTCGAAGGTCATGACCGAGGAGGTGACCGAGATGCCGCGCTGGCGCTCGATCTTCATCCAGTCCGAGCGGGTCTGGCGGCGGTCCTGCCGGGCTTTCACCATGCCGGCCTCGCGGATGGCGCCGCCGAACAGCAGGAGCTTTTCGGTCAGCGTGGTTTTACCCGCATCCGGGTGCGAGATGATGGCGAAGGTGCGGCGCGGGGGCACGCCGGCGGCGGCTTCCGTATGAGTTAAGGCCTGGTCCATCGCGCGCCTCTAGCAAGATTTTCGTATCCGACCAACAGCGGGCGGGCGCCTGAGCCGTGCCTGAATTATACCACGGCCTCGCCATGCCACACATTCGGCGGCGCGGCGAAGCAATGGCCGACATTGGTTCGCCATTCCTGAAATTCCGGCGCGGCACGAAACAGCTCCATATGGTGGGCGACACTCTCCCACTGTACATGCAGCACGAATTTCGCGGGATTTTCCACCGAGCGCACGAGATGCAGCCCATGGCAGCCGGCGGAACGTAGAAAAGCGGCTTTGCTCTTTTCCACCCCGGCGATGAAATCCTGCTCCAACCCCGGCTTGATTTCGAGTTCGGCAAATTCGGTCACCATCGGCCCTAACCTCCCACCGTCCGGCATTTTTGTTCGCCCAGCCCTTGGACACCGACGCGCACCTCCTGCCCTGGGCGGAGAAAAATCGGCGACGGCTTGATGCCCATGCCGACGCCAGCCGGGGTGCCGGTCGCGATGATGTCCCCCGGATGCAGGGTGATGAACTGGCTGATATAGGATACCAGGTATTTCACGCCGAAGATCATGTTCGAGGTCGTGCCGTTCTGGCGCCGCACGCCGTCGATTTCGGTCCATAATGTCAGATTTTGCGGGTCCGGCACTTCATCCTTGCTCACGAGATACGGCCCCACCGGGCCGAAACTGTCGCAGCCTTTGCCCTTGTCCCACTGGCCGCCCCGCTTCGTCTGGAATTCACGCTCGCTCACATCATTCACCACGCAATAGCCGGCGACATATTGAAGTGCCTCGTCCTCGGTCACATTTTTCGCGCGCGAGCCGATGACAACGCCCAGCTCCACCTCCCAGTCGGTGCTGGCACTGCCGGCGGGGATGATGATGTCGTCATACGGGCCCGAGAAGCAGGACAGGGATTTGAGGAACAGGATCGGCTCCTGCGGGATTTTGCCGCCGGTCTCGGCCGCATGGTCGGCATAGTTAAGACCGACGCCTATGAAATTCAGGGGCCGGGGCACGCAGGCGCCAACGCGGCGTTCGGTCTTCAGCAAGGGCAAGGTCTCCGGGTTCAACTGCTGCAACTGCCCCAGCCATTCGGGGCTGAGCGTATCGCCCTTTACATGGACCAAAGCATCGTCCAGCGTTCTGATCCGCCTTTCGCTGTCCAGCAGGCCCCATTTTTCGTCGCCGGCCTCACCATAACGCAATAACTTCATGATCCATGTCCTTATCCGGCACCAGCGCGCAGCACAAAGCTGGGTGGCGCCAATGGGTCGTGTCAAAACGCTACTTTCATATTACCCGTAATCCGAATCGGATGGAGAGGACACCCCAAATGCCCATATTTGCCGTGCACGCCATCGACCGGCCCGGGACCTTGCAGCTCCGGCTGGACCATTATGGCGCGCACCGCGCCTATGTGGAGGATCAGGAAGCGCAGGGGATCACCGTTATCCTCTCCGGCCCTCTGCAATCGGATGATGGCGAGCTGATGACGGGATCGTTGTTCGTGCTGGAGGCCTGTGACCGGGCGCCCATCGACGCCTTCGTGGCGCACGATCCTTTCACGCAGCACGGGGTATGGGGCGAAGTGCGGATAAGCCGCTTCCACCCGCGCAAAACCAAAAAAACGGCCGAGTAGGATTGATCGGGTTGAGACTTGCATCGTGGCGGCTCAGCCGTGCGGGCAAAAAAATGGCCGGTCCTTCGACCGGCCAAGCACCTCTTTGGATGCCTGTTTTTAGCTCCCTAAACTTGGCGGCTGACATTATTCATTTGGCCAAATATTCGCCAGCTTGTTCATGCCACTGGAGAGATCATGGCTAAAAAGTGGCGGCATGGCAAGTCTCAACATGAGGTTTCTTGCAGGTTAATGTCGTCCATGGGCATTTTTCTACATTTATTTAGCCGCAAGAAGAAGTTTTAGCGCCTTCGCGGCTTCCCGAAGCTCGGCTGCGGCTATTGTCGCCGGGCCTGCCTCGGTCACACCAAGCCCGTCAGCAAAGGCATTGGCGTAGCCCGCCCGATTCGCCAGCGCCACGGCGAGCAGGGTGAGACCGCGCGCCGCGATCTCGGCCTCCAGCTTCTTGCGCAGGCGCGAGGCGGCCGGGGCACGGTTGAATACCAGAACCGTCTTGCGTTTCTCCTCGGCCGCCAGTTTGAGCGTGCCTTCGGCGGCCCATAAATCCGGTGGGGCCGGGTTGAGAGGCACCATCACCAGATCAGCACCGCGGATCGCGCGGCGGGCGTCACTGTCGATGACGGGCGGGGTGTCGATCAGCACGTAGTCATGGGTCTTTTTCAGCCTCTCCACCTCGTTGGCGAGGCGCCAGCCAGCAATGGTTTCTACCGTCACGCTCTGCACCGCCTTGGGCGCGGAAGCGCGCAGCCTGCCCCATATGGTCAGGCTGCCTTGCGGATCGATGTCGACAAGCGCCACACGCGCATCCTCGGCCAGCGCCACGGCGAGCTGGGCGGCCAGCATGGTCTTGCCGGCACCGCCTTTTTGCTGTGCAACAGCGATAACTTTACCCATTCGAGGATGCTCCTGTACTGCATCGCAACATTAATGGCACATTCATTCAAAAGGCCAATGTTTTTATGCCCGATGCACCGATGCGTGAAGACTTTATAAACGCGCTGCTGACGCCTTTGGAAATGGGCCGCGCCGATGCGCTGGCCGGCAATGTGGCGGAGCTGATGGAGGCGGCGGGGCGGGCCGTGGCGCGGGTTATTCTGCAACGCTACCGGCCATGCCGCGTGCTGGTGCTGGCGGGGCCCGGGAATAATGGCGGCGATGGCCGGGTGGCGGCGCGGTATCTGGCGCAGGCGGGCTGGCCGGTGCGTGTCGCCGGGCTGGCCGAGGCGACGTATGAGGATGTGCGGCGGGCCGAGCTCGTCATCGATGCTTTGTTCGGCGCCGGCCTGTCGCGCGATATTCCCGCCACCGTGGTGGCATTGCTGCAAGCGGCGCGGCGGATCGTGGCGGTTGACGTGCCTTCGGGGCTCGATGGCGGCACCGGCCAGATCCGCGGCTATGCCCCCCAGGCCGAGCTGACTGTAACTTTTTTTCGCAAGAAGCCGGGGCATCTGCTGTATCCCGGCCGAGGGCTGTGCGGTGAGGTCGTGCTCCGGCAGATCGGCATGCCGGAGCACGTGCTCGATGATATCCGCCCGCGGGCATATGAGAATGGCCCCGGCCTGTTCACCCTTCCCGCCCGCGATGTGGCAGGGCATAAATATGCCGCCGGGGATGTGACCGTGCTCTGCGGCACCCTGCCCGGGGCGGCGCGGCTGGCCTGTGCCGCCGCGAGGCGGGCTGGGGCGGGCATGGTGACCCTGGCCGCGGAGATGCCCATGGCTCTGCCGGAAGCCGGGCTAATTCTGCGGACCGATTCTCTTGAAAGCTTGCTGCAGGACCAGCGCCGCCAGTGCTGGGTGGTGGGACCCGGCCTCGGCGTGGCGCAAGCCGGCGCCAAACTCGCGGCCCTGTTGGCGGCAGGGGGACGCAAAATAGTGGCGGATGCGGATGCGCTCACCGCCTGCGCCGGGGCGCCGGGGCTGTTGCGCGGCGTTGCCGTCATAACCCCTCATGCTGCGGAGTTCACCCGGGTGTTCGGCACCGCCGGCCCGGACAAGCTCGCGGCGACGCGCCGGGCGGCCACATTATGCGGCGCGGTTGTGGTGCTGAAAGGGGCGGATACGGTGATCGCATCGCCCGATGGCCGCGCCGCGATCAACGCCAACGCGCCGCCTTACCTGGCAACGGGGGGTACGGGCGACGTGCTGGCGGGGTTGATTGCGGCACTGCTGGCCCAGGGCATGGCGCCGTACGAAGCCGCCTGCGCCGGGGTATGGCTGCATGGCGCGGCGGCGAACCAGGCTGGGCCGGGCCTGCTGGCGGAGGACCTGCCGCCACTTATTCCGGGGGTGATGGCATCGCCGCTTTTAAGGCGGCGCAATCATTCCTTACAATGAGCGTGTGGTGCCGGTCATGGTTTCGCCGCTTTCGCCGGGCAGATTGCATACATCGAGGCCGCGCGCCGGACGGCGCCACCAGCCCGATCAGTTCAAGGATATCCCGATGAAAAATATGTTGCGCAAAAGCTTCGGTCTTGCCGCCGTGCTCGCCGTGCTGGCCGGTCCAGCGCTGGCAGACCCTTACGACTACGGAAACCATGACCAGGCGCGGCATTACGGCGCCCGTTCCGATGAGCATGGCGGCTGGCGGCATTTTGCGATGTGGCGCGCGCATGACCGCCAGGACGAGGGCAACGGATACAGCTACCATCGGGACAATGAGGACCGCGACTCCTCCGGCTGGCGCCAATGAGGGGATGGCCCTCATGGCGCCGCTGACCGGTGGCGCATAAGCTGATTCCATCGCCCCGGGCTTTAGGCTAATCTGGCCGCATGAACGAGATACGGCCGATTACCCAGAGCCTGGGGAAACTGGACATGCTGGCGCAGATCGAGCGCAAGCTGCTCTGGCTTGCCTCCTGGATGATCCACCATGCCAATCATGTCCGGCCCAATGTGGATGGCATGAAAATCGGCGGCCACCAGGCTTCCTGCGCCTCGGTCGCCAGTATCATGACGGCGCTGTATTTCGATGCGCTGCGCCCGCAGGACCGCGTGGCGGTAAAGCCGCATGCCGGGCCTGTATTGCATGCCATCAACTATCTGCTGGGCCGCCAGAATGTC
>JAKBAV010000056.1 GCA_021826225.1 Pseudomonadota bacterium | reverse complement strand
TTTCATCGGCTCGCAGATGCTGAGCGCCGATACGGTGGAAAAACTCGCGCAACTCGGCCGCATGATGCAGGCCCAGGGCCTGCCCGCGACCATGGCGGCGTTGCGCGCGCAGCGTTTTTTTGACAGTGCGGAGGTCCGCCACGCCGCTGAAACCGCCGAGGCCGCCTATCTCCGGCTAGAGGCCGCGCTGATCGGCTAAGGCGTCTCTTTTTCCGCGTTCAGCCGGT
Source organism: Pseudomonadota bacterium (assembly GCA_021826225.1). Taxonomy (GTDB): domain Bacteria; phylum Pseudomonadota; class Alphaproteobacteria; order Acetobacterales; family Acetobacteraceae; genus Acidocella. The sequence goes on along the minus strand of JAKBAV010000056.1, from coordinate 15,158 downwards.
AGAGCGCCGCCCCCGGCCAGCGTTGCACCAGCATGTAATGCGCGGACAAAGCCGCATCGAGCGCGGCATAAACGGCCGGATTTCTGATTGCCGGCCCCGGCGGCGGCTCGCGCCGAACGATATATTGCGGCGCCTGGCTCAGAATACGTGCCAATTCGGCCACCGGGTCCACCCCCACCACCTGCGGCAGGGTCAGGCCGGTCAACTCCGATGGCAGCACGAAGCGCGTCGGCGGTGTCAGCCCGGTCAGCGCATAGATGATCGGCTGCGAGTCAAACACGTAAAGGCTTTGCGCCCGCGCTGTCCGCAGCGCCGCCGCGACCTCCACAGGCAGGTCCGGCCCCGTGGTGTTGCGCAAGGCGACCCAGCCGGCATGGAGGGGCAGCAGCGCCAGAAAGCCGAGAAACGCATCCCGCACGCCCCCGCCGGGATGGATCCTGCTCCAGCCATAGCCGGCCAGCACGCAAAGCGGCGGCAGGAGCTCTAGGAAATAATGGTCGTAAAATGATTTCGCCGAGACCGCGCCGAGTACCGCGCCGAGCAGCCATAGCAAGGGAAAATTCGTGACGAAGCCGCGTCGCCTGGCCGTGGTGGCGAGAACCAGCGCCGTGATGTAGAGCGGCCCCCAGCGCCAGGCTTGTAAAGAGAGCGCCGCGGCCACCACGTTGCCGCGCAAGGGCACACCTGCACGGCGGAAATTGCTCAACACGCTGCAATCCCACCACAGCGCGAGATGCCCGGCAGCGCCGTAAAGCGCCGCTGTTGCAAGCACGGGCAGCGCGGCGGCCGCCATGGCGCCCAGCACCGCCCTGGCGCCGCGCTGCTGCCATAATAGCAGAAGCACGGCCAACGCCTCCGGCGCCATCACATATTTGACCATGAAGGCGCAGCCCAGCGCCAAGCCGGCGAGCGGGGCCGGCGCCCTGGCCAGCACGGCGAGCACGGCGAGGGCGGTGAAGGCGGCCATGAAAAGTTCCGTATTGGCGGAAAGCCCGTCATTAGAGAGCGAGCAGAGCACCAGCAGCAGCCCCGCGGCCCAGGCAGCCGCGCGGTCGCGCGTGAGGAGCTCGGTGATGCGGAATACCGTCGCCGCCAGGAGCGCCACGCATAGCGCGGTCGCCACACGCATCGCCGCCACGCCGGGGATGATGGCCTGGAAGACGGCGAAGATGGCGTAGATGCCGATCGGCTTATTGTCCCAGATGGTGGTGTAGGGCAGATGCCCCGCCCGCCATTGCTGCGCCATGAGAAAATACAGGCTTTCATCCCAATCCAGCACCGCCCGATGCAGGATGGGCAGGCGCGTGGCCAGGGCGGCGGCAAGGAAAACCAGGGCGGGGAGCGCGCGTTTCACATGCGGATGCTTGCCAGGGTGAAGCAGGCCGGGCAAGACGCTTGGTGTGGACGCTAAGGTAAAAAGGAGGGCAGCATGAAGCGGTTCGGATTGGCCATGATGGCGGTTTTGGCGCTCGCCGGCGTCGCGCGGGCACAGGTGAATGACGACCCGACCGGGCCGCAGCCCATGCTGCCGACCGAGCAGCTCAGCATCACCGCCGATGACGGCAAGGTGTATAATTTTACGGTCGAGCTGGCGGCCACACCGCAGGAACAGGCCTATGGGCTGATGTTCCGCCCCACGGTTGCCGCCGATGCCGGGATGCTTTTCCCGAATGATCCGCCGGTCGCGGTGCAGTTCTGGATGAAGAACACCATCGCGCCGCTGGACATGGTGTTCATCGGCCCGGATGGCAAAATCATCTCCATCGCCGAAAACACCGTGCCATACAGCCTGCGGCCGATCCCCTCGGGTGGCATCGTCGCGGCCACGCTGGAACTCCAGGGCGGCATTACGGCCACGGATGACATCAACATAGGCGATAAGGTGGTTGCCAAGCAGTTTGGCGGGGGCTAAGCCCACGCCGTGGCGGGGCGTGGCGCAGCCTGGTAGCGCGCTTGTTTTGGGTACAAGAGGCCCCCGGTTCGAATCCGGGCGCCCCGACCAGCCGGGCGGGTTGTTTCTGGGCGTTCAGTCAGGAGATAGGTTGTATGCGGGCTCGTATCTTTCTTCCCCCCAAATCGGCCATGCAGTCCGGCATGGCGCGGACGCATCGCTGGGTTCTCGAATATGAGCCGGAACGCCAGAAACGCGCTGACCCGCTAATGGGCTGGACCGGCTCCGACGACATGCGCCAGCAGATCCGCCTGACCTTCGACAGCCAGGCGACGGCGGTTGCCTATGCCGAGGCGGAGGGCATCCCGTACGACCTCGAAATCCCCCCCGCCCGCATCAGCAAGCCCAAACTATATGCCGATAATTTCCGCGCCGACCGCAAGGAAAACTGGACGCATTAATCTGGCAGCGCCACCAGAACCAGCTCAGCAATGTCCAGCAGTGCGGCGCTGCGGCACTCCCGCGGGACTAGTGGACCGGGATCGCACGCTTTGCGCGTGATTGGCGTGAAAATGGGGGAGGCTGCATGGCAAAACGGCACCAAACCGTGTTTTGAAACCGCCCATAAGATTATTATGGGATAATAAGCCAAATGGTCCTGCCGGGACTCGAACCCGGAAAAGCCGCTTAGAAGGCGGCGGGTTTATCCAATTAGCCTACAGAACCACAAGGCGAGATGCCCCTACCACGACTGCCGGCCAAGACAAAAGGGGCGCCCGGATATAAGGTCGCTCCCTTTACTACAGTTGGTGCGGCAAAGCCGGGCTGGCGGCTGGATCAGGGACGCATCACCCAACCGCCATCGACATGGATGACCTGGCCGGTGATCCATTTACCAGCCTCGGAGCATAGCAGCAGCGCCGCCCCCACCAGCTCGTCCGGCGCGCCGCGCGGCTTGGTGGCCACGGTCATCTCCAGGAATTTGATGAAGGGCGAATCATCCGGCACCAGCATTTTACCGGCGTCCGAGGTGACATTACCTGGTGCGATGGCATTGCAGGTGATGTTTTCCTTACCGAACTGCTTGGCCAGAGTCGTCGTCAACCCGACAAGGGCGAGCTTGGAAATACCGTACAGGCCGATGGCCGGAAACGCGCCGCCGCTGGTCTGGTTGACGATGCGCCCGCCGCCGCGTTGGCGCATCGAGGGAATGACCGCCCGGCTGCACAGCAACGCGCCATTAAGATTGACAGCGAAAGCGCGATTCCAGGCCTCCAGTGAGATTGTTTCGATATTGTCATAGCTGATATCGACCATAAGGGCGGCGTTGTTGATCAGAATATCCACGCCGCCGAACGCCGCTTCCGCCGCTCGCGCCATTGCCAGTGTCGAGGCTTCATTGGCGACATCCACCTGAACGGGTACGGCATTGCCACCAGCGGCATTGATCTCATCCGCAACGACTTTGGCGCCATCCGCATTCAGATCGGCGATCACCACCTTGGCACCGGCATTTGACAGACCAAATGCATAGGCCCGGCCGATGGAATTGCCGCGGCCGCCGGCGCCGGTGACGATCGCCACCTTGCCATCGAGGCGGAACTGATCATTGGTAAACGTCATAAAACTCTCCTCACATAGTCTTGAGCGGCGACAGCCTGTACGGACGAAATTTCAACCGTGATAAGGCAAGCCCGCGGCAATCTTCTTCGACATCGCGATTACCACGCTCTGGACCTGCGAAGCGCGCGGCCAGCCGGCATGTACTCCGTATTGCAACACGAATTCCTGCAACTCGTCCGGCGTGCAATTGCCGCTGGACATGGCGGAATGAATATGGCTGCTGATGGGAATTTCCGCACAGCTCTCGCACACGCCCACCAGCGTAATCCAGCGGCGTGAGCGCTGGTCCAGCCCCGGGCGGCACCACATTTCGCCGAACACAAAATTACGGATGGCCTCCAGATACGGCGTGGCTGGCGGGCCGCCAGGGAAGGTCATCACATTGATGAATTCCTGCTCGCCTTGCCTGTCACGCACTGCCGGATCCCAGGCGGCGGCACGAATGGGCGGCTGCCTGACCGGCGGGAGGCCCAGTTTTTCAGCAACCCGGGTAATCGCCTTGTCCACTTCCGCCCCTTTGGTCCAGCCCGCGTAAACGGAAAAATGCAGGGCTGCCTCACGCAACTCCGCCAGGCTCAGCGTCCCGGAGCGCAGCGCACCCAGGACAAAACCCTCAAGCTGGTCGGCAGCGCCATAGGTCATGGCGGAACCCGCAATGGCGATCAGAAAACGCGCACGCAGGTCCAGGCCGGGGCGGTTGAATACCTCGGCAAAGATGAAGTCGCGCCAGCTTTCCTCATAGGGGGTGGCCGGTGCCGGCAGCGGCGCGCCGGTCAGTTTCTCCGCAATGGCAATGCCGCGCGCGGTACGATCGGCTGGATCAAGCAAAGACATTTCTGGTCATCCCCATTCAAATTTATCGTGGCTGTTGCGTCAGCCTTGTAGATTTATCCAGACATTCCGGACCTGCTGGAATTCCCGCAGCCCCTCGATACCGCCCAGACGGCCATGGCCGGAATGCTTCATTCCGCCAAACGGCACGCAAGGCGTCATCGCCTCACCCGCGCCGTTCACCTGCACCTGACCGGCCATCATCTGGTTGGCCACACGATGCGCCCGCGCCAGATTGGTGGTGTGTACATAGGCGCCGAGCCCGTAATCGCTGTCATTGGCGAGTGCCACGGCTTCTTCTTCGCTATCGAACGGGGTGACGACCAGCACCGGACCGAAAACCTCATTGCGCGCAATCTCGCTGGCGGGGTCTATATCGGCCAGAATGGTGACCGGCAGATAATAGCCGCCGGCAAAATCCCCGCCCAGCCGCTCGCCACCAACAACCACACGGCCCCCCGCAGCGATGCCGCGCGTCACCATGCCCTGGATGCGGTCGAGGGCTGTCTGCGAAATCACCGGCCCCAGGATCGTCTTCGGATCATACGGGTCGCCGACCTGAACATGCGGCACCATGCCGCCCAGCATCTGTAAATACGGCTCATAGATGCTGCGCTCGACCAGCAGGCGCGTACCGTTCACGCAGCCCTGCCCATTCGCGCTGATGGCGCCCGCCAGGCCGCGTTTGGCGGCACTCTGCAGATCGGCATCGGCGAACACCACCACCGCTGATTTGCCACCCAGTTCCAGCCCTACCGGCTTGAGTGACTTGGCGGCGCTGGCCAGAATTTTTGAGGCTGTCGCACCTGAACCGATGAATTCGATCTTTCCGATGCCGGGGTGCGACACCATCGCGGCGCCCACGTCGGCGGCACCGGTCACCAGATTGACCACGCCGGGCGGAAAGCCGGCTTGCAGGAACATTTCCACCAGTTTCATCACGGAATAGGGCGCCAGGTCCGGCGCCTTGATCACGATGCAATTGCCCGCTGCCAGAGCTGGCGCCAGCACCATCGTCGCGGCGAAAAGCGGGCCGTTCCAAGGCACGATCACACCGACCACACCGTACGGCTCATACTGCACATAGTCATGCGCCGGGCCGCCCCAGGTGGCGACAGTGCGCCCCTCGATCTTATCGGCCCAGCCGCCGAAATAGCGGAATTTCTGCGCCGCGTCGTAACCCATATAGCCGCTCATCGAGATGCTGGAGCCGTTTTCCGCGGTCTGCATCGGTGCCAGATTCTGTGATTCCGCCTCCATCAGGGCCGCAAAGCGGAACATTAGGTCGCGCCGTTTGTCACCAGGCAGCGCCCGCCACGCCGGAAAGGCTTTTCGCGCGGCGGCCACGGCACGGTCCACATCCACCGGGCTGGCCATGCGCAATTCAGCCGTCACGGTGCCCGTGCCGGGATAAATATGCGCCAGCGTCTCACCGCTGCCAGCCTCTTCACGAGCATCGCCAATGATGATCGTATGACGCGGCAGATTTTCTGCGCTCGGCTTCTGAAAGCCCATGATGTTTACTCCCCGGACGGTGACAATATGCAAAGCCTTCCGACAGGCGCGGCTGACTGATATTTTTTGCTGGCGGTCAGATAATATGCCTGTTATAAATTAGTCAAGAAAATTATGCGGGCATGATTGGCGTGTTTTTGGCTATTTTAAAAACATACTCCACAATAATATGCTTATTATTGTCTTTCCACTAGGTGACCACAATGATCGCATCCGTGCCAACCCCTAAAGATCGCCGTGGCTTGGTCCAGGACACCGCGGCCCGGTTGCGCGAGCGCGTGTTTGCCTGTGCCGCCGAAGAGCGGATCGGCGCATTGCCGGAACTCGCCAAGGCCCTGGGCGTGGGTATCGTCACAGTCCAGCAAGCGGCCCGGATACTGGAGCATGAAGGCTTGTTGACGGTACGCCGTGGTCCTGGCGGCGGCTATTATGGTCAACGTCCTGACGCTGCTGCACTCGAACGCCTTATCGTCGCTTTCATGCGTGTGTCCCCGACCTCTTACGACGAAGCGCTGGATATGACCTCCCTCCTGTTCACCGAACTGGCCGCCGCCGCCGCCGCGTGCCAGGACGACGCGCTCCAAAACGAACTTCGTGCGCTGCTCGACAACATCACAATCTGCGTGGCCGAGGCCGGAGTTTCGGCCTTTGAATCCGCATTTCAAAACTTGCTGTTCCGCATGGTCGACCGGCCATTATTCGAGGTTCTTACCCGCGTGACATTGGGCTTTTCCGGATCACTGCCCTCACCCATCTTCGCCAGTGATGAAACCACGCATGACTGGTGGATTGAAAGCCGGCGCCGCATCATCAATGCGATATTGGCGCGCGATGCTGAGCTGGCGCGGTTCGAAGCTGAACGTGAAAACCGCAGGCCCGTGATGCGATATGTGAAGGCACTGCGCGATAGACGTGCGCAGGAAGATAACAAAACATGCGGATCCGACGGACCGTAACCGATGCGCGCAGGTTTGTTTTACGTCCATCGTGACGTTCAGTTTTGCGCCGGAGCGGCTGGCTCCCCATTATACATCATCATGCGGACCCGGCGGCCGGTCCCGCCATTGTCGCCGAAAAATCAGCTCTAGCCGGTGCACAGCACCACAGCTGACGGGTCGTGGAAAAAACTGCCGATGCCGACGAGCGCGGTGCCGGCCCCTTTCACTTGCCGCTCGCCCTCAGTGCCGCGCAGCTGGCGGATGGCCTCGCTATAGAGGTTGGAACCACCAGCGCGGCCCATGCCCAGCCCGCCGCCATTGGTGGTCACCTCGGTGCGTCCGTTCAGGCGCAAAACATTCCGGGTAAAATCCCATGAGTCTTTGAAGTAATCCCCAGCTTCGCCAGGCTTGCAGAACCCCGCGGCCTCGGTCACGGCAATCGCATCCAGCGTATAACCGTCATAAGGGAAAAACAGATCGAGATCCGTCACCTTGATATCACTGCGCGCCCATAACCCTTGCAGCGCCACCCAGAAGGCATTCTCGGTCCAGCCTAGCGTATTCTCATAAAACTCGCCAACCCGCGCCCCACCCAGTGACATGGCATGCACATAAACTGGCTTCGTCTTCAAATCCCGCGCCCGCTCCGCCGTGGTGATAATAAATGCCTCGGCGCAATCCACCGGCACATCCATATCGGCCACCCGCATCGGCTGCCATATCATCCGCGAACCGTAATAACCATCCAGCGTGATGGCATTGCGCATCACCGCTTCCGGATTGCGCGCGCCATGCGAACGGTTGCTCACCGCCATCAGCCCGAACGCATCCTGGCTGGTGCCAAAATCATGCATGTAGCGTCGCATCATCGCGGCATAGGGCTCGCCGGAATGGAACCAGCGCTTGGCAAAATCACCCAGCCCCACATCGCCGCCGACATCGCCATATTTTGAGGCTCGTAGCCGGAATGGATCGCGCGCCGCCGCCCGCGACATGCCAACCCCGCGCAGATTGGTCTGCACTACCAGCACGGTATCGCACAGTCCGGAAAACACCGCCTCGACCGCATAGACAAACGCAGAGCCCAGCCAGCCATTTTTCACCCAGGTGCAACGCTCGATGCCAAGTGCCCCTTGCAGGCTCAAAAATCCCGCGCCACCCATGGCCAGCGGTGTCATGCCCGAACCGCAAATCCCATCGATCTCCTGGCGGTCGATCCCCGCATCGGCAATGGCTTTTACGGCTGCCTCCAGCCCCAGCGATAACTCGCTGCGTGCCAGGTCACGCCCATATGCCGTCGAGCCCAGGCCCACGACGGCGATTTTATCCTTCAGCGGATTTCTAGCCATGCGCTTTACCAGTGGGTTGGAATACTGGCCAGAAACGTCCATTTTCCTCGATCCACGTCAACGCCACCGGCATGTCATGCGCCAGCACCTCCACCGGGCAATTCACCACGCGCGAAAGATAGCGCAGACCCGGCTGCTCAGCGAGTTCGATCGCCGCCGCTTGTATCGGTTCTGTCAACGGCATGTCAGGATCACGCGACTGCATGATCAGCGTGTACATATACAACCGCCCCTTGCCGCTTACCGGCGTAGGTATGACATTCCACGATAAACATTTGGGACACAGCGGCCGGTGCGGATAAATCCAGTTGCCGCAATCATCACAACGATTGATCAGTAATTTTTTCGCCATCAACCCGCGATAATGCGCAATATTGTCATGGTCGATCTTCACATCGTGAAAATACTTGAAAACCTCGTCGTCAGATGCGGCGGTATTACTCACGCGGCGGTCTCCTTCTGGCTCCAAAGCAGCAACGTCACACGGTCGAGCTTGCCATTGGCCAGCCGTGGCAGCGTCTCCACAAATTCAATCTCACGCGGAATCTTAAAATGCGCCAGACGCGGTTTCAACCAGAGCCGCAGCTCCTGCTCGCAAACGGATAAATCCGCACGCGCGACAACGTAAAGCCGCACCGCCTCGCCCTTGCGCGAATCAGCAATGCCGACGGCCGCGCAATGCCTCACGGCCTCATGCGCCGTCACGACGGACTCCACCTCTTCCAGGGCCACATTTTCCCCCCCCACCTTCGCCATCAGTTTCAGCCGGCCGACATATTTCACGAATCCTTGCGCGTCCACGGTGACGAGATCCTCGCTATGCACCCAGCCCTCCGCGTCAAGAATCCGTGCCGTCTCCTCGGGTTTGTTCCAATAACCGAGCATCACATTACCGCGCACCCAGGCCTCGCCCACCTCCCCCGGCCCGACATCCAGTCCGGTTTGCGGGTCGACGACGCGGATCTCATTGCCATCCAGCGGCCGCCCGCCGGTCACCATCAGTTTTTCCGCCGGATCATTCGGGCTGGTGATGGCCGCCGGCCCGTAGGTTTCGGTCAAACCAAACGGGGTAAAGGCAAACCCCGCATTGGGCATCACGATTTTCGAGGCCTCATTATGCTGGTGCGCCAGCCGCACGGAGGGGAAGGTCAGCCCCTGCTCATAGGCCTCCATCACCACCTCCTTACCGAGTACGCTGACAAAAATCGTGGCTTTTTCCTCACGAATGAGCCGCACACCAAGATTCGTATCAAACGCCTCGGTAAACACCAAAGTGCCGCCAATCGGCAGCATGCTCATCTGGCCATAGACGCTGCCGCCCGCATGAAAAAACGGCATCATCGAGAAATACACATCCTCCCGCCGCATCCCCGTGCGCGCCCCATGCAGAAGGCCATTGGCCACGAACCCGCCATGCTGCAGCATCACGCCCTTTGGAAAACCAGTGCTGCCCGATGTGTATTTGATCATGATCAGGTCATCGGGCGTTACGGCTTGCGCCATGCGGTCGGCAATTTCCGCGATGCCAGAAGCCTCCAGCGCGGCCCAGTCATAAGCGCCATCATGCCGCGTACCATCACGCGCGAACATCACCACATTACGCAAATCCGGCAGCTCCGGCGAGAACAGCCCGCCAGGATTTGTCGCCTGCCCAAACGCTGGGCAAATATCCGTCAACATATGCGGCATATCGAGTGAGCGAAACCGGTCCAGCATGATAAGATGCCGCGCCCCGGATTGGGCGATGCAATATTTTATCTCAGGCGGTTTCAGGAATGTATTGACCGGCACCACCACCGCCCCCAGCCTGGCGGCCGCAAAGGCGGAAATGATCCATTCCAGCCGGTTCGTCATCCACAACACAACCCGGTCGCCACGCTGCACGCCGATGCCGGCCAGCCCCGCGGAAAAGCGCCGCACCCGCTCCAGCAGCGCGCCATAGCTCAGGCGCTGCACATGCCCGGCATCATCCGCCGCCACCAGCGCAATCCGCGCCGGATCCAACGCCGCAGCATCGGAAATCGCTTGCCATAATGTGCGTGACCGTGCTTGCGCCAGGCTGCGCTTACCTTCTTCGCTAGCGGGTATCCAGGTAATATTCATGGCTCAGCCCGCACGAATTCTGGACGGTTAAGCCGAAACAGCCGCGCCGCATTGCCGCCAATAATCCCGGCTTTTTGTGTCTCGCTGATCTCAATGCCGTCAAACAGCCGCGCCAGCACCTCTTTCGAGCGCGGAAACGTGCCCTCATGATGCGGATAGTCTGCGCCCCACATCAAAGCCTGCGCCCCCGTCACCGCGCGGGACATGATGCAGGCCCGGTCATACTGAAATGAGCAAGCCACCTGCCTTGCGATAATCTCGCTCGGATGCAGCGAAAGTTTTGGCTGCACAAAACTCTCATGCGCATCGTAAACTTCATCCATCCGTTCGGCCAAAGCCGCCAACCAGCTAGCCCCGCCCTCGATCACGCAAACCTTCGCCCGCGGAAAACGGTCGAGCAACCCGCCCGCCACCATGGTCATGATGGTGATAAAACCATCGCAGGCCTGCACGGTGTAATTTGCCACCGCCCCGCCAGGTCCACGGAAACTACGTACATCATTGCGCCCCGTGCCGGTATGCAGCACGAACACAATCCCCAGCCGCTCCGCCGCAGCAAATACCGGGTCCCAGGCATCGCTCTGGTAATTGGGCAGGCCCGAATTCTGCTCGATCACGCTCGGCAGCATGCCCGCGGTAAAGCCCAGCCTCGCCAGCCGCTCCATCTCCGCCACGGTATTACGGAAATCGCGCACCGGCAGAATGCCGCAGCGCACGAATGTATCCGTGTGGTCTTTAAGCAGCCCATGGCACCAGTCATTATACAATTGCGCCGTGGCCAGCTCGGCTTGCGGATCCTCAACCAGGAAACTCGTGAGGCCCAGGCTGGGAAAAACGATCTCCCCATCCACCCCGTCCAGCGCCATATCCTTCAACCGCCACTCAACCTCCCGGTTACCGCGCCGGTCCGGCCGGCCGAAGGGCTCGCCATCAGGCCCCAGACGCGGCGGCCCGGTATTAATGCGCGTCTTATGCAAAACCTTCTCGCCGGCCAATGAAAAAATATAATCCCCACGCTTCTCGCTGCGTAAGCCCAGCGGGCGCAGCGAGAGCGGCAGCCCTTCGTTCAATAAATCGGAGGGCTCGACCAGATGCCCATCGGCACTGAACACAAAACTCATGGCAATCTCTCCAAAAACCGCAGCAGCAGCGGCACATCGGCCAAGGCCCGCAGCGCATCGTTAAGGTGCGTGCAGCCGGCCACACCGCGCAACTCGTCAAGCACTGCCTCACGCAATTCGCCCAGTGTTTTACCCACCATGCGCCCTGCATTCGCCGCGGCCGCCGGGCATTCGGCAAAGGGCAACACGCGCGGTTCCGCCTCCACAGAGAGCAGAGCCAGCGAGACAGGGTCGGCCGTGGCGCAGATGCGGTACTCATGCAGCGCCGCCCGCCCGCCATCAGGCATTGTGGCACTATCCTGAAAATGCGCATCGATGTGGATCAGAGTGTCGCGCCAAACATCGATGCGCCGCGCCCGCCGCATTCCCGGCCCAGCCGCGTCCGGAAACTCATGCCAGCCCTGCGGGTCCGCCGGGTCGCGCAACACACCGGCATCAACCCCATCGGCCGCCAGGCTAAGCCCACTGGAACCAGTGCGCAGGCCGGAGCATATGTTCTCGCGGTTGAAAGCCGCGGCAAACTTTGGATCCGCCTTGAGCGCCATAAGCTGCTCCAGCCATTGCGGGTCCCAGCGCGACCAGGCCCAGGGCGAGACCAGGCTGCTGCCGGCGATATCATCCAGTATGAGATGCAACGGCGTGCCGTTACGCCGCTCCTCCGGCAGCGCCCGGTCTATGGCGCCGCGCAAATGCCCGCCGGCCCGCTCTCCGACAAGCACCTGCAACCCCGGCGGCGCCGGCGTGGCACTCAGCGAGAGCAGACGCCGCTCGGCATCGATGCTGGCCTCGAAGGCTCCCTCATCGAAAATCTCGATCTCTTTTCCCCCAGGCGTAAACACATCCCGCGCGCGCCCCACCAGATGCATCGCCCCAAAACGCCCCTCTGGCCAATCCACATCGATGCTGGAGGTACGTCGCACCGATCCAGCCAGGCGGGGTGGCGCATGCCCGGCGGGGGTTTTTGGCGGCGGTGGCAGCAGGGTCTCGCCGCTCACGGACATTTTTGTTTCCTCATTATCGGTTCACTCTATGGCAACGCCGCCCTGCGGAATACGGCGCATTATAATATGCCCCTCATCGGTTAAACCGAAGGCTTAAGCATCCCCCTGGGTGAGTAGAAACTCATCAAACGCCATGGTCAGCCGGCTGCGCCGTATGGCCTTGGGCCGCGCCAGGCTCAGAACCCGGGTAAAACTGAAATCCGTGACATCCAACTGCCGCAACCGCCCGTTATTCAGGTCAAACTGCACCAGCTCGCGTGACAGGCAGCCGATCCCGCCCCCGGCAATCACCGCATGCCGCACCGCCCAGTTGCTGGTGGCCTCGAAATTCACCGTAATTTGTCCGATCTGCTCATGCAGCATATAGCGTAGCCGCGAGGACACGGATGAATTCGCCTCCCTGGTGCACCAATTCTGCCCCTCCAAATCCGTTATTTTAAGCCCCTGGCGCTCCGCCAGCGGGTGCTCGGCCGCCACCACCAGCACCAGCTCATCGGTGCGCCATTTCACCAGCTCGATCCCGTCGATATCCGGAAAAATTTCTATGAGAGCCGTCTCCAGCTCGAAGCGTGCCAGGCGCTGGAACATATCGCCCACCGCCTCCACCTCCACCTTTATCTGTACCGCCGGGTGCAGCCGCATGAACTCGATGCACAGCCTCGGCAACACGGTCTCGGCAATCATCGCCGTTGCCCCCACCACCAGCTTGCCGGCCAGCGGTGCGTTGGCATCGGCCTGCTCAATATCCTGCACCCCGCCCAACAGCGAGCGGATGAGCGGGCGCAAGCGTTTGCCCTCATCGGTTATCTGCAGCGGCCGTCCCTTGGCATGGGCGAACAACGGACGGCGCAGCAAAATCTGCAAATCCGTCAGCGCGCTGCTGGCCGCGCTCTGGCTCATATTCAGCTTCACCGCCGCGGCGGTGACACTGCCGAGTGTCGCGACAGCGTCAAACACCTGCAATTGCCGGAGCGTGATTTTCATGTCTGCTCCGGCACTCCGTTACAGCACGATATTATAGAGCCGCGCCGCATTGCCGCCGAGCACTTTCGCGCGTTCTTCCAAGGTCAGCCCAGAGAGCCGCGCCTCCAAATTCTCAATCGGATAAAGTCCCGTAGGATGCGGGAAGTCCGTCTCGAACAGCACGTTGTCAATCCCGACCTTGCGCAGCGTATGCGAGATATCGTTCTTTTCGAACCAGAAGCAGGCATAGAAATTGCGCTTAAAATATTCCGACGGTTTCAGATCAAACTTCGTGCCCTCGGCAATTTCCAGAAGCTGATAATCGAGCGCCTCCATCAAAAACGGCACCCAACCCACGCCGCTCTCGACTGAAACAAACTTTAAGCCCGGAAATCTGTCCAGCAGCCCTGAGTAGATCAGATTCGAAACAACCTTGCCGTTGTTGAAGAACAGCATCGCGCCCGAAATCCCCGACCGCAGATCGCGCGGCAGCGACGGCCAGCCTTGCTGCCCCATCCAGTCAATCGCCGTCTCGCTGGCGCCAATATGGAAATTCACTGGAATATTATTGCCGACGCAAACCTCCCACAGCGGATCCCAATGTGGCTTGCCAAGATCAGGGATGTACCCGCCATGATCATCCTTCTGCAGATGCGGATCGGAATTGATGTTGATCCCGCGTAATCCCATCTTCGCGCAGCGCTCGGTCTCCCGCACCGCCGCTTTCACATCCCACCACGGCAGCAGCGCCATCGGGAACATGCGCTGGCCGGAGCTTTCCTGCAGCTCGGCCATCGCATCATTATAAATCTCGACGCAAACCTGCCGCAACTCAACATCCACCTTCGCCGAAGCCTGGCCACCGAATCCCAGAATATTGGGATAAACAATCTGCGCATAAACCCCGGTCTCATCCATCACCGCCAGCCGCTCCTTCACGCTGGAAGAGCCCAGATGCACATCGGCAAACTTCAGCTGCAGGAACTTGTCCAGCACGCGCACCTTGCTGCCGTCTTTCAAAATCGCGCTATTGGGATGCGCCCCGGTGCCGATCGATTTATCCCCATCGATCACCCAGCTCATCTGCCCCTCATGCAGCTTCACCTGCGGCACGCGGTCGCGCCATTTCGCCGGCGCCCGGCTGGTCCATAAATCATGCGGCTCAGTATAATGCGTATCCGCATCAATCACCTTAAGTGCCGTCTGCGCTTTCGGCGCTGCCATGGTCGTCGTGCTCATTGAACTTTCTCCACTCTCATTACGTCACCGCATTGTATCGGTTCTGCCGCACGAAGCCTGTAGCAAGCGCTTGGTTTTTAGCGCGGCCGACCTCATCCGTCAAGGCGAAGCAAGCCATACCCCGGCCCATGAGTTCAGAAAAGGCTGTATCTTCGGAAATGCCACATCGAAAAAACCGATGGGTTTTTTGAAGGGCTGCATGAAAAAGGCAGGTCTCTGAGAGAGGTGTCTGGCCAAATTCGAACACCGGGATAAGTTGAGTTTCTGCCTGAACTCAGCGCTTATGCCGCTGAACAGGAGAGCACCGACGACAAGCTGAACCGCTTTGCCGAGGCCATGCGCGAATCCTTGCGCCAAGCCGATATCGCCTTCCGCCGCGCCTATATCCGGTTGTTCGTCGATGAGATCGTCCTGTCAGACACCGCAATCAGCCTGTCCGTACCTAAATATGCTCTAGCAGGATCAGCTTCACTCGGCACCCTGCCACAAGCAGGAAATATGGTGCCCAGTTTTGTTCGGAAGTGGCGTGCTGAGTGCGATGAAGGCAATAACTGGAGTATGTTGAAATCATTGTGATTTTTTAT
>JAKBAV010000055.1 GCA_021826225.1 Pseudomonadota bacterium | reverse complement strand
TACAATGTCACCAGATCCGTGCCCATGCGCTCGACCGATTGTGCCTGGTTCTGCTGCGCCTGGAGATAGGATTGCTGGGCGTTCAGCACTGTGAGGTAGTCGCTGAGGCCCTGGCGGTACTGGTCCTCGGCCAGGCCCAGCGCGATGCCGGATTGCTGGACATCGGTGTTCAGCGCATCGAGCGTGGCGTGCTCCTGGGCGTAGGTGGTGAGGGCGGTATTCACCTGGGTGAAGGCGGTCAGCACGGTTTTGGCGTAGGAGAGTGCCGCCTCGCGCTGCTGGGCCTTGTCGAGCTTGAGCTGGCCGCGCAACTGCCCGCCGGCGAAGAGTGGCAGGGTGATGTCGGGCCCCATGGCGTAGGTGAGCGCGCTCCACTGGTTGATATTCGAGAGTTGCAGCGCCTGCAGCGAGGCCGAGGCTGAGAGGTTGATATCGGGGAAGAACTGCGCTTCGGCGACGCCGACCTCGGCGGTCGCCTGATGCAGGTTTTCCAGTGCCTCGCGCACATCCGGCCGGCGGGTGAGCAGATCCGCCGGCAGGCCCACCGGCACGTTGGGCGGGGTGAGCGGCACCGGGGCGGCGGTAACGAGCAGGGCCGGCAGCCCCTGCGGTGTTTGCCCTAGCAGCAGGCCGATCTGGCCGATCAACGCATCGCGGCTGGCGATCAGCGTCGGCAGTTCGGAGCGGATGGAGGCGGCGGTCGCCGTGGCGTTGGCCACGTCGAGCGAGGTGGTGAGCCCGGCCTGCTGGCGCTCGGTGGTGAGCTGCACGAGCTGGTCGGCCGCGTCGAGGTTCTTCTGTGTGATGCCGATGAGCAGTTCGGTGGCGCGCAGCTGGATGTAGTTGCTGGCGACCTGCGCCTCGACGCTGAGCAAGGCACCCCGGCGGGCTTCCTCCGCGGCGCGCGCATGCGCCACGGCGGCCTCGGCCGTGCGGCGGTTTTTACCCCATAGGTCGAGGTCGTACTGCGCCTGCAGCCCGTATTGGTAGATGTTGAATGCCCCGACCTGGGCCGAGATGCCGCCGCCCCCGGCGGCGCTGGAGCCGCCACCCGCGGTGTTGCCGGCATTGGTGCTGGCCGAAGCACCACCGGCGAACAGGCCGAAAATTCCCTCCTTGCTGGGGCTCTCGCGCGTCATCGAGCCCGCGGCGCTCAGGCTCGGGTACAGCACCGCGCCGTTGATCTGGGCCTGCGCCTCGGCTTCCGCGAGGCGCTCGGTCGCGATCTGCAGGTCGAGATTCTGCGCCACGGCCTGGGTTTCAAGCTGGGTGAGTTCAGGGTCGTTGAAGCTGGTCCACCATTGCGGGTTGACCGAATCGGTTGTGGCGAAGCTGCCCGCCGGCGGGGCGTCATTGGTGAAGCTGGCGGGCGTGGCGGGGCGCGGCGCGACGAAATTGGGGCCCATCATGCAGCCGGGCAGCGCGAAAAGCGCGCAGACGGAGCCAAGCAGACGCAAACGGCGGGGGGAGGCGAAGGACACGGCAAAACTCCGTTAGACAGCCCGGTGCTCGGGAGGGTTTAGAAACAACGCAACAGGCCAGACCACAAGGGCCAGAATCCCGAGTATATGAAACACGTCAAGATAGCTGATGAAATTGGCCTGAAACTGCACCGCCTGGTCGAGTTGCGCCAGGGACATGCCAGGCGGCAGCGCATGGTATGGGTTGATGGCCTCGGCCAGCCGCGCATGATGAAACTGCTCGCGCATGGTGAGCAGGTTGGTGGTGAAGGAAATGCCCATGGAGCCGCCGATATTGCGCATCTGGTTGGACAGCGCCGCCGCATCGCCGAAATATTTCGGCGGGATGCCGACAAAGGCGCTGGTTGACATCGGCACGAAGATGAAGGGCATCGCGATGACCTGCATGACGCGCGCCAGGGTGAGCTGGTCGAAGCTCATATAGGGCGACAGATGAGAATCCGCGAGCAGCGCCGCGCCCATCTGGATTAGCCCGGCAGCCATGAGATATTTAGGGGCCACCCAACGCCCGGTGACATAGGCGGAGACCGGCATGAAGGCCAGCGTTGTCATGCCGCCCAGCGCCAGAGAGAGGCCGGAGGTCTGCGAGGTGTAGCCGAGCACGGTCTGTGCCATCTGCGGTAAAAGCTGGGTGGAGGATAAAAAGCAGAAGCTGATGAGGAAACTGACAAAGCTGACAATGCCGAAATTGCGCGTGAACAGCAGCCGCACGTTCATCACGGGATGTTCGTGCTGCCACTCCCACAGCGCCAGGAATGACAGTGCGCCGATGGCAACCGCGCAGCTTGCGATGATGAAGTGGGATGAAAACCCGTCATCCACCTCGAACTTGTCGAGGAACATCTGCAAGGCGGCGAAACCGATGGCGACCAGCGCCAGCCCGACATAATCCAGCGAAAAGCGCCCGCCCCCCAACAGTGCCGCCCGCTCCTCGCGCAGGAGCTTCGGCTCGATCGTGAAGATGCTGGTCAGGGTGAGGGCGATGAGCCCCAGCGGCAGGTTGATGAGGAATATCCAGTGCCAGGAGAATGCATCGGTCAGCCAGCCGCCCAGCACCGGGCCGGAGGCCGGTGCCACGATGATGACAAAGCCGAACAGGGCGAAGACCCGGGCGCGTTTTTCCGGCACGAAGCTATCCGCCATCATCGACTGCGCTGCCGGTGCCAGCCCGCCGCCGCCCAGGCCCTGAAGCGCGCGCGCCACGACCAGCATGTTGATGGAGGTGGAGCTGGCGCAGAGCACGGAGGCGGCGATGAACAGTACCGTGCTGATCTGGAAGAAACGCTTGCGGCCGATGACATTGGCGAGCCAGCCGGAGATGGGCAGAATGATGGAATTACTCACGAGATAGCTGGTGAGCACCCAGGTGCTCTCGCTCTGGCTGATGCCAAGCGACCCCGCGATATGGGGCAGCGAGACATTGGCGATGGTCGTGTCCAGCACCTCCATAAGCGGCGCCAGGGCGATGAACACCGCCACCATCCAGGGGTTGTACGGGCCCGCCGGCGAGCGCGGCAGCACCGGGTTCAACGGGCTATCCGGATTGCGGGCTCCACCGACATGCCGGGGGCGAGCAGGTATTTAGAGATATCGGCATCGGTGAACACCAGCTTCACGGGCACGCGCTGGATCACCTTGATGTAATTGCCGGTGGCGTTCTGCGCCGGGAGGAGCGAAAAAACAGCTCCGGTGCCGTATTGGATGCTGTCGACCCTGGCATGGAAGGTGACGCCCGGCACGGCATCGATGCTCACGGTCGCGCCGGCGCCGAGGCGGATGCCGGCCAGCTGCGTCTCCTTGTAATTCGCCGTGATCCAGACAGCGTCGCCGACAACGGACATCATCGGCGTTCCCGGGCTCACGACATTGCCGGGCTCCACGGTCTTCATCGCCACATGGCCGGCAGCGGGGGCGTAGATCCGTGTGTAGGAGAGTTGCAGCCGGGCATCGGTCAGGGCGGCATTGGCAGCGGCGATATCGGCCTGACCGCTCTGCACCACGGCACCGGCGGCGGTGAGCTGCGCCTTCGCGGCGTCGATCGCCTCGGTGGCGGCATCGACCTGCTGGCCCGTGGTTGCCCGCGGGTTGACGGCGGCAAAGCGGATATAATCATTCTGCGCCTTGGTCGCGCCGGCGGCGGCCACCACGACCTGGGCCTCGTCTTGCGCGAGCCCGGCCTCGGCCTGCGCCAAACCCGCCTGCGCCTTCAACACGGCCACGCGCTGGTCGCTGTCATCGAGCTGGACGAGCAGTTGCCCGGCGGCGACATGCTGGTTATCCGCCACCAGCACGCGCGTCACGCGGCCGTTGATCTGCGCGGCAATGCTGTAGAGGCTGCCATCGATCTCGGCATCGTCAGTGCTGGCATAGAAGCTGTTATGCCAGGCGTAGAGCCCGAAAACAGCCGCGATCAGGCCCAGCACGAGCGCCAGAATGATGAATGGACGCAGGCTCTTGCGCGGTTTTTCGTCTGTCACCCTTCGCTCCCCTCTCGCCCAAGCTGCATGTGCCGGATTCCCTACCGGGGCAATAGGCCGGGGCATCGGCCGGGCGTTATGTTATTTTTGCGCCCCGTCATGGTTTTTGACGGCACCGATTTGCCTCGGGGCCGGCCATGCGCGGCAGCGGGCACGGCTTTTCCCGGCCCTTATCCGCACTCTCTTAGATTGCACAATCTTAAATAACCGTAACTCAATATGTTGTGGACCATCCCAGGCTGGACATGCCCTGAAACTGCCATAATCGAGCAATGCAGTTAATATATTAAATGTTATCAGATGTTTCATCGCAACAACTCATAATCCAGCTTAAATGTGGAAAAAGAAGAATTATTAACATAGTACTAAAAACCCCCTTGCATCCGAGTCGGTTTTGGTCACTATTCTCGTTTAGGTTGTAACCTCCAAACTAAAAACAGGGAATTATTCATGGCCTTCGCCCCCACCACGCTAGATCAGCTTGTGCGCCAGAAGCTTCGCACCTGGCCGCAGCACCCGCCGGGACTGGCCGACCATGATATGGGGGCCTCGGGTAGCTGGATGCGTGCGCGCCCCGGCACGGTCGACGATCTCGACAACCCATTTCTCAAGATGCCTGGCTCCAACCGGCTGAAAACCGTGCCGGACGGGCTATGGCTGCGCTTCGGCGGCAGCGAGAATGACCCGTTTGTCGATCTGTTCGCCATAGAGGCGTGTGGCTCGTTCCAGAACCTGCTCGACAAGCGCTCGCGTTTTGCCCCCACCATGCATAGCTGGCTGGCGGTATGCCCGCTGGAATGGCTGCTGGCGCCGGTATCGCTGATCAACCCGATGCCGCGCTGGCGCTATACTGGTTTGATGCGCAATGCGCCGCACGCGCCCCTGGCTTTGCCGGTGCGCGATATTCGTGTGATGTATGCGCTCCGGCCCCGGCAATATCAGTATTTCTCGACGAGCCAGATCCCGCACGCGCATGAGTTTTTCGCCCCCATGTCGGCCTTGATAGGCCCGGATGGCTGGCAGCACCCGAATATGCGCAATTTTATCGCCCGTACGTCGCCCCGAGCGAATTTCTGGGAGTTCGCCGGGGCCTCGGCGGCCTGAGGAGCAAGCCGCTATCGCGGCTAAAAGGCGGGCATGCAGGGTGAACCAGCTGATGTGACCATGGAGCAGAACTGCGCCGCACTCTCATGGCTGGCAAAACCGCTGACACGTAGCCGGTAATAGGTCTGTCCGCTCACCTTGACCTTGCTGATATCGGGTGTTTTATCGGCGAACAGCGCCGGGGCGCTGGCGGTGACCTTGCGCCATTCAGCCTGGGCCGCGCCGCGTGTGTTCAATGCCGCTATCTGCACCGCCGCTTCATGCCTGCCTGAGGTGACCGTTGCCATCGGCTGGGGCGTCGGCACCGAGGCTGGGGGGCTGAGATCGGCAACCTCCGCTGGACTCGGCACAGCGGAAGCCGCGTCAGGCGGTGCCACTGGGGCGGGGGCAAAAACCCTGTTGGTGCTATACGCGGTTTTCACAACCGGTGCGGTAAGCGCGGCCGGGCGTGCCGCTTGAGCCACGGGCGGCGGAGCTGCTTGAACCACAGGTGGCGGAGCTGCTTGGGCTACGGGCGGCGGAGCCGCTTGAGCCACGGGCGGCGGTGGCGCCTCGGCCACTGGAGGGGGCGCCGGCTGGGCAGGCGCGGCCTGCGCCGGCGCCGTGCTGGCGGCCGGCATCAGGGGTGTCGGCGTGGCAGGTGTCTCCGGCATCGCGGTCACAGGCGCGGTCTGCACCTGCGGCACGGTCGGCGGCGGGGCGGCGGGCGGCGGCGGGCTGGCGACGTTTTTATCGATCAGCGCCTGAAAACCCGCCATCGCCTGATCGACCTTATCGGGCGGCATGTCGATGGCGAGGACCTGCCGGGCATCATCCGGGCGTCCGGCGGAGACCAGAGCAGCGGCGTAATCCTCACGGATTTTCGGCGTGGCATCCGGGCCGGTGGCGAGCGGCCCAAGATATTGCAGTGCCGCCGCACCCTGGCCGGAAAGGGCGAGCGACAGACCCAGATTGACCGCCGTTGCGACGGAACCCGGATTAGCCATGAGGGATTGCTGATAGGCCGCGGCCGCGCCGGTGAAATTACCCTGCAGATCGCGCGCGATGCCGAGATCGCTCAACGCATTGCCATCGCCCGGGTCGTCCTGCGCCGCCGCGGTGAACGCGACTTCGGCGCCGGCCGGGTTAACCTTCAACAGGCAGCGGCCATAGCCGGTTTCCGCCGCGGCGGATTTGGGGTTGTTCTGCAACGCCTTCTGGTATGCCGCCTCGGCTGCCGGGCAGCGGCCCAGCGCGTAATAGGCATCGCCCTCATGCACCAGCGCGTCGACGTTATTCGGGTCTCTATCCAGTATGGATTGTGAGACCGAAAGCGCCATCGAGGCATCCCCGCCGGCGATCGCGGCATCGGCGACATTCAGCGTGTTGGTGCCGATTGTCCCGGTCGGGGCATTGCTGGCCACGCTGTTATTGCCACCATTGCCGGCGCATCCTGTCAGGATCAGGCTCACCGCCAGCGCGATGCCGGATAGCTGGTGCGCGCGCGCGGGGCGCAAGGTTTTTGCGCCATGGTAATGGCGTGACTGGTGCTGCACTCTATTTCGATCCCTTCAGCGTCGCCATAACGTTAATGATCGCCGGTCCCGCCACCACGAGGAAGACGCAAGGCAGAATGAAAACGATCATCGGTATGGTCATCATGGTCGGCAGCCGCCCTGCCCGTTCCTCAAACTTGATCAGCGCTTCCTGGCGCAACTCACTGGAGAGGGTGCGCAGCGCCGTGGTCAGCGGCGTACCGTATTGCAGCGATTGCGCTAAAGTCGTCGCCAGCCGCTTGAGAACCTCAAGCCCGGTGCGCTGGCCAAGCGAATCCATGGCCATGCGCAGATCCGAGCCGATCTGCATCTCGCGCGAGGTCTGTATCAGCTCCGTGGCGAGTTGCGGGTTGAGCGTGAGCATCTCCTGGCTGACACGGGCAATGCCGGCTTCGAGGGCCAGCCCGGCATCGGCGCAGATCACCAGCATGTCGAGCGCGTCAGGCACCCCGGCTTCGACTTTTACGAGGAACTTGCTGCGCTTGTTGGTGGCATAGGTTTCAGGGGCCATGATGGCGAACACGGTGCCGCCGGCTACAGCCGAGATCGTCCAGAAATGCGACAGATGCATATGGGTGGCGATGAAGAACGCAATGATGGGCGTGACCAGCAGCAGCAGAATTTTGGAGCCGATGAACAGGCCAAGGCCGCGCCCGCCCTTGAGCCCGATATTTTCCAGCGTCGCCTGCATTTCGGCGAGCGTCTTGCGGTTGAGCACGCCGGAGCGCGCGATGAACATGCCAAAGCCGGATACCAGACGCAGGGCCAGTGCCTCCTGCGGCTTGTTATCCTCTTCCTTGATATCCTCGATCGTATCGCCGGTGATCAGCCCGATGCGGCGGTCCAGCCGTGCCGCCTTGCCGAGATCGGCAGCCACGACAAACCCCGCAATCGCCACCAGCCCGAAACAAATCAGGATGAGGAAAAGCAGCTCGTAAATCGTGGCGGTGCTGACGTTATTTGAGTACATTGCTGATCATGAACTGAATGGTCCCCATGCCGAGGATGAGCAGGACAATCGCGCCGGTTATAACCGATTCGCCACCCTTGGTGGTAAAAAGGGTCATGATATACGGCGGTTGAACCATGAAAATCATGCCGCCGGCAAGAAAAGGCAGGACCGAGAGCACCAGGGCCGAAGTGCGCGCCTCGGCGGTAAGCGCATAGCCGCGCGCCTTCAGGCCCACCCGCTTGCGGATAACGTCCGAGAGGCCCTCAAGCGTCTGCGTGATGCCGCCGCCGGCCCGTGCCTGCAAGGTGAGCGCGGTGGCAAAAAACTGATATTCAGTCAGCTTGACGCGCAGGGCCAGCTCGCGCAGGGCGACATCCAGCGGCACGCCGATGGAAACCTTATCGGCCAGGATGGTGAATTCGAGCTTGGTCGGCTCCATGGAATCCCGGGACACGGTACGCAGCGCCTCGCCCATAGGAATACCTACGCGCACGCAGCGCACAACCGTGTTGAGCGCATCCGGAAACTGCTCGATCAGCTTGTTGTTGCGCCGGTTGGTGAACATGTTGAAGATAAAACGGGTGATCAGATACCAGAACACCACCGCGCCAAAAGTTTTGGTGACGAACAGCAGGAACGGATAACCGGCAAGCGGGTGCGAGAGCAGAAAGATTAAGCCCATATCGAGGAGAACGCCAAGTGGTGGAACCAGCCACCATTTGATCGGGTAGGTTTCCGCCTGTTGCAGATCGACGCCGATCAGTGCCGCGGCGCGCTCCCTGAACTGCTCCATGCGCGAGACGTTGCGCACCAGCGAAACCGCTTCCTCCACGGCATTACTCGGCCGCGATGCCGGGGTGATGATATCGCCCATCCGGGCTTGGAGTTTCAGTTCGCGGTCGTGCTCCCTGACCAACAGCACGGTCACGGCCGCGGCCAGCAGCAGCAGAATGACGGCCAGCGCCAGGGCAATGAGGAGTTTTTCGGATTCCATCAGCTATCCTCCAGCGCATTCGTCCAGGCACGATCGAGCCCGTAATATTGCAGTCTTTCGGTAAAGGTGGAACGGATGCGGCTTACCTCGTAACGCCCGGTCAGCCGTCCGGCCGAGGTCTCACCTGTGATTTCGAGCTTGAAGATGTCGTTGAGCAACTGCGTCTCGCCTTCGATGCCGGCGATCTCGGTAACCTGAACCACGCGCCTGCCGCCGTCGCGCTGGCGCTCGACCTGGACGATGAGATTGACTGAGGAGACGACCTGCTGGCGGATCGCGCGTGGAGTCAGGCCCATCGAGGACATCTGCACCATGTTCTCGATACGGGCGAGCGCATCGCGCGTGTTGTTGGCATGGATGGTCGACATCGATCCGTCATGGCCGGTATTCATGGCCTGGAGCATGTCGAAGGCCTCGGCGCCGCGAACCTCGCCGATGATGATGCGGTCGGGGCGCATACGCAGCGCATTACGCACCAGGTCGCGCGCGTTGACCTCACCCTTGCCTTCCAGGCTCGGCGGGCGGGTTTCCAGCCGTACGATATGGGGCTGCTGCAATTGCAGCTCGGCGGCGTCTTCCACGGTGACGATACGCTCCGCCGGGTCGATGAAGCGCGACAGTGCGTTCATCATGGTGGTCTTGCCCGAGCCGGTGCCGCCGGAGATGATGATGTTGAGGCGGCAGCGCGCCGCGATTTCCAGCACGCGGGCAATTGGCGGGGTGAGCGCGCCGAAGGAGATGAGCTTTTCGAAATCGATCGGCTTCTTGGCGAATTTACGGATCGAGATCGACGGACCATCGATGGCCAGCGGCGGCAGGATGATATTGACGCGCGAACCATCCTTGAGACGTGCATCGCACATCGGGCTCGATTCATCGACGCGCCGGCCGACCGAGGCCGCGATGCGCTGGCAGATATTGGTGAGATGCGCCCAGTCGCGGAAGCGCACCGGCACCTGCGTCAGCTTGCCGCCACGTTCGACGAATGTGTGGTCAGGACCGTTGACCATGATGTCGTTGATGGAATCATCGAGCAGCAGCGGCTCCAGCGGGCCGAGGCCCAGCATGTCATCGACCAGCTCGGTGGCCAGGGCGCGCTGCTCACGCGCATTCATCTGCACGCGCTTATCGGTCGCCAGATCAGAGATCAGTCTTTCGACCTCATTCAGCAGCCGCTCCGGCGCCAGCGAGGCGACCGCGGTGGCATCCATCCGGGCGAGACAAAGATTCCGCAATTCCGCCACTTCGGGCCGTATGGTGACTTTATGATCGCCGCTGAACCGGGCTTCCGGCGCCTCGCCGAGCACGACGGCCGGTGCCGTGGCGCCGAAGGTTTCAATGCGCCGGCGGCCAAAAATCGGCAGGTTGCTATCGGACATTTAAGCCTCAGCCTTTCGAGAAGCCGAGCATCTTGAAGATGCCGCCGACCGAGGTGAGCTGGGCGGTACCGTCGATCATCGAATCGTCGCGGTTGGCGACAAAACCGATCTCGCGCGAAAGATCGACGATGGCCTGGCGGAACGGTCCTTTGGTGGCGATGGCCGGCTCGCCGAAACTGGCGGATTCATTCAACTGCTTGGGGATGTCCGGAATGACGATGTCGATCTTGACCTTCAGCGCCTCCTCGATCTGCTTGCGCGTGAGCCCGCCCGGACGGCCCTGGCGGTTGAGCACGATGGTCGGGCTCTGCGGCTGCCACGGGCCGTTGGGCAGGCCGAGCAGACGCAGGGTATCACGTACCGAAGCGAGGGTCGGATCCATCACGATGACGCGATGATGCGCGAACTCAATCAGCTCACGGTTGCATTGCATGGGCAGGAATGGCACGTCGAGAATGATGAAGTTGTATCGCACGCGCAGCGCTTCAATGAGCCGGCGGGCGGCACCCGGGGCGTAATGCAGCGGTTCGGTAAGCTTCTCCTCCGAGGCCAGCACTTGCAGGCGTTCAGCTACGGGCTGGGCCGCGCGCTCGACGAAAAGCGGATCAATGCGGTCGGGTGTTTCCAGTGCCATGCGCAGGCCGGGGCCGGTCTTGCCGCCGAGCAGCAGAGCGCCGGAGCCCATATGGATATCGGATTCCACGAACACGGTATGGCGCTTGGCCATGACGCCGAGCAGCCAGGACAGATTACCGGCGATGGTGGTGGACCCGACCCCGCCGCGAGCACCGAGCACGGCGATGACGCGGCCGCCGCGTGTGGCTTCCTGCCCGATGGTCTTGCGCGTGATGAGGGGCGCGAAATGCCGTGCCACCGCCTCGCGGGTAATGGGCTTGAAGATGTATTCCATCACGCCCATGCCGCGCGTGATGTGGCGGTAGAAATCAACATCGTCGGTATCGCCGATGACGAGCACGCGCACGCCGGGCTCCACGACGTCGGACAACTCACCCAGCGCGTGCAGCGGCTGTTCCTCGCCGGCGATGTCGACGATCAGCACTTCCGGAGTCTGCATCTTCGACATCGCGGCGATCGCGGTACGAACCGTGCCGCGGCGAATATCCATGCCATTGGCCGGCATGTCGCCAAGCCCGTCGCGCAGCACCTGCTCGGTTGCGGGATCGCCCAGAAACGCGAGCACGGTCAGGCGATCGGGGCGACCGCCCATTCCATCGGCCCCCGCGCGCGACACCTGCTGACTCATACTGCCTCCATGGCTTGCTGCGAGACGCCTCGGATCATCAACCGCCGCCGCTGTTGCTGGTACCGGCCGCCGGCGCGTTGCCCGGCCCGCTGCCTCTGATTTTCTCGACCGCCGTCGCGGCGATATCACCACTCGTGGCCTCGGACTGGCCCGAAATGAGATCGCCCTTATTGGCCGCCTGCTGGGCGATGGTTTCGTTCGCGGCGCCGGTCTGCGACCAGTCTCCGGGGCGCTGGAAGGGGTCGAACGCACCGGCACAGCCGCTTAATGACAGCACACCGGCACAGACACAGAAAAACATGACGGATCGCATCGGAGCTCTCTTCATCACTGCACCATGAAACCGGCATCGCCGGGAATCGCGGCGCTGGCGGTTGTTGTCCCGTTATCGCGCAACAACAGGATGCGTTGCAAATCATTTGGCGGGCTCCAGCCATCATCGGGTGAAGCGAGGCTGCCGGGCTGGTTGACCGGGTTGACGATATACGGGGTAACGGTGATCACCATCTCCTGCTCCGTATTCTGAAACCCGTTGCCGCGGAACAAGGCACCCAGCAGCGGCACCTCGGACAGACCGGGCAGACCATTCGAGGTGTTGCTGGTGGTATCTTCCAGCAAGCCGGCAATGGCCATGCCCTGCCCTGAGCCCAGGATGACCGTGGATGAGGCGCTGGTGACGGTGAGCGACGGCACGGTGATCGACACGTTAGAACCCGTTCCGACCGTCGCGGCGTTCGAGGCATCGATGGCGCTGATCGAGGGGGAAACCTGCAGCGCGATGCGGCCATCCGAAAACACCGTGGGGGTGAAGCTCAGCACCACGCCGTAGTTTTTGAAGCTGACCGTGGTGGTGCCGACGCTCGCCGCCACCGGCACCGGAAACTCGCCGCCGACATTGAAACTGGCCTGCGTGCCGGACAGGGTTGTAAGGGTTGGTTCGGCCAGAATATGCGCGAGGTTATCCTGCGCCAGCGCATCGATCACACCTTCGAAATTGCCACCGGGGAACAGTACGCCGACACCGCCCGCTGTGGCGCCTGAAATGACCGAGCCGGCGGAGGCGGTGGCCCCGGTGAGCGCGAATTTGCCGATTGCGATGCCCGTGGCGCCGACCGAACCCCAGTTGATGCCGAGCGTGCGCGTAACCGTGCGCGACATCTGCGCGATGCGGACCTTGAGCTCGACCTGTACCGGCTCCTGCACGGTGAGGTCGTTAGTGACCGCGCCGCCCATCAGCTTGGCCTGGTTGACGAGGTTGTCGGCTTCTTCCGCCGTGTTCACCGTGCCATGCAGAATTACGCCGCCGGATTCGGCTTCCACGCTAACATTACTGCCAGGCGCCGTGGTCTGCGCCTGCTGCTGCAGGCGGTCCCCCAGATAGCTCGAGGGGTCGACCGTTACGGTGAGCTGGGCGGTCCGGTTGCCGTTAACGTCCGTGCCGACAATATCGGTTTGGCCGATTGTCTTACCGAAGATGAACATGCTGGTGGCGCTGGCGGGATGAACCGTGACGACCCCGGGATCGCCGACGAAAAGATTATCGGCGGGGGCGGGCAGCTTGATCAGTTTACCTTTGCCAACCTCCACATGGATCACCCCATAAAAAGGCTGCGAAACGGCCGGAGCCGGCGCGCTGGCACCGGAGCCGTCCTGGGCGGTCATGTCGGTTTGCGCCAGTGCGGGCCGGGATATGCCCAGACCTAAAACGGGCAAGCCGAGGATCAGCGCCAGAGCGGCACCGTGCGAAATATGGCGCATCAGAATTTGAACTCCCCCTCACCGCCGCTGGAAATAACCTTGACGGTCGATAGTGACGTTTCGACCTGCGAGACATTGCCGGTGAATACCGGCGGTGCCGGCCTGGCATCCGGATCGCTGCCGTCTTTCGCCAGCCCTTGCGCGGAATGCACGATCAGCGAAAGTTTACCGAGATTTTCAGCGATAATGCACTCCGAGGCCTGTTCCGGCGTGACTTCGAGCGTTACGCTACCGATAGATCCGCCGCCCGGCCCGGCATTGGCATCCCGCACCAGCGTGGCGTTGGTGGCGACGACCGGAACATCCGTCAGCACCACCGCGGCGGTCATGCTTTT
Organism: Pseudomonadota bacterium; assembly: GCA_021826225.1. Classification (GTDB taxonomy): domain Bacteria; phylum Pseudomonadota; class Alphaproteobacteria; order Acetobacterales; family Acetobacteraceae; genus Acidocella. The sequence continues at coordinate 2,228 of JAKBAV010000055.1, read as the reverse complement.
GGCATAGGGCGCGCCATCCAGGGTCTGGGTCATCAGCAGGTCGATCTTGTCGCCCGGCCAGATGAGCCCGGCCGTGCCGGTGAGCTGATCGACCGGGATGGTGACCGCGGTCATGCCCGGGGGCAGAACGGCTGCCAGGAAGCCATGATCGCCAGGGTGAATGACCTCGTTATCCATGATCGGCGCGCCGGCGGCGAGCTGAACGCGCAGCATGGAGCCCATCAGCGCGGAGCGGTTGGCCGAAGTGTCCTGCAACTCCCCCGGCACCTGCGAGGATGAAACGACGCTGGTGCTGCCGATATTGGCCGGTTGCAGCAGAATACCGCCCGGCAGCGGGCCCGCGGCGGTTAAAATCTGCACCGTTGGCGGCGGCGCTGGGGCCGCGGCCGGTGACGCTGCCGTGGCGACCACCGCGGCATGCCGCGGTGGATTGAGAATGGAGTAAGCAAAGACCATCACGCCGATGAGCGCGGCGATGAGTATCCCGAAAATACCAAGACGGAAGGCCATGGGCTATCCTAGATTTGCTAGATTGAGGTGAGCGTGAGGAAAAAGGGCGGTGATTGCCCCGGCGGCGATGGCGCAGGCATAAGGCAGCGGACCACGGCGCGCGATGCGCCATTGCTCGACACGCAGAAACCGGCGCAGGCGCCCACCTTGCCGCGCCGCACGCGGACGCGGCACAACCAGCGAGAGCCCCAGATACACGACAGCCAGCAGGCCGCCGGCAAGAACGACATCCACAAAAAAGGCAAATTGCGGCTGCCAGCCAGGGGACACGAGCAGCACTGCGGCAGCCCAGAGCTTGACATCCCCCCCACCCATCGCCCCAGCGGCCCAGATGCCGAACAGCGCGGCGAAGGCGATAACGACGACCAGAAGGCCAGGAAGCAGATCATGCCCCAGGAGACGTGCAATGATTCCCAGAAGCAGAAGCACCGCCGGCAGCCAGTTGGGCACCGTGCGCACGGCAAGGTCGTGAAGCGCCGCATAGGCCAGAAGACCGGCTGCAGTTATGCCCAGGACTGCGTTCACCACCACTTCCTCGGTCTCATCTCCACCCCCGGGTTCAACCCCTTGATATTACGGCTCCAGCACATATTGATACAAAACATCAACAAATGCAATTCCTGTAATCTCAATCTAATAGCACTCTTAGCGTACGCGCCAGCATAAAACATAGGCGCGAGCACCAAAATCTGCTGTTTTTGATTGAGATGTGACCGGGGAGTCACGCTCCGGCGAGAAAAAGGTTAGATTTTGGCCATGTTTATTGGCATCCCGGCCCCCTGTGAGGCCGTGGCGTAAGCGGAAGGAGAGCAATGCGAGGCGCATCCCCCGATGCAAACCGCAAAAAATAAATTTTCAATTACAGATGGAATATTTAATGAAATCGAGCACAATAAAATACGGCTGGCGGGGTTGCCCCCGCCAGCCGCTTCGCGCGCACCGGGATTTGGTGCAGCTGTTTTAGAGTTCGGAGGACACGTTGTTGAACGTGGTGGAAATCTTGCTGCCGAGCGTGGTCGCCGCGCCAACGATGACGACGGCGATGAGGGCGGCGATGAGCGCGTATTCGATCGCGGTGACGGCGCGCTTGTCGACATTGAGCTGGGCAAGCTTGAGGGACATAGCGGTACGGACATAGTTCAGCATGGAAGTATCCTTTATGAAGAAGTATCAAACCGCCGGTGGAGCGGGCCGACAACGAGACTAATTCGTGACCCGATGAAAATACAGCTCAAAGTTTGAACTTTCAGTAAACTTCCATCCATCACGTCAACCCGTTCAGGGTTACGGCCAATACACGGAATTTAGAGGTTTTTGTCAAATGTAACTTGGGGACGACAGAACAAAATTCCGTGATAACACGCGAATTTGTTAATGCTCGGTAAGATGTGAGGTTAACGCCACAGGTAAGTTACGCGCAAATATCGCGCTATCCCGTCAAGAAAGATTTATTCCTCATTATTGAGGGCGTCATTCAAAAAATCTAAAATATTGTGACACCACCCGCCATGGTAGCAATCCATCGCAGATTCCGCAAACAGCCGAATCGGCGCAATCAGCCCCTGGTCGCAGGCGCTGCTTCACCGCAAATCTGAAACGGCCTCAGAGTTCGCTGCTCACATTGTTGAAATCGGTTCCGAGATACCCGCCGATCCTGGATAAGCCACCCATGATGGCCACGGCCAGGATGATCGCGATGATGACGTATTCAACAGAGG
>JAKBAV010000054.1:4334-15516 GCA_021826225.1 Pseudomonadota bacterium | reverse complement strand
CAGTTCGGACTCAATGAGCAGGATGTGACCAGCAGCGTCGCCACCATGCTGGCCGGCACTTCGCAGGCCGCGCCGACCTATTTCCTCAACCCCACCAACGGCGTGTCCTATCCCATCGTCACCCAGGCGCCGGAATATGCGGTCGACAGCCTCTCGGACCTTGAAAACATTCCCGTGAACCAGCCGGGGGCGGCGACGGCGCCGGAAATTCTCGGCGGGCTCGCCACCATTACGCGCGGCTGGACCGATGCGGTGGTCTCGCATTACAATATCCGCCCGGTCATCGATATTTACGCCACCACGCAGGGCCGCGACCTGGGCGGCGTGGCGGCGGCGGTGAAGGCCGCGATCGCCGCCACGCCAGGCCTGCCCAAGGGCAGCACCGTTACCGTGCGCGGCCAGGCGGCGACAATGCAGACCGCCTTCGCCAGCCTGCTGCTCGGGCTGCTCGGCGCCATCGTGCTGATCTATCTGATCATCGTGGTGAATTTCCAGTCCTGGCTCGACCCGTTCATCATCATCACGGCGCTGCCCGCGGCCCTCGCCGGCATCGTGTGGATGCTGTTCGTCACGGGCACCACGCTCTCGGTACCGGCGCTCACAGGGGCGATCATGAGCATGGGCGTGGCCACGGCCAACTCCATCCTGGTCGTCAGCTTCGCGCGTGAGCAGCTCGCTGCCGGCAAATCGGCCATGGCGGCGGCGGTCGAGGCCGGCATCGTGCGCTTCCGCCCCGTGCTGATGACGGCGCTTGCCATGATCATCGGCATGGCGCCAATGGCGCTGGGGCTGGGCGAGGGTGGCGAGCAGAACGCGCCGCTGGGCCGCGCGGTGATCGGCGGGTTGATATTCGCAACTGGCGCGACCTTGCTGTTCGTGCCGGTGATTTTCAGTATTCTTCATGGACGAGTGGCGGCGCGCCCGACAGGTGCCGGCCCCGGAGGCACGCATGGCTGAGCACGACGATATTCTGCGCTACCACAAGCCACGCCGGCTGGGGCTGTGGCTGGCCGCCGCCGCCGCCGTGTTCCTGATCGTGCTTGTCACCGGGGTCGTCGGCCGGGTGAATGCGGCGCACCGGCTGCGGGTGGAGACGGCCGCCTCCGCCATTCCCACCGTTAAGGTAATCGCCCCCAGCGCTGCCACCCAGGCGCGGGAGCTGGTGCTGCCCGGCGCCGTGAAAGCCTATTACGAGGCGCCGATCTACGCCCAGGTAAGCGGTTATCTGCAACACTGGAACACCGATATCGGCGCCAAGGTAAAGGCAGGGGAGGTGCTGGCGAGCATTGCCACGCCGAACCTGGACCAGGAGCTGGCCCAGGCGCAGGCCAACCTCGCCAGCGCCGTTGCCACGGAGCAGATCGACGGCATTACGGCCCGGCGTTGGGATGCGATGCGCGCCGGGGATGCGGTGTCGCAGCAGGATGCGGATACCAAGGATGCCGCCTACACCGCGGCCCGCGCCGCCACGCTGGCGGCGCGGGCCACGGTGGCGGGGTTCGTGGCGCAGGAAGGTTTCAAGCGCATCACCGCGCCGTTTGATGGCGTGGTGACCGCGCGCAACACCGATATCGGCGCGCTGATCACCCCCGGCGCGCCCGGGCAGACGCCGCTCTTCGTGGTCGATGACATGTCCCGCCTGCGCATCTATGTGAACGTGCCGGAGAGCGATGCCGCCAAGGTGAAATCCGTGCGGAGCGCCAGCTTCACCGTTGATGAATATCCCGGCCGGGTGTTCACGGCGCGGTTCGCCGCCACCTCCGGCGCCATAGACCCGCAATCCGGCACGCTGCTGGTGCAGTTCCTGGCCGATAACGCGGCCGGCGCCCTGCAGCCCGGCGATTATGCCCAGGTGACGCTCAAGCTGCCTGCCGATGCGCGGGCGCTGTCCCTGCCATCCAGCGCGTTGATGTTCCGCGATAGCGGCATGGCGGTGGCGGAGGTTGGCCCCGATAACCGCGTGGTGATCAAGCCCATCACCATCGGGCGGGATCTCGGCAATGTCGTGCAGATTGCCAGCGGCATCGGCAAGGATGACCGGATCATCGATAATCCCCCGGATTCCCTGGAGCCGGGCGACCAGGTGGACATCGCCCCGCCCAGCCCGCGTTAGGCGGAGGGCAGCATCCGGCGCAGCACCTTGTCCTTGAGCAGGAAATGATGGCCGATGGCGGCCACCGCATGGATGCCCACGAGACCCATGATGATCCAGGCATTATAGTCGTGGATGTTATCGACCAGCCGCCCCGTGGCCTTGGAGAAATGCCCGAAGGGCGAGGGGATAATCAGGCCGAAAAAGTTCAGGGGCTGGTTGTCGGTCCAGCGCGTGGCATAGCCGAGCAACACCTCGGCCACGACCAGGACGTAGAGAATATGGTGCAGCGCCTTGGCCACAAGGTCGAGCGCGCCGTGCCCGGCGGCGGGGAGCGCCCGGCCGAACTTCCAGCGCCAGATGATGCGCGCGGCGATGACCGCGGTGAGCAGTATGCCGAATGAGATGTGGCCGATGATCATCAGATGATGCTCGGGACGCGGAAAGAAATCCCAGGTTTCGGCGAGAGCGAAATTCAGCAGAACCAGCAAGGCCGTCGCCCAGTGCAGGGCGATGCTGGTATTGTCATAATGTACGGAAAGATTCGCGCCGGTCTGTTCGGGGGCCGGTTTCAGGGCGTCTAGCATGGGTAATATCTCCGCTGTCCTGGCGGTCATGTAAGGCGCTTTTCATGGCGAGATAAGGGCCGCAACGCGATCAATTATGGCCCATGGCCGTGGCTTGCCCCGCCATGGCGTTACGCCTAGGTTGCCGCTGGCTTAACTCGATGGTCGGGCATGAGAATTTTATTCGCGTTTGAAAATCCGCTGCCCAATGCCGAGGCCGATGCCGAGGTTTTCATCACCACCGCGCGCTATCTGGCGCCGTATACGCAGGATTGCTGGCTGCACGCGCCGGTTGCCGGCAGCGCCGCGCCGGGGCTGGTGGAGCGGCTGGCCGGGATGCCGGTGGTGCCGGCCTGGGCGCCGCTCGGCAACGCCGCCCTGCGGCATTTCTGCGCCGGCCTCACCATCGTGCTGCGCGCCGCCTTCCGCCGGGCTGATTTGGTCTATACGCGCAACCTCTGGGTCGCCTTCATGGCGCTGCTCTGCGGCCAGCGCGTGGTGTTCGACCATTACCGGCCCTGGCCGGACCAGATTCCGCCGCTGCAGTATTTTTTATACCGCATGTTCTGCCACAGGCGGTTTTTGGGGAGCATCTGCCACTCCGAATACACGCGGCGGAAATATATCGAGCTCGGCGTGCCGGAGCAGAAATTGCGCTGCGTGCATAATGGCTTCGAGCCGGCGCGGTTTGCCGCCCCGCTCGCCATGGCCGAGGCGAAGGCGCTGATCGGTGTGCCGCCGGAGGCCAAAACGGTGGTCTATACCGGGCGGGTGAACCAGCGAAAGGGGCTGGACCTGGTGATCGAGGCGGCGAAGCAGCTGCCCGAGCTGCTTTTTCTGTTCGTCGGCTCCTATGGCGCGGGACCGATCGAGCGGCTGGCATCCGGCGTGCCGAACATCCGCATCATACCGTGGCAGAGCGAGGCGGATTTGAGCCGCTATATTTTTGCCGCCGACGTGCTGCTGATCCCACCCTCTTTGCAGCCGCTCGCAAAATTCGGCTCTACCGTGTTGCCATTGAAGCTTTTTTTATATCTCGGCGCGGGCCGGCCGATCCTCGCGGGGGATACGCCGGATGTCGCCGAGGTGCTCCGCTCCGGCGAGACCGCCTATCTCGTGCCACCCGATTCGCGCGAGTCGCTCATTGCCGGGCTGCGCCGCCTGACCACCGAGCCGGCGCTGGCGGCGCGGCTGGCGGCGGCGGCGGCGGCGGACAGCCTGAATTTCACCTGGGCGGCGCGGGCGGAAACGATCGCCGCGACCATCGCCGCATGGCGCATAAGCGCGCCGGCCGGGCAGGGCGGCTGGGGCGCGGCGCAGACTCGCAGATTCCGCGCCGAGTCGCGCCGCTGGTTCGCGCATTTCGCCCGTACCCGCACCATCATCCTGCCGCCCGCCGGCTGAATGGAGGCGCCGCAACCCGCGCCGGGGGATGATCGGGCGCGGCACCGGGCGCATCTCGGGCGCGGCTTCAACTGGCTGGGCGGCGCCACCATCATCGCCAAGGTCACGGATTTCGCGACGATTCTGGCGGTGCTGCTGTATCTGACCAAGGCGCAGCTCGGCATCGGCTCGCTGGTGATCGCCTTCGGCATGATCGTGGAGGCGTTTGACGGGCTGGGTACCGGGGATGCGCTGGTGCAGGCGCCGGATATCGCGCGGCGGCAGCTGGATACGCTGTTCTGGTTCATCCTCGCCGTAGCCGTGGCCATGGCGGGGGCGACGCTGCTGGCGGCACCGCTGGTGGCGCGGCTCTATGGCGTGCCCGGCATTGCCGGGCTGTTCCTGGCGGTTGCCCTGAAACAGCCGCTCGTCGCGGCGGCGGTCATCCCGCTTGCCCGGCTCAACCGCGGCTTGCGCTATGAGGCCATCGCGGTGGTCAATCTCAGCGCGACCTTCGGCGCCGCGGGCACGCGGCTCGCCATCGCCATTGCCGGCGGCGGCGCCTGGGCCCTTGCCGGCGGCTATCTGGCGAGCGGTGTGTTCATCCTGGCCGGCGCGGGGCTGGCCAGCCCGTTCCGGCCGCGCTTGCGCTTCCGCTTCGGCGATATCAGCCCGCTGCTGCGCTTCGGGCTGCGCTCGGCCTCGGCAAATATTTTCGAGCAAGTGTTCAAGAATATCGATTTTCTGCTGGTCGGCTGGTTCTACGGCGCCGCCGCCCTGGCCCTGTACCGTGTGGCGTTCGATGTCGCCATGGAGCCGGCCATGGCGATCGGCACCATCATCAACCGCGCCGCGCTGCCGGTATTTGCCCGCGCCGCCGCCGTGCCGGCGCATCTGACCGATGCGCTGCTATGGTCGCTGCGCCGTGTTGCCGTGCTGAACGCGCCGCTGATGATGGGGCTGTGCCTCATGGCCGGGCCGTTGATGCGGCTGTTGCACGATGCCCAGGGGCAAAGCTACGCCGCCGCCGCCTGGCCGCTGCGGATTCTGGCGCTGGCCGCCATTCTGCGGATCGTCTCGCAACTCATCACCCCGGTGCTGGTCGGCACCGGGCGGCCGGGCCGTGCCGCCTGGGTTGCGGCGGCGACGCTCGGCCTACTGAGCCTCGGGATCGTCGCGGCGGGGCTGTATTTTCCGGCGCGGAGTGGCATTATCGCCGTTTCATGTGTCTGGTTCGCCGCCTATCCGCCGCTGCTGGGCTGGGGCGCGTGGTATCTGCACCGGCACTGGCGGATCGGTTTTGGCGCATTGCTGCGGCCATTTCTGGCGCCGGGCGCCGGTATTGCCGGGCTGGTGCTGTTGGATGTCGTGGGCCGCTCGGTCCTTGGCCAGGGGGCGGTGGCGGAAATCGGCATTGCGCTGGGGGCGACGCTGCTGGCCTATGCCGGGCTGTTCTGGCATGCGCGGCGCACCCGCCATGCCGGGCTGGCTTAGGCGAGCATGCGGGTGGCATCACGCAAGCGCCACCAGCGCAGGCGGGAGGTGTCGAGCAGGGGCTCGCCTGTGAGGCTATGGATGTTTCCGGCGCCAGACTCTTGAACATAAAGGATTTCTGTGCGCGGCCAGCGATGTGCCAGCGGCCAGGTCCAGGCCCCGGCGCGGGTATAGACGCGGCACAGACTATGGGCGAGCCGCTTATCCGGCTGGACGATTTGCCGCCCGGCAAAGCGTGTTTCCGAGTCGCGGGCGAGTCGCCAGGTGAGGGGGCCGGCATAGTTGGAAAACCATATGGTATAACCGAGTTCCGCCTGTAGCGCGGTAACGGCGCGGTAGACCTGGACATGTTCGGGATGGCCGTACTCGCCCCAGGGGTTATGGGTGAACACAGCCGTGCAGCCCGCCAAAGCCGGGCGTAAGCGGGCCAGAAGGGCTGTGAAATTTGCCTCATACCGCGCCTGTCCGGCGGCATCGGCGATGGTGATTCCGGCCGGGGAGAAGGTGGTGCGGGCCCAGTCCACCAGCTTGCGCGTGCCGCTTTCAGGCAGCGCCAGGTTGATGATTCCGGGCAAAGGGAGTGCCGCCACGGCGCGGCGGCGGGCCGCTGATTTTTTTTCACCGGCGCCGCCAAACTGGTCGCCGTAACAAAATACCATGCGGTCGGCCTGGGCCAGGACCGCGCTCAGCCACAGGGCTTCGTCATCCGGATGGGCCACCACGATGGCTTTCATCGCGCGCGGACTTCATCGTAAAGCGATTCAAGAATAGATGTTTGACGAACGATATTGAATGTTTGCGCGACTCTTTGCCGTGCGGCGTCACCCAGGCGCCGGCGCAATTGCGTATCCGCCAGTAATTCGCCCAGCCGGGCCGCCAGAGCCGCCGGGTCGCGCTCCGGGATGAGGAAGCCGGTTTGGCCGTCGATGATCGTCTCGGTGATGCCGCCCAGGGCTGAGCCGATGGCGGGCACGCCGGTGGCGGCGGCTTCCAGCGTGACCATGCCGAGCCCCTCGACGCGGCCGGAGGCGGTGCGGACGCTGGGTAGTGCCAGTATGGCGGCGCGGCGCATCCAGGCCAGGACCTCGGCATGGGGCAGGGCGCCGAGCATGTCGACTCGGTCGGCGACTCCGCATTCCTGGGCGAGTCGCGCCAGTTGCGCGCGCAACGGGCCGTCGCCGATGATGACGAGCCGGGCGGGGGGGGGAAGGGTGGCGAAGGCGCGGAGCAGATATGCGGTGCCTTTTACCTCGACCAGCCGCGCGACATGCAGGATGACCGGCTCTTCCGCATCGGGCGGGCGCGGGGTGATGGTGGCGCAATCCACGCCGATATAATGCACCTGCGTGCGCTCCGGCGGGAAGCCCTGGGCGAGCAGGCGCGCGCGGATGAAGCCGGAGGCGCAGAGGAAGAGCTGCCCGCGCCGGGCCAGGCGCCGGCGCAGCAGCGGGTACCAGGCCCAGGCGGGAGAGGCGAAAAATCCGGCCGTGGCGAGTGTGGCATCGAAGCCGTGGAAGGTGGTGATGAGCGGGATGCCGAGTTTTTCCGCAAGTGGCAGGGCGTAGGCGCCCTCAATGCCGAAATGCGCGTGCAGGACGGCCGGGCGACGCCCCGCCAGCAGGCGCTCATAGGGCGCGATGCTCCGGCTCAGCATCTGCCAGCCGGCGAGCGGCAGGGCGAAGCGCTGCGCCAGATCGGCCACGGCCAGGGATTCGGCACCTGGCGGGGCGGCGCCGTGGCGCAGGCGGCCGAGGTAGAGCGGCTGGTAGCGCCGCATATGCCGGGCCTGTTCGGTGATGAAGACTTCCGAGAGCTTGAACAGATTATGGCGGAAGATTACCGCCGCCGGCGGCTCATCTGGCGGCGGCAAGGTCGGGGGCATGCCAGGCCGGTTCCTCAGCGTGCGGGATGAGCCCGTATGCGCGCCCGGCCGCCGCGAACAGGGCGATGGCATGGTCGATCTGGGCGGTGCTATGCGCCGCGCTCACGCTGCAGCGCAGCAGTGCCAGGCCCTTCGGCGTGGCCGGGGGCAGGCTGACATTGGTGTACAGCCCGGCATCCAGCAGATGCGACCAGAAGGCGAAGGCGGTTTGCGGGTCCGGCATGACGGTGGAGACGACGGGGCTGGGCTCCGGCCCCACGGTGAAGCCGAGGCCGGCGAGACCCTCATACAAATGGCGGGCATTGGCGTTGAGCTGGTGGCGCAGGGCCGGGCGCAGGCGGAGCTGGTTGAGCGCCTCCCGCGTGGCGGCGATGACGCCGGGCGGCAGGGAGGCGGTGAACATGTAGGGCCGGCTGACGACGCGCAGGATGTCGAACCCCTCGATATCGGCGACGCAGAAGCCGCCGACGCCGCCGAGGCTTTTGGAGAAGGTGCCGACGATGAAATCGACATCGGCCTCGACCCCCGCGGCCTCGGCCAGGCCGCGCCCGGTGGCGCCGAGCACGCCGAGGGAATGGGCTTCATCGACCACCAGATATCCGCCATATTCGCGCTTGACCGCGGCGAATTCGCGGAGCGGCGCGGTATCGCCCAGCATGGAGTAGATGCCTTCGACAACGATGACCTTCTCGCCCGGCACGTCCTTCAGGCGGTGCAGGCGGCGGGCGAGATCATCTGGGCTGTTATGGCGGAAGCGCGTGACCTGGGCGTGGCCGAGGCGGGCGCCGTCATAGATGCTGGCATGGGAATCGGCATCCAGGATCAGATGGTCATCCTTGCCGGCGAGTGCTGATAATATGCCGAGATTGGCCTGGTAGCCGGTGGAGAACACCATGCCGTGGCGGCGGCCGTAGAATGCCGCCAGCGCCTGTTCGAGCCCGCCATGCCCCTCATAGCTGCCATTGGCGATGCGCGAGCCGGTGGTGCCGGTGCCGGCGGATTGCGTCGCCTCGACGGATTTGGCGATGACGGCGGGGTCGTAGGTGAGGCCGAGATAATTATTGGTGCCGAGCAGCAGGGTGGTACGCCCGGCGATGATCGCCTCGGTGGGGGAGAGGACCGACTCGAAGGTGACATTGAAGGGGTTGGCCCCGGATTCTTCCAGTTGGCGGTACTGGCCCGAGAGGCTGGCGTATTTGGCGAATAATGTCATGCGGCTGACGCGTCGGCCTTGAGGTTCCGCAGGGTGGCGATGAGGTCACCCAGGGTCTCGATTTCGGCGATGCGGTCGAGCGGCATGGAGACATCGAGCCGGTCTTCCAGATCCATCACGAAATCCATCACCGCCACGGAGTCGAGGCCGAGATCGTCCATGATATGCGTCTGGTCGGATAATTCCACCGGCCGCTTCAGGGTCGTGCGCAAAGTGCTGAAAATGATTTCGCGGATATCGCCGTCCGAGTCGTTCATCGTCTGCCGCCGGCCTCTCTGATTGGCTTGGGTTATGTTTGCCGCCACCTCTGCCACGCGCGGGGCCGCATGGCCGCGCATGTGACAATTTGATAACTTTAGCTATACATGCCGGGGCGAATTAATCAAAGACCGGCGTAACGTAACGGACAGGATATCCAGCCATGATCATCACCTGGTATCTGGCCCGCGAAACCGCCAAGCCTTTCGCCGCCATACTTGGCGTGCTCTGCGCCCTGTTCGGCGGCTACAGCATATCCAGCAGCCTGGCCGATCCGGCGAACGGGCTGCTGCCGGCGGGCACCATACTGGCGCTGGCGGCGCTGAAACTATTGATCTCGCAGGATGTGCTCATCCCCGTGGCGCTGTATTTCGCGGTGCTGCTGAGCTTCAGCCGGCTGCATGCGGACCATGAGATTACCGCGATGGAGGCGCTTGGGGGGCGGCCGGCGCAGGTGGCGCGCGCGGTGGTGTGGCTGGCGCTGGGCGTGGCCGTGGCGGTGGGGGCCATGGCGCTGCTGGCGCGACCCTGGGCCTACCGCACGGCGCATGAGATAACCTGGCTGGGTGGCGCGCAGATCGATGTGGATGCGATGCAGGCCGGGACCTTTTATGCCAGCCAGGATGGCAGCCGGGTGGTGTTTCTGGCGCGCAGCCCGGCACCTGGCAGCCCGGCCGGGGGGGTGTTCATCCGGCGTGAGGTGGCCGGGCATATCGAGGTTATATACGCCCGCGCCGCCGTGCCGCTGGCCGAGCGGGATGCCGGGGGGCAGCGTGAGGTGTATCTTTCGGGTGCGCATATCTATGAAATCGACCTTGCCGATGCGCGGAACGACCAGCTGATCAGCGCCGCCGGGCTGCGGCTGGATCCGGCCGGGACGCCCGGGAGCGCGCCCGGTTACAGCCCGGTGGCGGCGAGCAACCGGCGCCTTGCCGCCTCATCCGCGCCGCGTGACATTGCCGAGTTGCAGTGGCGGCTCTCCACCCCGGTGACCACGCTGCTGCTGGCGCTGATGGGCCTGCCCCTGAGCCGGACCAGCGCCAGGCAGGGGCGCTATGCGCGGTTCGGCCCGGCGATTCTCATTTATGCTGGCTATTATCTGTTCTGCACCACGGCGCGGAGCTGGGTGGAACATGGCACCATCCCGGCGCTGCCCGGCATATGGTGGGGCCCGGCGGTGCTGGCGCTGCTGCTGGTGGTGGCGATGAACGCCACGCGGATGCGCCGCCTGGCCCGCGCGGCGGCGGCATGAACCTGCTCGACCGTTATATCGGCCTGCTCGCCTTGCGTGTTTTCAGTCTCGTGATGGCCGCGCTCACCGTGCTGTTCAGCCTGCTCGCTTTCGTGCAGCAGCTATCGCTTGTCGGGCAGGGGCATTACGGGGCGGGGGATGCGCTGATCCATACCGTGTTTGCCGCGCCCGCGCTGGTGTTGCAGCTGGCCCCGGTGGCGATGCTGCTGGCCAGCCTGCTGGCGCTCGGCTTGCTGGCGCGCCATGCCGAGCTGACGGCGTGGCGCAGCCTTGGCGTGTCGGAGGCGCGGATCATCGGCGCGCTGCTGAAGCTGGCGGTGCCGGTTATTTTCGTGCTGTTTCTCATCGCGCAATATGTCGTGCCCACGGCGCAGCTGCTGGCCCAGGGCGCGCAGGAGGCGGCGCTGGGGGCGCGCGCCACGGCACTGCATTCCGGCGGGTTCTGGGCGGCGCATGAACGGCAATTTCTCGAGGTGGGTGATTTCACGGCGGGTGGGATGCCGGAGGATGTCGATATCTATGCCTTCGGGGCCGATGGTGCTCTGCTGGACTATATCCATGCCATGCGCGCGGATATCGCGCCGGATGGGACGTGGCGGCTGCGCGATGTGCTGGTCAAGCAGGTGGTGGGCGGGCGGTTCATCACGACGCGCGCGGGCGAAATGGACTGGCCCTCCTTCGTGGCGCCGGCGCAGATCCGCCTGCTGCGCCTGCCGCCCCAGGCCATGCCGCCGGTCGGGCTGTTCCAGTATATCCATGAGATGAAGCGCAACGACCAGCAGGCGCAGAATGACGAGCTGATTTTCTGGAGCATGGTGGCGATTCCGGTAGCGCTGCTCGCCATGGTGCTGGCGGCCGCACCTTTCGCCTTCGCCGCGCCACGCCTGCAGAGCGCGGGGCGCCAGCTGCTCATCGGCGCGCTGCTGGGCATCGGCTTCGAGTTGACGCAGCAGCTTGTATTCTATGCCGGGTTGCGGCTCGGCGCACCGCCGGTGCTGACCGCGCTGGCGCCGGCACTGCTGCTGGGCGGGGTGGGGCTTTA
>JAKBAV010000054.1:0-4234 GCA_021826225.1 Pseudomonadota bacterium | reverse complement strand
ATTACCGGCGCGAATACCGCGCAATAGCGCGCGCGGCGGGCGTCGCTCGGGTCTGGTTGGGCGGCGAGCCGGGCGTGGAAGGCGGCGGCATCGCCGCCGATGAGCAGCTGCGCGCGGGCATAGATGTGGTGCAGCAGGGCGGCGAGGCCGGGTGGTGGTGGTGTTGCAATGTCCGGCAGTGCCGAGGATTTCCGGCCCAGCCCATAGACGTTGTAATATTGCCGTTGCAGCTCGTAGGCCGCGGACTGGATGGCGTGGCACAGGCCCGAGAGTGCGACGAGCGCCCAGACCAGGTTGCCGTGCTGGCTCGCGCAGGTGGCGGCGAGCCCGATATAGACGGCGGTGAAGGTGACGTAGTCGCAGATGCCGTCAATGATTTTGCCGAGCTCGGAGAAGGTTTGCGTGAGGCGGGCGAGCTGGCCGTCGGCGCCGTCCAGCACATGCCAGGCGAACATCAGGGCGAAGCCGAGCAGCACGCACAATGTATGGGGATAGAAATGATAGGCGATGCCGGCGGCGATGCCGCAGCCCATGCCGGCGAGCGAGACCTGGTTGGGGCTGATGCCGGCGCGCGCGAGATACGGCACGAGCCAGGCGGAGAGCGGGTGGATGATGTAGAGATTGCTGGGCGCCTCGATTTCAGCGGCCCGGCGGACCGGCTCGGTCAACGCAGCTTTCCCGCATCGAGCAGGTTTTCGGCCTTGGCGAAGGCGGCGGGATCATCGACATCGACCCATAATTTGTCGCCGATATCGAATACGCGCGCCTTGTCCCAGCCGGCCAGCACGTTCATGGCGCCGGAGATGCTGTCATCGCCGCGGGCCTGGGATTCGATGAGGGCGTCGAACATGAGGGGAGTGCACAGGAACACGCCGGTATCGAAACAGTTGAAGTCGCGGATGACCTTGCCGATATGTTTCAGCCGCGTGCCTTCGCATTTTACCCTTGTCACGTCCTCGGGGTCGTTGAGCGGGGCGGTGATGTTGAAATCGACGGCCAGGGTGACGGTGTCCGGCACGGGTGGTGCCGCGATGAGGGCGCGGAATATTTCGGGATCGACGAGATGGTCGCACATGGTGAGGAGGAAGGGCTCATCGAGGAATTGTTTTGCCGCGAGCACGGAGATGCCGTTGGCGCGGTCCCAGGCGCGGTTGTGGATGCGGGTGATGCGCGTGCCGGTGCGGGTGGAGATTTCACCAAGCCGGGCCTGCAGTTCCTCGGAACGGTAGCCGGTGACGACGAAGAATTCGTCCGCCCCGCCGGCCCGCGCATTGGCGATGACGCGCTCGATGAGGGCCACGTCCCGGATGGGGATGAGGGGCTTAAGCGCGCCTTTTTCCCGCAGCCGGGTGCCTTGCCCGGCCGCGACGATCAGACATTTCATTCGGCGGCGACGACTTTGGCCGGGCGGTGTTTGATGAATTCCTCGGTCATCTCGTAGGCGGTATCATCGGTATACTGCACCGGGGGGTGCTTGCAGAAATAGGCGCTGGGGCCGGTGAGCACGCCGCCAATGCCGTTTTCCAGCGCCAGCTTGCAGCAGCGGACCATGTCGATGACCACGCCGGCGGAATTGGGGCTGTCCTGCACCGAGAGGCGCAGTTCGAGATCCATCGGGACATCGCCGAACATCTGGCCTTCCATGCGGATGAAGCAGATTTTATTGTCGTTCTGCCAGGGCACGTAATCGCTTGGGCCGATATGGATGTTCTCATTGGTCAGGCGGGTTTTGGCGACGGCCTGGACCGCTTCGGTCTTGGATTTTTTCTTGGAGGCCAGGCGCTCGTGATTCTTCATGTTGAGGAAATCGGTATTGCCGCCGGTGTTGAGCTGGTAGGTGCGGAGCAGCTTGATGCCGCGCTTGGCGAAGAGATCGGTCAGGACGCGATGGGTGATGGTGGCGCCGAGCTGGGATTTGATATCGTCGCCGATGATGGGCAGGTTGCGGGCTTCGAACCGGCTGGCGAAAGCGGGGTCTGAGGCGATGAATACCGGCATGTTGTTGATGAAGCCGATGCCGGCTTCGAGCGCGCATTCGGCGTAGAAGCGCGCGGCCTGTTCGGAGCCCACCGGCATGTAGTTGAGCAGCACATCGGCGCCGCTGCGTTGCAGCTCGGCGACGATTTCGACCTTGCTCAGCGCGGGTGCCGTGGATTTGATGAAGGTGCGGTCGTCCTCATAGGCATCCATATGCTCGGAAATACCGTCCAGCACCGGGGCCATCAGCACGGTTACGCCGGCATCGGGGATTTCGGCCTGGAAGATTTTGGTGCAGTTGGGCTTGGCGAAAATGGCGCGGTGGACATCGGTGCCGACCTTGCGGGCATCGACATCGAAGGCGGCGACGACGGCGATGTCACACGGGCGGTAGCCGCCGATTTCGGTATGCATCAGCCCGATGACATCCTCGGCGCAGCGCTCCGGCGTGTAGTAATGGATGCCCTGGATGAGCGAGCTGGCGCAATTGCCGATGCCGGCGATGGCGATGCGGATGCCGCCGGTTTTGCCGCCGTTTTTATGTGCCGCGTTCTGGATAACCGCGTTGTGTATTCCCATGACAACCTCGCCTGCCTGAAACCGGCGGAAAGCCGCCACGTTACTGTTCTGTGACTCTACAGGCTCGTCTGAGCCCTCGCAAGTATGGTACGAAAGGGGTCAGAGTTGCGGCAGGGCGGTGCTGACCAGGGCGCTGAACAGCTGGGACTCGCGATGGGCGCGGATGAAGGCGGGGTCTATGACCGCGACATGCGGCTTGCTGCGGACCGAGGCGTACCAGTGTACCACCAGCGTTTGCGGCCGTAATGCCCGCGCCAGGGCGCCGGGGCGGCTGGGGCGGAACCAGTGTTCGGAGATTTCCGGGGGCAGGGGATAGAATATGGCGGGGGGGTGGATGACCAGCTCCGCCGGGGTGAAGCGGGCGATGAGTGATTGCAGCATGTCCGGCCCCAGCGCATAGGGCGGCACCTGGGCGCCGGGTGGCAGGGTTGCCATGGCGCGCAGATAGGCGGCGAAGAGTGAGGCGCCCGGCGTGGCGCCCATGACGGCGTTATTGACGCCGGGGAAATACCAATGCTCGACCCGCCGGAAGCCGCGCCAGCCGCCGGGGGCCAAGCGCAGGGCCTTGCGCAGCAGGTCAAGCGCCAGATGCCGGGCCCATACCAGCGGCGAGCGCGAGGCGCGCACCCAATGCGGCCAGACGATGTATTCCTGGCCGATGAATTGCGTTGCGCCGAGCAGCGGGCGCAGCGGCGCGATGGTGATGGTATCAAGGTCGAGATAGATGCCGCCTTGCAGGTAGAGGATCGCGGCGCGCAGCATATCGGCGCGCTGCACCGGGCTGGCGAGCCGGTGGTACAGGGCGGTGAGCTGCCCTTCCAGCGCCAGCTTCACCTCGGCCTGGTGCAGGATTTCAAGGGGGTTTATGTGCGCCAGGATGACCCCCGGCGCGGCGCGCAAGGCGGCCAGAGCGGGGGTTGGCGCCAGTTCGTCGGTATGGTGCAGGATGACCTCATCCAGCCCGGCTTGCGCGGCGGCGGAGAGCACGGCGAAGGCATGGGCCCAGGAGAGGGTTGGGCCGATCCAGCAGAAATGGGCGCGGGCCGGAATGGGCATCAGGGCCAATAGGCCGGGCGGGGAAGCGCCGTCAAATGCAATTCCGTAACGCCCGCTGTAACGCCCGCCGTAACGCCATTGCCATATTATATCAGGTCTGATAGCCGGGAAAAACCGTGCCGCAGCCAGAAATTTCCCCCTCCGCGGAGCCGACGCCGACCAGCACGCCCGGCCGCGCCATCTCCTACGCTGCTTTCGGTACCATTGCCGAGGCGCTGGACCATGCCGCGCTGGGGGTTACCGGGTTTAATATATATTCCGGCAAGGGCCGGCTGGCTGAGGTGCTGCCGTACCATACGTTGCGCGCGCAGGCGCTGGGGCTGGCGCGGCGCATGCTGGGTGCCGGGCTGCGCCCGGGCGAGCGCGTGGGACTTGTGGCCGAGAGCGATGGGGATTTTTTGCGGGCGTTCTGTGCCTGCCAATATGCCGGGCTGGTGCCCGCACCCTTGCCGCTGCCGGCGGCGTTTGGCGGGCGTGAGGGCTATATAGCGCATTTGCGGCGCATGGTGGAAACCGCGCAGGCGCATGCGCTGTTCGGGCCGGATATGCTGGAGGGCTGGATAGAGGAGGCGGCGCGGGGGCTGGATATGCGCCTGGCCGGCAGCTACCGGCTGCTTGATGG
>JAKBAV010000053.1 GCA_021826225.1 Pseudomonadota bacterium | reverse complement strand
TCGTGTTTACCCGTCCAGGCGGCATCCGGCTCGCCGGTATTCATTCCTTCCCACCAATATTCGCCGACGCGCTGCCACAGCCCGGGCTGGCGCTCGGCCATGCCGGCCGCGCTCTGCGTATAGTCGGGCACCTCGCCGACGCGGCTCCCCCACAGGCGCCATTCGCGGGTGGCGATGGCGACGGCTGCGGTACGCGAGAAGGGCTCATAGGGCAGATTGGCGAAAGGCGGCGCGTGGTTTTCCACGCAGCCGCCCAGCACCAGCACGAGCAGGAGTGGGAGCTTACGCAATATCCCTGAACATCTCGGTCAGCGCCGCCTCATTCGCATCGCACAGCCCGCGCTCGGTGATGAGGCCGGAGACAAGCCGTGCCGGGGTGACGTCGAAAGCCGGGTTGGCGGCGGGACTCGCTGTCGGCACGATGCGCACGGTGGCAATCGAACCATCCAGCGCGCGGCCGGTCATCGTCGTCACCTCGGAAGCCGGCCGTTCCTCGATCGGAATGTCGGTGAGTCCGTCACGGATCGTCCAGTCTATGGTGGATGAGGGCAGGGCGACCCAGAACGGCACGCCATTATCGCGCGCCGCGAGCGCCTTCAGATATGTACCGATCTTGTTGGCGACATCGCCCGCCCGCGTCACGCGGTCAGTACCGACGATGACGAGATCGACATCGCCACGCTGCATCATGTGCCCGCCGGCGTTATCGGTGATAACGGTATGCGGCACGCCATGTTTGCCGAGCTCCCAGGCGGTTAGCGAAGCGCCCTGATTGCGCGGCCGTGTTTCCTCAACCCAGACATGGACGTCGAGGCCGGCATCATGCGCCATATATATAGGTGCGAGTGCCGTGCCCCAATCGACCGTGGCAATCCATCCGGCATTGCAATGGGTGAGCACATTCACGCGCCGGCCATTTGCCGCGCGCGCGGCAAGCAAGGGCAGGCCATGGCGGCCGATGGCGGCATTGGTGGCGACATCCTCATCGCATATGGCGCGCGCCTCGGCATAGGCGGCATCCGCGCGCGCATTGCGCTCCAGCGGCTGCAGCACGGCGCGCATGCGGGCCAGCGCCCAACGCAGGTTGATGGCGGTGGGCCGGGTTTCGCCGAGCAGTTCGATCGCCTGGCGCAGATTGGCATCGGACGCATCGGCGCGCATCGCCAGCGCCACGCCGTAGGCCGCCGACGCACCGATGAGCGGTGCGCCGCGCACGAGCATGGCTTTGATGGCATGCGCCATCTCCTCCATGGTGGTGAGCCGCACGAGGTCGACCGTCCAGGGCAGCCTGGTCTGGTCGATGATGCGGACGGACCAGCCATCGGTCTCATCCACCCAGATCGAACGATAGGGAGTGCCGTCAATTTTCATGGCGCAAAAATCCTAGAGCTTTTGGTGCAGGGCGCAGACGAGCGTGAATAGGCGCCGCGCGGTGGAAAAATCAATCTCCAGCTTCCCGCTCAGCCGTTCCATCATCAGCTCCGCGCCTTCATTATGCAGCCCGCGGCGTCCCATATCGATGGCCTGGATGCGCGCCTCGCGGCCCTCCGCCACGGCGTTGGCGTAAGAGTCCAGCAGCATCTGGTAATCCTTGATCAACATCTTGAAGGGGCCGAGCGCCAGGATCACCACCTGCACCGGCTGGTCGGCCAGATCCCGCACGTCGAATACCAGGCGCCCTTCCTGGATGGAGAGATGCAACGCGCTCTGCAGCGCGGGCTGCGTGGCGGGGGCGAATTCGTTATCGCTTTGCAAATCCTTAACCGCCTGGGCAAGATCGGCTTCCTGCAAGGCCGAGAGCCGGTGCAGCGATTCACCATCGAGGATAACCTTGATCAGCCGGCCTCGCTCCGTCATCACACCCTCTCTCGCCGCATCCCGAGTTTCAGCAATATGCCGATCACCGCCCCCTTGGCCACGCGCAGCGCCGCCATGCAGAGCAATGCGAGCAGGAACAGCAGAAATCCGGACAGCACGAGGCCCGGCCGGAAATCGGCTTTATAGAAAAGCACGATGAACAGCGCCAGGACATGCAGCACCACGAGCATGGCGATGTAGGGCGGCGCGTCATCCGCCGGCATTTCGCCCAAGGGCGCGCCGCAGCTTGAGCATTTGTCATGGACCTTGAGGTAGCCATCGAAAATCGGGGCGCCATTGCATGCCGGGCAGTGCCCGAGGCAGCCGCGCCGGATGGTCGTCGGCCAATCGGGCATGTCCCATTCCGGTGGCGCCACCGATTGCGGCGGCGGCCAGCGCTGGAATTCCGGTTCCGGTGCCGGATGCGGTGTTGGCGGGCTATGCATGAAATGATCATGCGCCTGTGCGCGACAAATTCAAGCAGCGGATGAAGCGATATGCGCTTTTGCACAGGCTGTGGCGGTGCTGCACAGTGAACACCTGAAGGACAAAATTTTGCCACGCGATGAATCGTTGCGGCGTGATTTACCACGGCCGATAAAAAAAATGCGTTGAATGCACCGTTTTATGATGCTTTTTGTTGACATGCTATTGCGTAAAGCAGAATAGCGATTCTTGCGTGCATCGCGCGATTCGCGCCGCAACCGAGTCAAGCTTGAAGACTTAACCGGATTTTCAGGTTGGTGAAGGTCAAGTGGGGATCGGTCAAGTGGCCCGCACGCGAAACAAGAGGACGGTTCATCGCCGTTGAATGAAGATTAGTTCTGTGCCGGATGCCACTGTACCGATCTGAACCCACCATCAGGAATTGAAGGAGCAATACTCGTGACCATTGAAGAGCCCACACTGCGTGCCCAGCCGCTTGCCGCGAAGGCGCCGGCGAAGAAGACCGCCGTCAAAAAACCCGCTGCCAAAAAACCCGCCGTGAAAAAGCCCGCCGCCAAAAAGGCCGCGGTGAAGGCTCCGGCGAAGAAGGTCGCGGCGCCCAAGAAGGCGACCGTGAAGAAGCCGGCCGCCAAGAAGGCCGCGGCGCCGAAAAAGGCCGCCGCACCCGCGAAGAAAACCGCCGTGAAGAAGCCGGTGGCGAAAAAAGCCGCGGCCCCCAAGAAGGCCGCCCCCAAGAAGGCCGCCACAGTGAAGAAGCCGGTTGCGAAGAAGGCCGCCGCGCCGAAAAAAGCCGCCGCCGTGAAGAAGCCGGTGGCCAAGAAGGCAGCCGCGCCGAAGAAAACCGCCGCGGTGAAGAAGCCGGCTGCGAAAAAAGCCGCGGCCGTGAAGCCGATGGCCAAGAAGACCACGGCGCCGAAGAAGAGCGCGGCGCCGAAGAAGGCCGTCGCCGCAAAGAAGCCCGCCGCCAAGAAAGCCGCGCCGAAAAAAGCGGTCGCCGCCAAGAAGCCGGCTGCGAAGCGAGCCTCGAAGAAAACCGCCGCGCCGGAGCCCATGCAGGATATGGCGTTCATGCCGGAGATCGTCTCCGAGACCGAAGCATAAGACCGGCTTTTCACTACGTATCCGAAGAAGCGGGGGAGTCATCCCCCGCTTCTTTTATGCCCGCCTTTTTCATGCCCGGCTCAGGCGTGCGCGGCGAGCCAGTCATCGATGAGGGCGCGGGCGATGGAATCGCGCGGCGGCAGATCAAAGCCGAGCGCGTGCCTGTTGGCGATATCGGCGGCGGTGAACCATTTGGCGTCGCGCATCTCGCTTTCCTGCAGCACGATCTCCTCGCTCAGCGCCTCACCGTAATAGCCCAGCATCAGCGAGGCGGGGAACGGCCAGGGCTGGCTCGAATGATAGGCAACCTTGCCCACCCGCACGCCGACCTCCTCGAAAACCTCGCGCCGCACGGCATCTTCCAGAGCCTCGCCGGGTTCGACGAAGCCGGCGAGCGTGGAATAAAAATTCCGCTCGGGCGGAAAACGGTGCGACTGGCCGAGGAGCAGAAATTCACCGCGCGTGATGAGCATGATCACGGCGGCATCGGTACGGGGAAACTGGTCGCGGTCGCAGCCGGTGCAGTGCAGCACCCAGCCGGCGCGCAGCGGCGCCAGCGCATTGCCGCAGGCGGGACAGAAGCGATGCGTGGCGTGCCAGTGCAGCATGCCCCGGGCGGTGGCGAGAATCGCCGCGTCATCGGGCGGCAGCAGGCTGGCCAGGCCGCGCAGATCAGAAAATTCGCCGCACCCGAAATCCGGTTGTTCAGGCTGTGCCGAAAGATCATGCGCGAAGAGCGGGGCGTCCCGGTACAGGCCGAGAAAAAGGGCAGGGGCCAGCCCCGCCAAAGGCAGAAGCTGCGCGGCAGGGGTCTCCCCGCCGGTCAGCAGCGCCTTGCCTTGCCAAACATAGGTCACGCGGGCGGCGGGGTCATTTACGGCGCGGGCGAGAAAATCATCATCCTCACGCAACTGCGCGGCGCGGTCGAGCGCGCCGCCACTATAGGGGTTCGGCCTTGCCGGTATTATGTGGCGCATGCCGCCAGCCTCGCATGGCGCCCCTAGCTTGCCAAGCGGGCTTGCCAAGCTGGCGGCCAGGCGCTTGCGCTTGCGCGCGCAACGCGGGATAAGTACCCCGGGGGATCGGCGGCGGACATCGCGGCCCGCCAACCTGGTCAGGGCCGGAAGGCAGCAGCCATAACGGATTTCGCATGGGTCGTTGTCCGGTCCCCCACCTTCACTCCGGAACCCTTTTTCACGGCGGGGCAAGCGCACGGTATGGGCCTGTTTGACGACGACGAACCGCCACCGCCCTCCGGTCCTTCCCTGTTCGGCGACGAGCCGGCCGTGGACGCCCCCAAAGCCGCCGCCTATCGCGTGCTGGCGCGCAAATACCGGCCCAAAACATTCGACGATCTGATCGGCCAGGAGGCGCTGGTGCGCACCCTGCGCAACGCCTTCGCCGTGAACCGCATCGCCCATGCCTTCATGCTCACCGGGGTGCGCGGCGTCGGCAAAACCACCACGGCGCGTATTCTGGCCCGCGCCCTCAACTGCACTGGGCCAGATGGCAATGGCGGCCCCACGCCCGACCCGTGCGGCGTGTGCGACAATTGCATCGCCATCCTCGCCGACCGCCATCCGGATGTCGTGGAAATGGACGCGGCTTCGAATACCGGCGTCGACGATGTCCGCGAGATCATCGAGGCCACGCGCTTCCGCCCGTTAAGCGCGCGGATCAAGGTGTTCATCATCGACGAAGTGCACATGCTCTCCAAGCAAGCCTTCAACGCGCTGCTGAAAACGCTCGAAGAGCCGCCGCCGCATATCAAATTCGTGCTGGCCACGACCGAGATCCGCAAGGTCCCCATCACCGTGCTCTCGCGCTGCCAGCGTTTCGACCTGCGCCGCGTCGCGGTGGACGTGCTCTCCGCGCATTTCATCCGCATCGCCGCGCTGGAAGCCATCGCCATCGCCCCCGGCGCCATCGCGCATATCGCCCGCGCCGCCGATGGTTCGGTGCGCGATGGCCTGTCGCTGCTCGACCAGGCGATCGCGCGCGGCGCCGAGGATGAAGCGGAAATTTCCACCGCCATGGTGGCGGATATGCTGGGCCTCGCCGATCGCGGCTTCATCTTCGATCTCATGGATGCGGTGGTCGCGGGCGATGCGGCGAAGGCGCTCGCGCTGGCCGATGATTCCTACGCGCGCGGCGCCGATCCCGGCGTGCTGCTGGCCGATCTGCTCGGCCTCGCGCATCTGCTGATGCGGATTAAAACCGTGCCGGCTCTGGCCGCGAGTTCCGCCCTGCCGGAAATGGAGCGCACGCGCGGCGTGGCGCTGGCGCAGATGCTCTCCACCCCCTTCCTCGGCCGTTTCTGGCAGATGCTCCTCAAGGGCCTGCAGGAGGTCGAGACGGCGCCGGATAAGCGCGCGGGCGCCGAAATGATTTTGATCCGGCTATGCTATGTGGCTGACATGCCGCCGCCCGGCGAATTGCTGAAGAAGCTGAACGAAACCCCCGGTGCCGGCCTGGCCGGCCTGCCCGCATCGGGCCCCGGCGGCGGTGGTGGCGCGCGCGCCGTATCCGGCGGTGGCATGGTGCGGGAAGCGGTGCTGGAAGCCGCCCCGCGCAGCCTGACCTTCCGCGATGTCGTCGGGCTCGCGGCGCAGAAGCGTGATGTGATGCTGTACGCGCATCTGCGCCAATCGGTGCATCTGGTACGCTTCGCCCCGCCGGTGATCGAGTTGCGGCTGGAGCCCACGGCCCCGCGTGACCTGGTGCAGAAACTCGCGGCGCTGCTGGAAGCCGAAACCGCCAAGCGCTGGACCATCGCGCTCTCCAACCTGCCCGGCGAGCCCACGCTGGACGAGGCCGAGGGCGTCGCCACCGCGCAGGCCAAGGATGCGGCCCTGGCGCATCCGCTGGTACAGGCCATATTGCTGGCATTCCCCGGCGCGCGGGTGGAAACCCAGCACGTGCAGGATGCCGAACCCGAGATCCCCGCCGACTGGGCCGCCATGGTGCCGCCCGATGAGATATACGAAGGAGATGAATGATGAAGAATCTGGCCGGCATGATGAAGCAGGCGCAGCAGATGCAGGAAAAAATGGCCGCCATGCAGGCCAGGCTCGAAGCCGCCGAGATCGAGGGCGTGGCCGGCGCCGGGCTGGTGCGCGTGACGCTTACCGGCAAGGGCGCGCTGAAAGGCATCAAGCTCGACGCCAAACTCATCGATCCCGCCGAGGTCGAGATGCTGGAAGACCTCGTGCTGGCGGCGCATGCCGATGCCAAGGGCAAAATCGACGCCATGATGGAAGCGGAAACGCGCAACGCCATGGGTGGGCTCAATCTGCCCCCGGGTATGAAGCTGCCATTCTGAATGGGTGGTCCCGAGCTTGAAAATCTGATCGCGCAATTCGCGCGCCTGCCGGGGCTGGGGCCGCGCAGCGCCCGGCGTATCGTGCTCAAACTGCTGCGCGAGCCGCAGACCAGGCTGGCCCCGCTGGCCGAGGCCCTGCGTGCCGCTGCGGTCAGCGTGCGCAATTGCACCGTCTGCGGCAATCTCGATTCCACCGATCCCTGCGCCATCTGCACCAGCCCGAGCCGCGAGCGCCGCATCTGCGTGGTCGAGAGCGTCGCCGATCTCTGGGCGCTGGAGCGGGCGCATATCTATCGCGGCGCCTACCATGTCCTGGGCGGCACACTCTCGGCCCTCGCCGGGCGCGGCCCGGAGGATCTCGCCATCGCGGCCCTGCTGGCCCGGCTGGCGCGCGAGCGGGTCGAGGAAATCATCCTGGCCCTGCCCGCCACGGTGGAAGGCGCCACCACGGCGCATTACCTGGCGGAGCGGCTGAAGCGTTTCGCCGTGCCGGTCTCCCGCCTCGCCCAGGGCGTACCGATGGGCGGCGCGCTGGAAGTGCTGGATGAGGGCACGCTCGCCACCGCCCTGCGCGCGCGCAGCCCGGCTTGAGCCACATCAAAAACCCCGCCATACCCCGCCCATGAGCACACTCGACCCCGCCGATTGGGCAGGCCTGCGCGCCCTTGGCCATAAGATGCTGGACGACATGGTGGACCACCTCGCCACCTTGCGTGACGGCCCCGTCTGGCAGCCAATGCCCCCGGCGGTGCGCGCGGGTTTCAACGCCCCCTTGCCGGTTCAGGGCATGCCCCTTGAGGCGCTGTACGAGCGGTTCCGTGCCGATATCCAGCCTTACGTCACCGGCAACACCCATCCCCGCTTCATGGGCTGGGTGCATGGCGGGGGCAATGCCATTTCCATGCTCGCCGAGCTGCTCGCCGGGGCCATGAACGCCAATTGCGGCGGGCGCGACCATGCCGGTATCGCGGTGGAGCGCCAGGTGATCGCGTGGAGCGCGAAAATGTTCGGCATGCCGGCGGAAACCTCGGGCGTGCTGCTCACCGGCTCCTCGATGGCCAATTTCGTCGCCGTACTCTGCGCCCGCACCAAAACCCTGGGACAGGCCGGCCGCAGCAACGGGGTAGCGGGCCACAAACTCACCGCCTACGCCTCGGCCGGGGTGCATCGCTGCGTGCCCGGCGCGCTCGACATGGCGGGGCTGGGCAGCGATGCGCTCCGCCGCATTCCGGTGGACGAGGATTTCCGCATGGATACCCGGCAGCTGCGTGCCGCCATCGCCGCCGACCGGGGCGCCGGCCGCACGCCGTTCCTCATCGTCGGCACGGCCGGTACTGTGGATGTCGGGGCGTTCGATGAGCTCGGTACACTGGCGGATATCGCCGCGGAGGCGGGCGCCTGGTTCCATGTCGATGGCGCCTTCGGCGCGCTGGCGGCACTTTCGCCCACCCATAAACCAGCCTTGGCGGGGCTGGAGCGCGCCGATTCCGTGGCCTTCGATTTCCATAAATGGGCACAGGTCACCTACGATGCCGGCTGCGTCCTGGTACGCGACCCGGATATCGAGCTTGCCACCTTCGCCCAGGCCACCAGCTACCTCGCCGCCGCCCCGCGCGGCCTGGCCGGCGGCGCGCCCTGGCCCTGCGACCTCGGCCCCGACCTCTCCCGCGGCTTCCGCGCGCTGAAAATATGGATGACGCTCTGCGCCTACGGCACGCAAGCGCTGGGCGCCATTGTCGACGAGACCTGCGCCCTGGCGCGCCGACTGGCGGGGCTGATCCAGGCCAGCCCCGGCCTGACCCTGCTGGCGCCGGTGAAGCTCAACATCGTCTGCTTCGGCATTGCGGGCTTTTCCGACGCGCAAACCGCCGCCCTGGTGGCCGATTTGCAGGAGGAGGGACTTTTCGCGCCCTCCACCACCATCATCGGCGGCCGCCTGGCCATCCGTGCCGCCATCGTCAACCACCGCACCAGCGCCGCGGATATCGACGCGCTGGTGGCGGAGATTATACGCCGGATTTAATCGTCGTCGTCGCCCCAACCCCACCAGCCTCCGACCACCACCGGGGGTGCGACGATCACCGGCGCCGGTGCATAATACCCCCCCCGCGCGGCATAACCGTGGCTCGGGTAGTACACGCAGCCCGACAGCGCCACGGCGATGAGCGCCAGCGCCGCTACGGCGCCCAAGCCGCTGCGAAAACGGGCAGAATTCTTCATCTCGCTCATAATCTTGACCCTTTCGCTTCCGCGCCGGCCGCAACCGGCGCCACTGAGCTGAATATAGGTGGCTTGTGGCCTTATTAGGGCAGAAGCCGCACGAAATTGTGATTCATTGCAACCGGCGCCATCGGCTGTAAGCTTGGTGGGCATGAGCCTCGCCACCGCCCATATCGCCCAGGCTGACCCGGCCCTCGGCGCCTTCATCACCCGGCACGGCCCGCTCAAGCGGCCGAAGCCGGACTTTGCCGAGCCCTACCATGCCCTGCTCTCGGCCGTGGCGCACCAGCAACTCCATGCCCGCGCCGCCGAGGCCATATTCGGCCGCCTCAAGCTCGCCTGCGGCGCGCTCCTGCCGGAGCCGCACGTACTGCTGGCGCTGCCCGCCGAAACCCTGCGCGCCTGTGGCTTTTCCGCCAACAAGGCGGCGGCGCTCCGCGATGTCGCCACCAAGGCGGCGGACGGCACCATCCCCACCCGCGCCCAGGCCCTGCGCTTGGCCGATGAGGAACTGATTGCGCGCCTCACCACCATACGCGGCGTCGGCCGCTGGACGGTCGAGATGCTGCTAATCTTCACCCTGCGCCGCCCGGATGTGCTGCCAGTAGACGATTTCGGCATCCGCGAAGGCTACCGCCGCCTGCACGGCCTGGAGGCGCAGCCCAAACCCCGGGAACTGGCGCAGACCGGCCTGGCTTTTGCCCCGTACCGCAGTACGGCCGCGCTGTATTTATGGAAGGCGGCGGATGCGGGGAAGGGCGCTAATCCGGCTGCTTAACAGCGCGCCAGGCCATCCACAAAAAAGCTGGTGCCACCAGCACCAGCCACAGCGCCGGGGTTACCAGCACAATGCCCACCACGCCAAAGCTGCGTGCGGCCATGTATTTGAGCGCGAACCCCATAATCGCCGCCACGGCCAGCACCACGATTTGCGGCTTAAGCTTCAGTGCCGCGTTGAGCAGCGCGCCGGGTACATGGGTCAGTGTCATGCCGACGATCCACGCCGCCATCGCCCAAAGCAGGCCGGGGGAAATATGCAGGTCCTGGTGCAGCCACCAGCGCAGCACCGGAGCGCCAAACGCGACGATGAGTCCGGACCCGCCAATGGAGAGCACCAGCACCGCCGCCATTCCCGCCTTCAGCATCCGCCGCGCCCAGCCATGGTCATGCGCCGCCAGCGCATCGGCGAAGCTGGGCCAGAAGGGTTGCGTCACGGCGCCCACCATGCCGGTTGCGGTAACGCATACCCGCATGGCAATCGCCATCCGCGCCGAGGCGGCGGGCCCCAGCCAGGCCAGCACCATGACATTGTCAAACGCCGTGGCGCAGGACGCGGCGATGATGACGGCGAACAGCAACCCGCCCTGCCTCAGCACGGTCCGCATGGCCTGCTTCTGTACGCGCCGGTGCGGGCGGACATGGTGGTTCCGGTACAGCACATGCGCCAGACTCCCGGCATTGCCGAGCAGCATGGCGCCGTATATGGCCGCTGTCATGGCCGTTACACCGGCCCCGGCCACAGCGCCGAGCACGATGAAGATCAGGCTCAGCAGCGTCTGCACAGTGCCCCAGAAAGCGGCCACATGGCCCTTATGCAGCGCGAACCAGAGCTCGAAGCTCACGCTGAGCGGAATATTGAGGATGAGCGACACGCTGGCCACCAGAAACGGCCCGCGCGGCAGCGGCGCCCCGCCCAGCCAGATCGCCACCACCCCGCCCAGCAGCAGCAACACCGCCAGAGCGGCCCCGCCATGCAGCGCCGCGGTCACATAACCGCGATTTGCCTCGGTCTCCCCCAAAGCGAGGCCGCGCGGCAGCAGCGTGATAAGCGCGCTGCCGAAACCCATTGTGAGCAGCCCGGAGAGCCAGGCCAGCGAGGTTGCCGCCCCCCACACGCCAAACCCGGCCAGCCCCAGGCTATGCAGCACCAGCGGCAGGGTGATCAACGAGCTGAGCAACTGCGCCAGACGCTGTAACACTCCGGCGCCGGAGGTGCGCAGGATGTTGTAGTTGCGGGACTTGGTCATAGCGGCCAACTGGGCATGTATCGCGCTTATCTATAGGGGCGGGCAAAGGCAAGGCGTGGAAATTCACTGCGTGGTAATTCACTCCGGCGATTTGTTCTGTTACGATGAGTACAAAATTGGAGTTTTGATGTCGTCCCGCCTGACCATCGCCATCCCGACCTATAATCGCAGTTCGCTGCTTCGGCAGGCGCTCGATTCTGCACTGGCGCAGACATCGCCAGATATTGAAATTCTGGTCTCCGATAACGGCTCGACCGACGACACCCAGGCTTTGCTGGAGCGGTACTACGATCCGCGCCTGAGAAAAATTCGCCACGATACCACGATGACGCGTGGCGAGCACGGGACTTTTCTTTTCGCGGCCGTTACCACCGAGCTTGTCCTCGTACTTTCGGATGATGACTGGATTGAGCCGGAATTCGCCGCCGAAGTACTGCGGCTTTATGATGAGCACCCGGAAATCTCCTTCGCCTATACCGGCTGCATCGAGCATTATGACAATGCCATCCTCCCTGCCCTGGTGGGACCGAGGGTAGAAACTCCGTTGGACTTTTTCGCGGCGCATTATGCCGGGCGGCGTCAGGTTTCGTGGTGCGCCTGTGTTTTGCGGGTGGCCGATATCCGCGCATGCGGCCCGCAGCCGGCAGACAGGATTATGGGGGATATGTTTTTCTGGGGGCGGATTGGCTTCAAGGGGCCAATTGGTTGCGTCGCGCGCAATCTCGCCCATTACAGCGTGCTAAGGCCGGGTGGCGGCAATGAATCACGGTCAGTGCCGATCCTAAATTGGGGAAGCGAGGTACGAATAATCGCTGGAGAGATATTTGAACGGCTGCAGGCGGCTGGTCTTGGTGCACCCCAGCAACGCCAGTTGAGGCGAGACATGCGGCACTATACGACGCGCTCTCTCGCTAACCAATTCCTATGGGGACGCATCTCCGGCATGACCAGTACGACCTGCCTACGCGAACTTCCTGGCGCGCTGCGCTTCCGCGGCTGGACGCTTCCAGCCCTGGCCCGCGTCATCATAGCACATATTCTTCCGCGCAAAGTATTACGAGGCCTTATTGTAAGTGCCGCGGCCCGTCTGGCGCAATCGCGGAGCCAGGTGTTGAGTGTGCAACATGCGTCCAGTTGATATTGACATTGCGATGTCGGTCTACAATGCAGACAAATGGTTGCCGGAGATGCTGGATTCGATCGTCCGCCAGACGGCGAGAAGCTGGCGTCTGATCGTGTGGAACGACGGCTCCACTGATAAGACGGCCGAAATTTTGCAGGAGTGGCAAGAGCGCCATCCAGATAGGATGTTCTTAATCCAGAACAAAGAGAATAAAAATCTCGGAATTGCTCAGGGGTTCTCTGAGGCACTTACTTGTTGTGACGCCCCTTATGTAATGCTGGCGGACGGTGACGATATTTGGCTTCCGGACAAAATTGAATTGAGCTACGAGTTTATCCGAAGTCAGGAGAGTCGCCTCCCCCCCCAGACGCCTATTCTGATCCATACCGATTTGGAAATGGTGTCTGCAGATAAGGTGAGCATCGCGCCCTCGACGTGGCAAGTTTACCGAATGCGGCCGACGGATAACAAAATCCGCAGGATAATGTACGGAAACAACGTATCCGGCGCAACAATGCTCATGAACCGGGCGGTTGTCGATATCGCGCTTCCTATTCCGGAAACCTTGAAGGAACAGGATTGGTGGCTAGCGCTCGCCGCGAGTGCTTTTGGTGTTATCGTACCGCTGCCAAAAGTTACGATGCTGTACCGACGCCACGGAAATAATGACAATATCATATCAAATTCGCCATCTGCAAGAGATCGGATGAGGCGCGTGCTAACGACCGTATACAGACCGTCTTCCGCAAGAAGAAGAATATACGAATTGTTCGGAAGAAGCTATTACATATGCAATATATTCTATTACCGATACAAAAACCAATTGACGCCTGAGTTGAGTCAGATGTTTTCCGACTACATTAATCTAAGATCCTTGGGTTTCTGGAGGCGCCGGTATGTGATAATTCGATATGGACTATGGTTCCGCAATGTGCTGGCGGACGTAGGGCTCATGCTTGTACTTTAACTGGAGGCACTTATAGTTCCTATTGATAGTCAAGCAGATGTTGAAGGTGACTTGGGCCAGATGGGCGGCCGACGAAACGGAGGATATCGATGCTTTGCTGAGGATCAAATTCTGCGTCGGTCTGCTTTCCCAAACTGCCGCTGATGCGGTGCTGCTTATCGAGAGTGGCTTATGAATAAGATATTGATCACTGGTGCCGCTGGATTTGTGGGGCGTCACTTAACACGGCGCCTTTTAGAAGACGGGCAATCTCATCGGAACTTTCCGTGTAAAATGATAGACCTCAAGCGACGTAATGCGCGCTTGCCAGCGGATAGCCTGCCGAACCCCTGCATCAGGCCAAGTTTTGCGGTTGCCGGTTGGAAGCCCCTAATGAGGCATAGATTCGACCTGGCCCATTTGCTGTGTAGGCATCTCATTTTGCGAAAATCGTGCTTGTGCCAGATCGAGATATGAGCTTCCGCTGCATGTCCTTCCCAGTCATCTTGAACATATTCATCAGGATAGATGACGCAAATATATGCCGATCGATAAGTAAGAAAATTGAGCAAATCGATCGCGTCAGATTTTCGCATGTGTTCAATACAGTCTCCCATTATTACGAGATCAAACCTGACTCGCGGTGAGAGTAACAATGTAATCGCATCGCCAATGATTATTTCGTCATAGATAGAATTAAGATCGAATTTTTCTACGTAAGATTCGTCAATCTCAAGGGCGGTGATTCTTGTGTAGAAGCCCATTTTATCTGCCTGCTGGCGCAGTATTTTTCCGTATTTTCCAGCGCCTGGCCCGATGTCGCAGACTGAGCGGGGTTGCAATGCTGAAATTATGTCAACAATATCAGCGTTAAAAATGTCAGATGAATATGGCACAAAAGACCTCGACATGTGGCCAGGGCAGTTAAGTGGGAAAACAGAAACGGCGCCTCACGGCGCCGTCTCCTTCACATCTACGCCCTCAAGCGCTCTTAGCCATAATCTCATCCGCAATATTCCGCGGCACCGGATCATAATGGTGGAACTGCATGGTAAAGCTCGCCCGCCCCTTGGTCATGGAGCGCAGATGCGAGATATACCCGAACATCTCCTTCAGCGGCACATGCGCGCGCACGATAATCGTCGAACCCGAAGACTCCTGGTTCTGGATCATGCCGCGGCGGCGGTTCAAATCGCCCACCACGTCGCCCACATGGTCCTGCGGCGTGGTAATCTCCACGTCCATGATGGGTTCCAGAATGATCGGGCTGGCCTTCTTCATGCCCTCGCGGAAGCAGGCCTTGGCCGCAATTTCAAACGCCAGCGCCGACGAGTCGACATCATGATACTTGCCGTCGATCAGCGTGTACTTGAAGTCCACGGTGGGAAAACCCGCGAGCACGCCGGTATCGGCCTGGTTGCGAATGCCCTTTTCCACCGCCGGGATATATTCCTTGGGAATCGCCCCGCCGACCACCTTGTTCTCAAACAGCACGCCCTCATTGCGCTCCTGCGGCGAGAACACGATTTTAACCTCGGCATACTGGCCGGAACCGCCAGACTGCTTCTTATGCGTGTAGGTCTCGGTGTGTTCCCGGGATATCGTCTCGCGATACGCCACCTGCGGCGCGCCGATATTCGCATCCACGCCATATTCGCGCTTCAGGCGGTCGATGATGATTTCCAGATGCAGCTCGCCCATGCCCGAGAGAATGGTCTGGCCGGTCTCCTGGTCGGTCTTCAAACGTAGCGAAGGGTCTTCGGAGGCCAGCTTCTGCAGGCCAAGCGTCATCTTCTCGACGCCTTCCTTGGTCTTCGGCTCAACCGAGATGTCGATGACCGGCACCGGGAACGCCATGCGCTCCAGCACCACCGGGTCTTCAGCCGAGGCGAGAGTATCGCCCGTGCCGGTATCCTTCAGGCCGACGAAAGCGGCAATGTCGCCGGCGATCACTTCCTTCACCTCGGCGCGCTTATCGGCATGCATCTGGAACATGCGGCCGATGCGCTCCTTATGGTCCTTGGTCGTGTTCATCACCGTATCGCCGCTGCGCAGCGTGCCGGCATAAACCCGCACGAAGGTCAGCGCGCCGTATTTATCGTTGATGATCTTGAACGCCAGCCCGGCGAAGGGTGCCTTCGGGTCGGCCTTGATGCGGCGCGCGTTGGGATCGTCCTCCTGGCCCTCTTCCGGCGCCACGCGGATGCCGGGCACGTCGATGGGGCTAGGCAGGTAGTCGAGCACGGCATCCAGCAGCGGCTGCACGCCCTTGTTCTTAAAGGCGGTGCCGCACAAAACCGGGCGGAAGGCGCCGGTGATGGCGCCGGTCTTGATGGCGCGCTTCAGCGTCGCGACCGAGACATCGCCATGCTCGAAATACTCTTCCATGCCCTCATTATCGACCGAGAGCGCGGTGTCCAGCAGGTTCTGGCGGTATTCCTTGGCCTTTTCCAGCAAATCGGCGGGGATCGGCTCGTCATGGAACTTGGCGCCAAGATCGCCGCCCT
>JAKBAV010000052.1 GCA_021826225.1 Pseudomonadota bacterium | reverse complement strand
CTTTCAGGATGAGCGTGTTGCTGCCGGTGCCGCGGAAGCCGCCGACATCCCAATCGACATGAATCTGCAGATCCTGCATCGGCACCACAAATACGTTGACGCCCTGCATGGTGCCGTCATCGCCCAGCACGACGCCACCGAGCGTCGTCCACTGCGCATGCAGGCAGCCGCTGGCGAACGCCCATTTGCCGCTCAACCGGTAGCCGCCGGGCACTTTGCGGGCCTGGCCGCGCGGCGCCTGCACGGTGCAGACGCGCGCATTCGCATCCTTGCCCCAGACCTCTTCACGCAGCGCGTTGGACATCACCCCTACGGTCCAGCCGCCGGCCAGCAGGTTGAACACCACCCAGGCGGCGGAACCGTCACCACGGGCGATCTGCTCGGTTACCACGCAGGAGGCAGCCCCGGTATAACCATAGCCGCCGAATGCGATGGGCTGGGTGGTCTTGAAGACACCGGCTTCGGCGATCTGCTCGATGAGGTCATCGGCAATGCGCCCGCTGGCATCGCCCTCGCCACCACGCGCGGCGAGGATAGGCGTCAATTTCGCCGTGCTGCGGGCAAGCTCGTCCAAGGTGGGGATGGTTTGTTCAGCGGGATGGTGCGCGGCGGACATGGTTCTCTCCTAGATTTTGGACACTGTGTCTGATAATAGTCAATGAGTCAAAGTCATGGACGAACAGACGTTTTTGCGCGATGTTGCCGCCAATGAACAAACGCAGAAAGCCGGAGCACAAATGAAGAGCGAAACATTGATGATCGAGACAGCATCGGGCATCAGCCTCTCAGTGCTGGTTGCCGGTTCCGGCCCGTTGGTGGTGCTGATGCACGGCTGGCCCGAGCTGGGGCTCTCCTGGCGCCACCAGCTGCCGGCTTTGGTGGGGGCAGGCTACCGGGTGGCCGTGCCGGATATGCGGGGCTATGGCGGGTCGTCCAAGCCGCTGGCGGTGGATGCGTATAGCGCTGATGCTCTCGCTGATGACATGGCGGAAATTGCCGCGGCACTGGGAGCAGAACACTGGGTGGCGGTGGGGCATGATTGGGGTGCACCGGTCGCCTGGCGCTGCGCCTTACGCTTTCCGGACAGGGTGCGTGCCGTGTTCTGCCTCAGCGTGCCGCATGCCGCCGCGGCACCATTGCCGGCGGCGCAATTGTTTGAGCTGGGCTACCCCGACCGTTTCTATTACGTGCGCTATTTCCAGCAACCGGGCGCCGCCGAGACTGAACTCGAGCGCGACGCACGTGCCGCGCTGAAGAAAATTTTCTTCGCCCTTTCGGGGGATGCGCCGCTGGC
The DNA here is from genome assembly GCA_021826225.1 of Pseudomonadota bacterium. Lineage (GTDB taxonomy): Bacteria > Pseudomonadota > Alphaproteobacteria > Acetobacterales > Acetobacteraceae > Acidocella. The sequence goes on along the minus strand of JAKBAV010000052.1, from coordinate 14,372 downwards.
GGAATGGATCAAGCCGCGGCCCAAGGAGTCGCCGCTGCTGCAGGGCTTGATCGATCCTCCGGAGGGGCCGCTCTCCTTCATGAGCGACGCCGAGCTCGATGCCTATGCGGCGCAATACCGGAGCGGCGGGTTTTTTGGCCCGACGAGCTGGTACCGTAATCTGGACCTCAACAACGATCAGGCACGGGCCTATGGCGCGCAGCATATCACCCAGCCTGCCGGGTTTCTCGCCGGCTCCAAGGAGATCGTTCTGGCCATGTCGTCGCGCGGCCTGCCCACCCAGCGCGGCCTGTGCAAAAATCTGCGTACCGAAACGATATTGGAAGGTGCCGGTCATTGGATCCAGCAGGAGCGGCCGCAGGAAGTCAATGCAGCGTTGCTCGATTTTCTGCGCGGCATCGGCTAGCGGGCTACGCCGCGGCGTAGCCAAGTATCATATCCGCGGCTTTTTCCGCGATCATCATGGTGGCGAGGTTGGTGTTGCCGCTGATGATACGCGGCATCACCGAGGCATCAACCACGCGCAGCCCTTGCGTGCCGTGCACACGCAGTTGCGCATCGACGACGGCTTCGGCGTTCGTGCCCATCGCGCAGGTTCCGACCGGATGATAGATCGTCTCCGCATTTGCCCGCACGTAGGCTTCCAATGAAGCATCGTCCTGCGCCGCGGCACCCGGTGCCACCTCGGCGCCGTGATAAGGGCGGAAGGCAGGTTGATTGACGATCTCGCGCGCCAGGCGCAACCCGGCCAGCATCGTGCGCCGGTCGTACTCTTCGGCAAAGAAATTCGGGTCGATCAGCGGCGCATCCTCGGGGTTGCCGGAGCGCAAAGTGACCGTGCCGCGGCTTTGCGGCTGGCAGATGTTGCACATCGCCATTGAGCCGTGTTCGTTCGACACTGACCTCCCGTTGTCGTGATACATGATCGAGACGAAATGGTATTGAATATCTGGCTCGGCGAGATCGAGTGAGGTTTTTAAGAATCCGGCCATTAACGGCCCTGGCTCCGCGGCGATGCCACGGCGGAGCAAAAAATATTGCAACCCGGCCAGGAGCATGCGGTGCGGTTTGCGGTAGGTGACGTAGGAGTGCGGCAAAGGCGAGGCATAGCCAACGGTTGCGACCAGATGGTCATGCAGATTGCGCCCCACGCCTGGCAGATCAACAACGCGAGCGATGCCATGGGCTGACAGCCGCTCCGGCGCACCGATGCCAGACAGCATGAGGAGCTGCGGCGAATTCACCGCGCCACCCGATAGAATGATTTCTACGCCGGCCGTGGCTTGCACGATGTTTCCCTGGTGCCTGTATTCCACGGCCGTGGCGCGGGTGCCGGTGAACAGCACGCGCAGGGTCAGCGCCTCCGTCAGCACGGTCAGGTTCGGCCGTTGCAACGCCGGGCGCAGGTATGCCACCGCGGCACTCTGCCGGCGGCCCTGGAAAATATTACTATCGAACTGGCCGACACCTTCGAGGCTGGGGCCGGCGAAATCGTCATTATACGGATGGCCGGCCTGATGCGCCGCCGCCAGCCAGGCACGGCCCATCGGGCTGCGCTGGGCGATGCGCGAAATTTTTAACGGACCATCCGTGCCATGGCGCGGGCCTTGATGCGGCAGATAGGTTTCCAGCCGTTTGAAATAGGGCAGGAGCTTGTCATACGACCAGCCGGGCAAGCCGAGCTGCGCCCAATGGTCATAGTCGCTGGGGGCACCGCGCACCGCGATCATGGCGTTGGTCGAACTCGAACCGCCGAGCACTTTGCCGCGCGGATAGTAAATTTCCCGGTTGTCGAGATGCGTCTGCGGTGTGGTGTGGTAGCGCCAGTCATGCTTGCCGCTCTTCATCAACGCCGCCACCCCGCCCGGCATATGCAGTAGCGGGTCGCGGTCGGGCTTGCCCGCCTCCAGCAGCAACACTTTTCGTTTGGGGTCGGCCGAGAGCCGGTTGGCCAGCACGCAGCCGGCTGAACCGGCGCCGATGATGATATAATCGAACATGTTATGCCTTGAGAGCGCGCGCGATGGTGGCAAGTGTCGCCTTGCCATAGGGCGGGCGCATTCCACCGAGTTTGGCCAGGTCGATGCGCCCTTGCTTGTACACGGCCTTGGCGTGGCTGAAAGTTCTGAAACCGTCGATGCCGTGGTAGGACCCCATTCCCGACGGCCCGACTCCGCCGAACGGCAGGTCATCCATGCCGGCATGGAACATCACATCATTCAGCGTTACCCCGCCGGAAATGGTGCGGTCGAGGATCTGGCGCTGTTCCGTTTCGTCGGCACCGAAATAATACAGGCCGAGGGGGCGGTCATGCGCGTTGATGTAGTCGATGGCGTCATCGATCTTGTTGTAGCCTTGCACGGGCAGGATCGGGCCGAAAATTTCATCCTGCATCACGCGCATATCATCCGTGGCGTTGCGGATGATGTAGAGCGGCATTTTATTGACATTAGCGCCGGCAAAATTTTCTCCACCGGGATTCACTTCGATCACCTCGGCACCTTTGGCGCGGGCATCGTCCAAATAGGAGGCCAGGCGCACATGATGCCGCTCGTTGATGACGCTGGTATAATCCGGGTTGGCAAGCAAAGTGGGATACATCTCCGCCGCCGCGGTTTTAATGCCGCTGACGATTTCATCCAATTGCGCATGCGGCGCAAAAACATAATCGGGGGCAAGGCAGATCTGCCCGGCATTCAGCATCTTACCCATCGTGATGCGGCCGGCGGCCTTGGCGATGTCGGCATTCTTGCCGATGATGGCGGGGGACTTGCCGCCCAGCTCCAGCGTCACCGGGGTGAGATTATTCGCCGCGGCATGCAATATGTGCCGCCCGATGTTGGTGGCGCCCGTGAAGATGAGATGATCGAACGGCAGGGCCGCGAAAGCCTGGCCGGTTTCCGGGCCGCCGCTGATGAAGGCAAGTTCGCTGGCATCAAAATATTCCGGCACCCGCTGCTCGAACAGAGCCGCGACTTGCGGCGTGATTTCGGATGATTTGACCATGCAGCGATTGCCCGCGGCAAAGGCGCCGGCGACCGGGCCGATGCTGAGCTGGATGGGGAAATTCCAGGGCGCGATGATGCCGACCACGCCTTTGGGCTGATATTCGATCCAGCCGCGTGCTCCCATCAGCCGGAGCGGCAGAGGTAGTTTGCGGGCCTCTGGCTGGCTCCATTTGCCGATATGCGCCAGCGCATGGCGGCATTGGCCAAGGCCCGAGGAAATATCGCTTATAAGACTCTGCTCGCGACTTCGATGGCCGAAATCCGCTGAGAGGGCCTGGGCGAATGCCTCCGCATTATCCTTGAGCAGCGTCACCAACCGTTGCAACCTGTCCTTCCGCACGGCCAGGGACACTGGAAGCTCAGCGGTGAACCCGGCCCGCTGTGCCGCAAAAATTGAGAGAAGATCGGCGGTCATTGCAGTCCCTGTTCAATAATAGGCGGTCGGGCCGCCGCGCTGCAGCCCGGCGATATAGGCGGGGCGGGCGTGCACGCGGGCGAGCCAAGCGGTGAGATTGGGATAATCCTTGAGCCCCACGAGGGCGTTGGCGAACTCCAGGGCGAAACTCATCATCACGTCGGCGGCATTTGGCGTTTCGCCCGCAAACCAGGGGCGCCCGGCCATCTCCTGCTCCAGCCAGGCGAGGTTTTCCCGCACCCGTTTTTTGAACATGGGACGCAACGGCCAGCCGAACGGCCCGAGCTTCATGTTGACGAGCAGGATCACAAGATTGGGCATCAGCGAGCCTTCGGCATAATGAGTAAAATAGCTGTAGCGCAGCCAATCGGCCTCGGTGGCGGGCGGGCCGAACCGGCCGCCGGCCTTACGGATAAGGTATTCCACAATCGCACCGGATTCCGCGATGTTAAGCGCGCCATCGGTGACGATCGGCGATTTGCCGAGCGGATGAATAGCCGCCAGCTCGGGTGGCGCCTGCATCATGCGCCTTGTGTAATGCTTGATCTCATAGGGGAGTTCCAGCTCCTCCAGGAGTCAGAGGATACGTTGCGATCTTGAATTATTGAGATGATGGACGATGATGGTCACGCAGCACTCCCCGGCGGCATGACTCTGCCGCGCGTTTCCATCGCCGGGCTGCCGCTTGCCAGAAGAAGTTAGGCGCCGCCGGAATGTGCAGCAAGCACAACAGCGCTCGGCAAATACGCTACAATTCCGGTCAAGCGGTGCCGGAGCGCGTGCTGTTCTTATAGGTCGAAGGTGAGCAATGCTGGCGGCGCTGGAAGGCCCGGCGGAAGGCGAAGGTGTCGCTATAGCCGAGCCGTGTGGCTGTCGCCTCCACCGAAAGGCCGCCGCGGAGCCACTCCTTGGCCAGCTCGTCGAGCACGTGCTCCTTGATGTCCCGGAAGGTCGAGCCTTCGCGGAAGAGGCGGCGGCGCAATGTGGCGGGGCTGAGCCCCAGCCGTTCGGCGATATCCTCATGCCGGGACGATGGCAGCGCCTGACGGATCTCCGCCTCGGCCATGCCGGCCACCAGCATCGTCAACGTGCGTGATGATTTTTCCGCACCCACGGAATGCGGCACGACCCTGCCAAGAAATTGATCAATATCCTCGGCCTTCGCAATCACCGGGCGCTTGAGATGGCGGGCGGGGAAAATCAAGGCTAGCGCCGCCGCCCCATGGATGAGCGGATGGTCGAACAGCAGCCGTGTTGTGGCGGAGGGCAGGCAAGCGAGCTGGCGGACCTGGCCGTGCACGCCTTCGAGGGGCCCGCCGGCAAGAAATTCAAACTCGGTCAGCAGAAAGGAGAGCGACCAGAGATCGCTGAGAAGGCCGGGCACGCCCTTGTGCAAAGGCTGCTCGCAGAAGATCGTCACAACATCGTTTTCGCGTTTCATGCGAATACTGCGGTCACCCCAGACCAATTTCCGGAAGCGTTCGAGAAGGCTGATGGCACCTGCCAAGGTTGGGGCACCGGCCATGAGATGGAGCAGGAGATGTGATTTTTCGATGCGTTCGGCCTGTGACCCCGGCAGGTCATAATGCTCGATGATCCAGGCGCGCAGGGTCTGGACGAAATCCTGAAAGCCAGGCTGGCCTTGCGTTTCACCGGCCGCGTAGGACGGATGCTCGCCCAGCTCCGTGGCGATGCTGACGAGATGATCCGTATCATGCGCGGTGTCGTCCGCTTTATGCCGTGCCTTGGAACCCAAGTTCCCCCTCCTCGCGATGAGGTCACTAGCACGACACGCGGTTGAGCGGAAATGTAGTCTTTCCGGCGTTTGCGGCTGTTCTTGCTTCCCCGGTGTTTTCGGCGGCATTCTGCCGGGCGAAAAATCGAGGTTCGCCGGCATGGTGTACCAATCAAGGGGAAATATCGTGCTCACTGTTCATCATCTGCGCGTGTCGCAGTCCGAGCGCATCGTCTGGCTCTGTGAGGAGCTGGGCCTTGCCTATGAGCTGAAATGCTACGACCGGGATCCGCAGACGCGGGCGGCACCGCCGGAATATAAGGCGCTGCATCCGCTGGGAGCCGCGCCCGTCATTACCGATGGCGATATGGTGCTGGCCGAAACCAATGCGATCATCGATTATATCATCGCGCGGCACGGCGGCGGCCGGCTGTCGGTGGCACCGGATGCGGCGAATTATCCGGATTATCTGTACTGGCTGCATTATGTGAACGGCACGCTGCAGCCGAGCGGCTCACTCCCCATGATGTTGAACCGCGCCGGCGTGCCGGAGGATGGCCCGTTCATGCAGGCGATGGTGCAGCGCCGCAAGCGCGCGGTGCAGGCGGTGGAAAACCGGCTGAGCCGCAGCCCATATCTGGCCGGGGCCGAGTTTACCGCGGCCGATATCGTGATGGGCTTCAGCCTCACGACGGTGCGTTATTTCAGTCCACTGGATCTGTCGGCATTTCCCACTATCCTCGCCTATCTGGTGCGCATCAGTGCCCGGCCGGCCTATCGTGCGGCGATGCAGAAGGGCGACCCTGACATGGCGCTGTTGCTGAGCTGATGGCAAACGTAGAAGGGCGCGCCAGCCCATCTTTCATCATCATCGGAGCCGGAATATCCGGCATTTTGATGGGCATTCGCCTGCTCGAAAACGGCTATCGCAATTTCACCATTCTAGAGAAAGGCGACCGGCTGGGCGGCACGTGGCGGGATAATACCTACCCCGGTGTCGCCTGCGATGTGGCGGCACATCTCTATACGTATTCCTTCGCCCGCAATCCATGGTGGCAAACGCGCTATGCCAAGGGCGCGGATATATGGCGATATTATCATTCCGTCGCGCGGAGCCATGGCGTGCTGCCGTTCATCCGCTACGGCAAGCAGGTCGAAGCCGCCGATTTTGACGGCCGCGAATGGCTGGTGCGCACTGCTGATGGTGAGCGCTACAGTGCCGACATCGTGATCGCCGCAAACGGGCGGCTGCATCATCCGGTCATTCCGGACATTGAGGGCGCGGCGTCTTTCGAGGGCGCGCAATTTCACACCGCGCGCTGGGACCATAATGTCGCGGTTAAAGGCAAACGGATAGGGCTGATCGGCACCGGCTCCACCGCGACGCAGATCATCACCAACCTGGCGGGCGACGTTGCGCGCCTCTCGGTATTTCAGCGCACGCCGCAATGGGTGTTTCCCGTCAAAAATTCCAACACACCCTGGTGGCGCCGGCTCGCCTTTCTCCTCTCGGGCAAGCATTGGACACACTATTATCTCCAGCTGCGCGGCGAGACCGAGGCGCGCGGCAAGGCCACGACCGGCAGCACCGAGGCCCGGCATTTGCGCGACCAGGTCTGCCACGATGCGCTGGCCGCGATCGGCGACCCCGCGCTGCGGGCAAAGCTCACGCCGGATTATGAGGTAGGCTGCAAGCGGCTCGTATTCTCGGATGGTTTTTACGAGGCCATCCAGAAGCCAAGCGTCGATGTGGTGACCACGCGGATCAGCCATATCGCGCCCGCCGGCATCGTGACGGAGGATGGCATGCTGCACGAGCTCGACGTGCTGGTCTTCGCCACCGGCTTCGATGCCCATGCCTATCTGCGGCCGATGCAGGTGACGGGCGAGAACGGCATGACGCTGGAAACTGTCTGGCGCGATCTGCCTCTGACGTATCACTCCATGGCCATCCCGCACATGCCGAATTTTCTGTTGATCAACGGACCCTATTCGCCTGGCGGCAGCGCCTCGGTGGTCGGCATTGTGGAGACACAGGTGGAATATCTGCTGCAGCTGATCAAACGCATCGTGCAGCGGGATGTGCTCATCGCCCCCCGGGAGGATGCCGCGCGCAACTGGCTGGAGGATGTGCGCACACAGGCTCGCAATTCGGTCTGGGGCACCGGCGGCTGCCAGAGCTGGTATCTCGACAAGGATGGCGTGCCGACGTTGAACCCGATCACTCTGTCCGATCTGCAGGCGCAACTCGCCGTGCCGGATTTCAATGATTTCGATGAGCGCCCGCGCGCGGTGACGGTATGAGCCGCATCCCGCCTTTGCGCCCCGAGGCGGCGCAGGTGATCGCGCTCATCGCGGCTTTGGGCCGTCCGCCGATCGAGGGGGTTTCCCCGGAAGAGCTCTATGGCATGGTCCAGCCGACCCTGCTGGCCAATGCGGATCCGCTGCGCGATGGGCTGGCGCGGGTCGAGGATCTGGTGCTGCGGGACGGGCAGGGCGGTGCCATGGCGGCGCGGCTGTACGCGCGCCAGCCCGCCGGCGGCGCGCCCCGCCCGGTTGTATTGTTTTTGCATGGCGGAGGATTTTTAACAGGCAATCTCGACACGCATCGCGGCCTGGCCTCCGAAATCGCCTGGGGTCTGGACATCACGGTGCTGGCGATCGACTACCGCCTGGCGCCGGCGCATAAATTTCCGGCCGCTGTGGACGACATGCGGGCGGCGCTGCGCTGGCTCGCCGGCTCGCCTGCTGAAATCGGGCATGCGGTTACCGGGATCATCGTCGCGGGGGACAGTGCCGGCGGCACGCTGGCGGCCATCAGCGGCCAGTTCGCGGGTGAGATCGGCGTGCCGCTGCTGCTGCAATGGCTGATGTATGCCTCGGTGGAGGCGGATGCCGCGGGCGGCTCGATGGAGGATTTCGCTGAGGGCTACCTGCTGACACGGCCGATGATGCGGATTTTTCGTGAGGCGTATTACGGCACCGCGGACCGCGCCGCACCAATGGCCTCGCCGCTTTTTGCTCCGGATTTTGCGGCACTCCCCCCGGCGATGGTATTCACCTGTGAATGCGATCCGCTGCGCGACCAGGCGCGGGCCTACGCCGCAAAACTCATCGCAAACGGTGTATCGGTTCGCTATCGCGAAGGGCGCGGGCTGATCCACGGTGCCTTCTGCCAGTTAACCGCCGTGCCTAGCGCCCGCACCGATCTCGAAGGATGTTTCGCGGATGTGCGGTCGCTGCTGGCCGAGGCGATGCGCTAGCGGTTCACGCGTCGAAAAACGCGAAAACGCGGAATTCCACGCTGGCGCGCGGCACGGCACCCGGCGGCGGCACGGGCTGCCGGAAGGCACCGTGCAGGCAGCTCACGGGTTCCGTGGTGTCGCTGTCGTAACCTTTGAACAGCACGGCATCGTCCTGGGTGAGATCCGAAATATAATACCATTTTTGTTCCGGATTGAACACGGAGGTCAGATAGGCGACGCCATCCGGGAAATTCGGCTCTACCGTATAGCCTGTTACCAGATCATTCCTGTCGAGTGTGCGCTGGTCGCAGATCGCCAGCGGCACATCCTGCGGCGGCGGCGTGATCGGGCGCCAGATATTGAAGATCTTGATGCGGCTGTAGGATTGCAGGATTTTTTCATCCACCGCCGCTTCAAGAAACGGGCGCGCCGATTCACCGGTCTGGTCGATATGCACGAATTCGGCGGCCGGCGCGTGCGCGGTGCTGCCGGTATCGCGGATCAGCACGCCGTTGCGGAAAAACGGGACCACATGCCTGGCTCCGGTGAGTTCACGCACCAGCTCCATCGATTTCGGCAGGTAGGTTTGGGCGACCCATTCCGCATCAGTCCAATCCGGCGCCTGCATCGGAAGATGCACGCTCTGGAAACCTTCGCGTTCAAGTGAAGGTGCGGACGTCAGATAGCGAGCGTCTTCAAAGATGACCTGTTCCGACTTAAGGAGTTGGGTCGTGCGGCTGCGGTCGGTATTGCTCCATTTCCCGCCATTGGTGCGGTCGGCAGCAAAATTCAAGGCGCCGTTAACGGTATGAGAGTCCATTGCGCGTTCCTCGGCTTTTGTTCCCATGAGAAGGCATCATACAGCAGCGACGGCGCAAGTTTGCCGGGCATGGTATCGCCAGGGCGGAATTTTCCGCATGGGCTTCCAAAACCCGCTTCGGGCGCTTTTAGGTTACGTGCCGAAAATCGCTCAAACGTTGGTTCGCCCAGAATCAAAACAGGAAACACGTCCCGGAGAACAACATGGAATTTGAAGGTAAATTGGCAATCGTTACCGGTGCCGCCAGCGGCATCGGCCTGGCGGTCACGCGGTTGCTGGTACAGCGCGGCGCCCGCGTTGCGGCATGTGACCTTGCGTTGGACGGGTTGAATGCGCTGTCGGCGGAATTGGGTGCGGCGATTGTGCCGCTGCAGGCAGACCTGGCGGAAAGTGCCCAGGTGGAGCCGATGGTGGCGGAGGCCATCGAAAAGCTCGGTGGGCTGAATATCTTGATCAATAATGCCGGCATCGGCTCGCTGGCCCGCGCCACGGATCTATCCTTCGAGGAATGGCGCAAGGTCATGGCCGTCGATCTCGATGCCGTGTTTCTGGCCTCACGCGCGGCTATGCCGGCTCTGGCCGCCACAAAGGGCAATATCGTTTGCACGGGGTCGATTTCCGGCATTGCCGCCGATTATAGTTTTCCGGCCTATAACGCGGCCAAGGCGGGGCTGCTCGGCCTGGTGCGAAACCTGGCCATTGACTATGCGCGTGACGACGTGCGGGTCAATGCGGTCAGCCCCGGCTATACGGCAACACCGCTCACCAACCGTTCCTCCCAGGCGGTGCGCGATGCCTTCATCGCCGCGGTGCCGATGCGCCGGCCCGCGGCACCTGAGGAAATCGCCGAGGTCATCGCTTTTATGGCGAGTGACCGCGCCTCCTACGTCACCGGCCAGAATTTTGTTGCCGACGGCGGCATCTCCGCCCACACCGGCCAGCCGGACATTATCGCATTGTATAAATCGGCGCGCCAAGCCTCGTGATATAACGTCGGAACCGCAGCAAATTCAGAAGGGAAACAACCATGTCTTTCACGACACGGCGTCGGCTCGTCAGCGAGGTTATTGATGGCGGCCTGCTGGAGCTGCGCCTCGAAAATGTAAGCCTGCCGGCACTGGCGCCGGATCAGGTGCTGCTGCGCGTTGAGGCGGCACCGCTGCATCCCTCGGATATGGGGATGATGCTGATGGGCGGCGATCTTTCCCGCGCCGAGCGGATCAAAGGCGGCGAACTGCCGGCGGTGCGGATGCCGCTGCATGATCTGGCCCGGCCCATGGCGGCAGCCCGCATGGGCAAGCCGATTGAACCTGGCAATGAAGGGGCGGGGACCATTGTTGCCGCCGGTGGCACGCCGGGTGCGGCGCTGGTCGGGCAACGCGCCGCCACCTTCGGCGGCGCTATGTTTGGCGACTACAGGATTGTGCCGGCGGCGAATGTGACGCTTTTGCCCGAGGGCGTCAGCCCGCGCGAAGGTGCCGCCTTCTTCGTCAACCCGATGACCGCACTCGCCATGACCGAGGTGATGCGGCGGGATGGCGCGCGGGCGCTTGTGCATACCGCCGCATCCTCCACGCTGGGTGGGATGCTGCAGCGCATCTGCGCCGAAGATAATATTCCACTCATCAACATTGTGCGCCGCGCAGCACAGGAAGAAGCGCTGCGTTCCGGCGGCGCGGAATACGCAATCTCGTCCGGCGACGACTCGTTTTTTACCCGGCTGACCGAAGCCTGCGCCTCGACGGACGCCACAATCGCGTTCGACGCCGTGGGCGGCGGCGGCCTCGCAGGCACGATCATGACGGCGATGGAGATCGCGCAGAATCGCAAGGCCCCGAGTGGGTCGCCCTATGGTTCGCCGGTGCATAAACACGTCTATGTCTACGGCCGGCTCGATACCTCATCCATTCAGGTACCGCCGTCCATCGGCATGGCCTGGGGGCTGAGCGGCTTCCTCGTCAGCCATTTTCTGGCGTCGGCAGGTGCGGATGTGCAGCAACGCATGACGGCGCGCGTGCTGACCGGGCTGACCGGCACGTTCGCGACCACGTATAGCGCCGAAGTCAGCCTGGTTGATCTTCTCGATCCGGATGTGCTGCGCCGTGCCAATGAAAAATTGACCGGGGCAAAATTGCTGCTCCGGCCCTGAGTCCCCTCACAGCCATCCTGGAGAAACCATGCTTCATCTGCACCACCTCGTCACATCACGTTCGTCGCGCATCATCTGGCTGCTGGAAGAGCTGGGCGTAAAATACGAGCTTGTCACGCACCAGCGCGGCGCCAACATGCGCGCGCTGGATGATCTCAAGGCGGTGCATCCGCTGGGTAAGGCCCCGACCATTGTCGATGGCGATCTTACCATTGTCGAATCGGCAACGATTTTACGGTATATCGCGGAGCGCCATGGCAATGGCCGCTTCATGCCGCCTGCCGGCAGCGACGCCCGCGCCAAGCATGATGAATGGCTGGATTATGCGGAAGGCTCATTAATGATGCCACTGCTGATGAGCCTGCTTGGCGGATTGGGCGGTGGTGGACCTTCGCCGGTGCAGCAATTCGCCGGGCCAGAAGTGGCCAAGGCGCTGGATTATGTGAGCGCCGGCATCTCAGGCCCCTATCTCATGGGCGAGGAGCTGACATTGGCGGATATGCAGATGTCCTATTGCGTGGCCGTAGCGGAGGCCGGCGGGTTTCTGGCCGAACGCCCGGCGCTTGCCGCTTATTGGCAGCGTTTGCAGGCAACGCCTGGCTTCAAGCGCACGGTCGAAATCGGCGGACCGCTGGTTATGCCGTTTCGCCGGTGAAAGAACAGGCCGGCCGTTTCGTGGCCGGCCTCGCCATTACGCCACGGGCAACGGCCGTTCCGCGGTCTTCCACGCTTCGCGATTCGTGGCACAAGTTTCGGTGGCTTTTTTCCAGAATGCCTCGCCATGCGCGAGAGTGACGAAATTGAAATGATTGGCGTGCCGGAATTCGAGAAGTTCCACGCCCTGGTCCCCCGGCTTATAGGTGTAGGGAACGCCTGAGGGGACAAAAAAACTGTCGCCCGGGCCAAGTTCCTCGGTGCCGAGGCGGACGTTGCCGGCGATGATGTAGTAGAGGCAGTCCGCATCATGGCTGTGCCGGGGCAGGGGGTAATCCTTCTTGAACCAGACATGTGTCAGGCTGAAGCCCGGAATATTGCACAGCACCCTGATCTCTTCGCCATCGAGGAACCCTGCCTCGACAATGGATTTGATGCCGGCGCGCTGCACATCGGTATATGGCTCCACCTTCATGCAGCCGGCCTGCATCAGGCTTGGCGCCTGTGCCTTGCGGAAAATCTTGAAACCTTCTTTCGTTGCTTCAGTTTCGGTCATTCTAGCCTCCATAAATAGGATTGTGTTAGGCTTTGGCAGGTATTTTGGCGGAGCTGCCTCCAGTGTCGAATTGCTGCAGCACTTCATCGAGCCCCTTTGGCGGCGGTTTGCGCGCAGGATTGTAAAATGGTGAGAGCACCGCCAGCAACCCACCCATCGTCATGCCGGTGATTTTTCGGGTCAGGCGTTTGTGCCGCTTTTTCGACTCGGCAGCCTCCGCCGGCGTCATATCCCCGCGTTCGACCTCCAGCAGATGCTGCGCGATGGGCCGCGAATATTGCGTACCGTGGGCGATCATCCTGAGCACGCCATAGACGCGGTAGAAATAACCATACCAGATGCGCCTTGCCCAATTGCCGCGCGCCGCAACCGCCATATATATTTTATAGGCGACTTCGCGGTGCTCGAACTCCTCGGCATAATGCCAGTCCCAGAGTTTTAGCGCCTCTTCATTGGCACCCATTCTGAACGCACGGAGTTTTTCAAACCAGAGCCGGTAGAACACGCCGCCGCCGGATTCAAAGCCTTCGGTATAAGCAAGGTTGAAGATCAGGGAACGGTTCTTGAGAAAACCATCCAGATCAGCCGCATAGGCTTTGCCCAGTTTTTCCACTTCCGGGTAGCGCGCGGTCTGGAAAACGCGGTTGAAGCGTATATGCTGACGGTAATGCTGTGCCTCCTGGGCCACGAACCAATCCAGTTCACGGATCAGCGCTGCGTCGCGCACCGGGTCGAGATGCGGCTTCGCCTGCGCGAACACCTTGATGATGTAGGGTTCGAGATGAGCCGGCAGGATGGAGTTGGAATTCATCATCATCGAAAATTCGAGATCCGGCGCCCATTTGGGAAAACAGGATTCAAAATCGATTTGCGGATAGCGAACGGGTAATTTCATCGTCTGGTCCTGAGCATGTTGCCATGCTGGCGCATGGAGGATTAGGGTTTTGATTCATCTTGCAGGAAGCGCTCAAACGCTTCGGCGGCGACTGTCATCGTGTTTTCAGCGAGTTCGGATTCGGGCTCGCGTATGTGATGCAGGCAGGCCAAACCAATCTGGCGCATCACCATTCTGGCGCGTGCCGATGCCAGGCCCTGGTGCGGACCAGGCTCGACCGCATTGCGGAAAGCCGGCAGCCGTGCGGCGAACGCCTGTGTCAGCCGTTCGCCCAGGCTGCTGACTGTCTCAGGCACTTCAACGCCATTGCCAAGATGCAGCAGGAGTATCGTGGGTGTGCGCTCCTGCGCCGTGAAGATGGCAACATCCTTCAGCCATTGGCTGATCTCGGTCGGGGATGGCACCGGCCCCGCCAGCCGCGCGATGATGGTGCTGAGAGATTCACCATATTGCTCCGCAATTTGCTGAAGAATCTCATTCTTGTCCTGGAAGTGATTGTACAAAGTCGAGCGCTTGGTACCGGCGGCCCGCGCGATCTGGTCCATCCTGGTTTCGGCATAACCATTTGCAAAAAACATCTCGCGCGCCGCCGCGCACAAACGGCTCCGGGTGAAAGCCCGGCGGCTATCCTGCAGCCGCTCCACCGCGGCCGGGGAGGCAACGGCATTCATAAAGGGGCGCGCAAGAAACTGAATTTGGACATAGTGTCCAATAGAAAAACATGTCGTCCAAGTCAAGAGGTGCCGGTGTTTTTGCCCGCCCGGATATGGGGTCTGAGTAGCAGCGGAACAGAAAACCTACACAAGCCCGCCGTCATGTATCATCGATACCGGCATTGCGCGGGTCGCGCAGCGGCCGGAGTTCGCCTCGCGCGACAAAATCCGGCAACGTGAAG
>JAKBAV010000051.1 GCA_021826225.1 Pseudomonadota bacterium | reverse complement strand
GGGAAAGCATCCGAGAAGCGGCGGATCTGCGCCTGCTCACCGAGAGATAGCAGGATGAGGATGACCAGAGCGGCCAGCACGGCGAGCGGGGCGGTGAGCACCACGGGGCCGAGGGTGAAGGCGAGAATGCCGATAATGCTGGGCAGCAGCGATGAATCGCCGGATTTCATGCGCTTGCGGTAGTCGAGCAGCAGAAACAGTGAGAGCCCGCCGAGCCCGATGGCAAAGGGCAGAATGGGAGCGATGATCCAGAGCACGAAGCCCAGGGCGGCGAGCAGCGTGACGGTGCGGGTGGTGCCGAAGCCCAGCGCCTCGGGGGCCAGATTGGCGCTGCCGCGGCGGCGATAAGCGTGCAGTTCCAGCCCGATGATGAAGGCCAGCCCGATCGTACCGAGAAACGCCGCGAGCGGGGCGGGGAGTAGTGTGCTCATGCGGCGCGCAGGATACCGAGACCCTGCTCCAGATCTTCGATGAGGTCGTCGGTGTTTTCCAGGCCGATCTGGAGCCGCGCCATCTCACCCTCGAACATGCCCGTGCCGGCGGAGCGCCGGATGGTGCCGGTGGTGGGCAGCACCAGGCTTTCATAACCGCCCCAGCTCGCGCCGATGCCGAAGAGTTTCAGGCCGTCGATCATCCGCACTACATCTGCGGCGGTGTATCGCGGCTGGAATACGATGCCGAACAGGCCGCAGGCGCCGGTGAAATCGCGGACGAAAAATTCATGGCCGGGGCAGGAGGGAAAAGCCGGGTGGAGAATACGCGCCACTTCAGGCCGCTGCTCCAGCCATTGCGCGATCCGCAGCCCTGCCGCCTCCTGGGCCTTGAGGCGGACATGCATGGTACGCAGGCCGCGCAAGGCGAGCCAGCAATCATCGGGGCTGGCGTAATTGCCGAGTTCCAGCGCGCCAAGGCGCAGCCAGTGCCAGTCGGCTTCCGAATTCACCACCACGGCGCCGAGGATGATGTCGGAATGGCCGCCGGGATATTTCGTCAGGGCCTGGATGGAGACATCCACGCCATGGGTGAAGGGCTGGAAATGGTGGATTCCCCAGGTATTGTCGAGAAACAGTTTGGCGCCGAGCTCATGGGCGAGGGCGGCGAGGGCGGGAATGTCCTGGACCTCGAAAGTATGGCTGCCGGGGCTTTCGGTGAACAGGATGCGGGTATTGGCCTGGAAGAGCGGGCGCAAATCCTCGGGCCTGGCCATCGGATCGTAATAGGTAGTCGCTATGCCGTAGCGGCGGAGCATGCGGTCGCAAAAGCTGCGTGTGGGGCCGTAGACCGAGTCGGGGACAAGCAGGTGGTCGCCGGATTTCAGGTAGGCGAGCAGCGGTACGGTGATGGCGGAAAGGCCGGAGCCCGTAACCTGGGCATGGCTGCCGCCCTCGATTTCCGCAATGGCGGCCTCCAGCGCGAAATGGGTGGAATTGCCGCACAGGCCGTAAATCTCGACGGGTTCGAACTGGTACCGGCCGATCTCGGCTTTGGCCGCCACGCTTTTATGCAGCACGGTGGAGCCGCGCACCACAGGCGGGTTCACGAAGCCATAGTCGCGCGTCGGCTTGCGTCCGGCATGGACCAGCGCCGTTTCGATTTTCTTGACCATGTTCGCGCCCCCTAAACCGCGATGGGCGTGTCGTCCCGGCCACCCCATTCCGCCCAAGAACCGTCATAAATCGCGGCTTCAGGCAAGCCTGCCTGGACGAGGCCAAGGGCGAGCACGCAGGCGGTGATACCGGAGCCGCAGGAGGCGATGAGCGGCTCGGCGCCGTCTATGCCGTGTTCGAGGAATATTTCGCGGAGCTTTTCAGGCGGGAGAAAATGTCCCTCGGCCAGCAGCTCGCCAAAGGGGAGCGAGATGGAGCCGGGGATGTGGCCGCTTTTGGTCCCTGGGCGGGGCTCCGCAGCCTCGGCGTTGAAGCGCGCTGCGGCGCGGGCATCGAGCGTCAGTGCGGCGCGGCTTTTCAGGTTATTGCGCATGTCATCGAGGCTGCGCACCATTTTGGGCCGGAAGCTGGTGGTAAAAGTGGCGAAAGGCGGCGGCGACGGTTCGCCGCTTTCCAGCGCGCCGCCGGCGGCAATCCAGGCCGGCAGCCCGCCATCGAGCACCTGGCAGTGGTCATGGCCGAACACCCGCAGCATCCACCACAGGCGCGGGGCGGAGAACATGCCGCGCTGGTCGTAGACGATGACATGGTCCGACGAGTCGATGCCGAGCCGCGCCATGGCGGCGGCGAACATGTCGGGGCTGGGCAGCATATGCGGCAGGCCCGTGGAATGGTCGGCAATGGCGTCGATATCGAAAAACCGCGCGCCTTGGATATGCGCCTGGGCGAACAGGGCATGCGGGTCCTTATCCTCTTGGGGGAGGTAATAGGTCGCATCCAGTATTTTCACGCCAGCCCCGCCAGCCGCCTGCCGGAGCGCCGGGGCGGAAAGCAGTGGGCTCATTCCCGCGCGGCCGCGATGAGCCCGCGCACCTGCTCCGCCGCGGCCGAGCCTTTCACGGCCTCACGCCAGGCCAGCTCGGAAACGCGCTGATGCGCCGCCACGGCGTCCTCGGCGCTGGTGATCATGGAGACGCCGGATTGCAGGTTGGGCGGCGAGTCGCTGGGGAATGGGTTGATCGCCAGAGTGGCGCGTTCACGCGAGCGCAGCAGGGTGAATGGGCCGTTGGGCTCGCCATGCGCCATAAGCCCGAGCTGCAGGCCGATGGGCTCGCTCTCCATATAGTTGGCCACGAGTTCGATCTCGCGCGCCGCGATCTCGCGCGCCGCGACTCGCAGCTGGTCGCTGACATGGGCGGCCGGGGCGATGCCTTCAGCAAGGAGTTTCTGGATGGAGCCAATGGTGAGGATGCCGATGATGGAGGGCTTGCGCGAGGCATACATGCGCTTTCGCGAAATCATCACACTGATGAGCTGTTCGGCGGCGGCGCGCGCGGTCGCGCGGTCGGCGCCCATCGACTCGGCGTGTTCCTCGAACATCTGGGACAGCATCGAATCGTACTGGTCGGAGGATATGAGGTAGCAGAGCGGGCCGAAGACCTGAAGGATCTGGTCCGAGGTTTCCTCGATCTGGCGCAGGCGTTCGGCATAGCCGACCGGCTTGGCGTAATATTCGACGCCGATTCCAAGCAGCGTCAGCGGCGAGATTTTCAGCAGCTCGGCCAGCCGGTTAACGGTGTCGAGCTTGATGACCTCGCCTTTTTCGTAACGGTACAGCGCGGCGCGGGAGACCCCGAGACGGGCCGAAATCTCCTCCGCCTTCAAGCCGGATTCCATCCTGTAGGCGCGCAATTGCTGCCCAATTTCATTGAAGCGCATGGAGGTCCTTTTCATCCCGGAAAGATTGTGTGCTTATGTGTCGCATTACCTGTGAGAGTATCTCATAAAAAAAGATAACACGCCAGAGAAAACCATGCATAGCGGAAATGTCGAAAAATATTAAAGGCAATCGTGATCGTGAGACTGCCCTGCCCGGTTCCTGGCCTTGCGGGCGGGGGGCATGCTCGGGCATCACTACATCATGAAACCTGACCGGATCATCCTGTTGGCGCTGGCCGTGGCCCTGGGCTTTGGCTGCCTGCTGATTTTACTGCCTTTTGTGCCAGCCATGATCTGGGCGGCGATTTTGGTGTACTGCCTGTGGCCCGTTTACATGCGGTTCTGCCACTATGTGCGGCCCACCGTGGCGGCGGTCGTGATCACGCTGGTGGTGGCGGGGCTGGTGCTGGTGCCGCTGGTGCACATGGCGCTGCTGGCCGCCAAGGAGGCGCGCGAGAGTCGCGGCTGGGTGACCAGCGTGTTGCAGAACGGGCTACCGCCGGCGCCGGCCTTCCTGCTTAGAATCCCGCTGGTGGGTGGGCTGCTGAGCGATTTCTGGAATAATTCGGCCGATGATCTGGGCGGCACGGTGACGCAGCTGCAGCCAATGCTCAACGGGCTGGCGCATTCAGGCATCAAGCTGCTGGTGCGCGCGACGCATGGCCTGATCGACTTGGTGGTGGCGCTGCTGTTCGCCTTCGTATTCTTCCTTACGGGAGAAATGATTGTGGCACGGGCGCGGCTGGTGCTGGCGCGCATGATCAACGAGGCGCGGCTGGATGAGCTGTTCGACCTGGTGGCGGCCACGGTGCGCGGAGTCGTGGTGGGAATTCTCGGCACGGCGGCCTTTCAGGGTGTGCTCTACGCGGCTGGGTTCGAAATTCTGCATGCGCCCCAGCCCCTCCTCTTCGCGGTACTGGCGGGCGTCGTCTCCATCGTGCCGGCCGGGGCGACGGTGATTTACGTGCCGCTCTGCCTGTACATGCTGGCGCAGGGCCATCCGGTCTTCGCGCTTTTGCTGCTGATCTACTGTTTTGTCGTGGTCGGTGGGGCGGATTCGGTCCTGCGGCCATGGCTGATCGCGCGCGGCGCGGCGCTGCCCTATACGGTGACGCTGGTTGGCGTGCTGGGCGGGGCGCTGAGCTTTGGCGCGCTGGGGGTGTTTCTGGGGCCCGTGCTGCTGGCACTCGGGCTTGCCATGGCCGAAGAATTCGCCGGCCAGCCGCGCGGGTCGTGGCGATCCTCGGGGAACGCACGGAAATTAGGGAAATATTAATCATTTCGTGTGATTCGGATGGCATGACGCTGCGATCCGACATTCGGCAGGCCTTTATACCACCCGCGCCTCTGGCTTGGCAGCGTGCGCCGGCCAAACGTCGCGCGGCGGAAACGCTGGGGCGCGCGGCTGAGGAGATGGTGGCGCGGCAGCTGGAAGATCAAGGCTTTGCGATCCTCGCACGGCGGTTGCGGACCGGCGCCGGCGAGATTGATCTGGTCGTGGCAGATGCGGCCCGGCTGATCTTCGTCGAGGTAAAGGCGCGTGGCTGTTTCGCGGATGCGGCCCATGCGGTTTCGGCCCGGCAGCAGGCGCGCCTGCTGGAGGCGGCAAGCCTGGCGCTGGCGATGCATGAGGATTGGGCGCGGGACGAGATACGGTTCGATGTCGCGCTGGTCGCGGCGGGCGCCGTGGAAATGCTGCACGACGCGGTTCGGTACGGGTAGCGGGCGCGGGCTCTCGCGTTTGTTGGCAGCCCCCGTGCCTGACCAGTGCGGGGCTACCTTGCTCGTACGCCCGAAACCACGAACACGCGGTGCGGGATGGCCAGCAGGTCGGCGGGATAAGCGGTTGAGAGCAGCGCGGCATGGGCCGCATCGAAGACGGCGACAGAATCCGGACTTAAGGATGCGCTGATGCCGGCACTGGCGCGGATGCGGCCGCGCCAGGCTTCATGGCTGTAGGGGACGTCGAGGTCGAAGCTGAAGCTTTCAATATCCTGAAACCCCGCCTGGGAAATATCGGCAAAGTAGCGCGGGTAGATGCCGGTGCCGCCACCCATATGCCAGCCTGGATTATGGGATTTGATCAGCAGCTCGGTCGCCTCCACGACATTGCCGGGCAGCGGCAGCCAGTCGAAACTGGCGATGATCAACCTTCCGCCCGGCGCCAGAATGCGGCTTGCCTCGGCAGCGGCTTTGGGGCGGTCGAACCAGTGCCAGCATTGGCCGGCGGTGACGAGCCCGAAGGTTTGATCCGCCATGCCGGTCTGCTCGGCCCTCGCGTTCACATAGTCGATTGCGACGCCGGCGGCATGGTCGAGCTGGCGAGCCTGGTCCAGCAAAGGCGCCGAAGGGTCGAGGCCCGTGACTTGGCAGCCGCGCAGTGCGAACCCGCGGGCGACAGTGCCCGTGCCAGTGCCGAGATCCAAAGCCCGGACGCCCACTCTGGCCCAACCGGCCACGAATAACCGCTCGAAGAAACGCTCCGGGAAGCCGGCGCGGTGCCTGGCATAGTCCTGGGCGGTCTTGCCGAAATCTACCTGCATGTTGGCCTCCGGGTTCAGGTTGAGCCGCCCGCCGCCAGCGCGGCCAGCAGCCTGGCATGCGCCCTGGTGCCGCGATGGAAGCAGGCAAGGTCGAATTTTTCGTTCGGCGAATGCGCGCAATCATCATCCAGCCCGAAGCCGGCGAGCAATGTGTCCAGGCCGAGAAGAGTTTTGAAGGCCTCGACCACTGGGATGGAAGCACCGCAGCCGATCAGCGCGGTGGGTTTGCCGAATTCCTCCGCCAGCGCCTTTTGCGCGGCGCGCAGGAATGGCGCGTTGGGGTTGAGGCCATAGCCGGGTGCGGCGGCGCCGGGGAAGAACTCGGCCCGGGCATCCGGCGGCAGATGGCTGGTGACAAAGGCGGCGAATTTTTCGTGGATTTTATCCGGGTCCTGCCCGGCGACGAGGCGGAAGGTGAGCTTGGCCGTGGCATGGGCCGGGATGATGGTCTTGCTGCCATCACCTTGATACCCGCCATAGATACCGTTGATCTCGGCGGTCGGCCGCGCCCAGATCTGCGCCAGCGGAATTTTATCGGCTTCTCCGGCCGGGGTGGCGAGGCCGACACCGCCGAGAAAACCGGCCGTGTCGAAGCCGAGCTGCGCCCAGGCCTGTTCCTGTTCCGGGGAAACCTCCACAATCCCGTCATAGAACTCCGGAATTTGCACGCGCCCGCGCGCGTCTTTGAGCTGGCCGAGAATATTCACCAGCACCTGAATGGGGTTGAGCGCCAGCCCGCCGAAGAAGCCGGAATGCAGGTCGCGGTTGGGGCCGTGGATGCGGACCTCCATGGCGGCCAGGCCGCGCAGGCTGGCGGTGATGGCCGGGGTGGCGGCATCCCACATATTCGTATCGGCAATGTACACGAAATCCGCCGCTTCCAGGGTTGCGCGCTCATTGGTGAGGAGTTCCGGCAGAGAGGGACTGCCGTTCTCCTCCTCGCCCTCCAGCAGCATGGTGAGCCGGACCGGCAGCTTGCCGTTAACGGCGAGATGCGCGCGGCAGGCTTCCAGGAAGCTGATGACCTGGCCCTTATCGTCCACCGCGCCGCGCGCGACAATCCTGCGCCCGTTCGGCCCCTCGGTGAGCTGGGGATCGAACGGGTCGGAATGCCAGAGGCTGCGCGGATCGACGGGCTGGACGTCGTAATGGCCATAGAACAGCACATGCGGGGCATCCGGTCCGGCTGCGTGATGGGTGGCGATGAGCCCTGGCAGGCCGGCGGTCTCCGAGAGCCGGGCGGTAAATCCCATATCGGTGAGGAGATCGGCCAGCCACAGCGCGGCGCGGCGGCAATCGGGGTGGTGGGCCGGCTGGGCTGAGATGCTGGGAATGCGCAGGAGCGCAAAAAGCCGTTTCAGGCTGGTTTCGAGCTGGGCGTCCACCGTGTCGAGGATTTTTTGCATGGCCCTATCTGGGACGGGCCGGGCCAAAAAATCAACATGGCTTGATTTGGGCGGCAAACCAGCCAAAAGAGCGGCCATGACCCAGTTGACGCTCTACAATACCCGCACCCGCGCCAAAGAGGCGTTCGTACCGCTCGATGCCGCCAATGTACGCGCGTATCTCTGCGGGCCGACCGTGTATGACCGCGCGCATCTGGGCAATGCGCGCAACGTGGTGATTTTCGACATTCTCATCCGGCTGCTGCGCCGGCTCTATCCGCGCGTGACCTATGTGCGCAACATCACCGATATCGACGACAAGATCAACGCGCGGGCGAAGGCGCGCGGCGTCTCGATCGAGGAGGTCACGGAAGGGCCGGTACGCTGGTACCATGAGGATATGGCGGCGCTATATACGCTGCCGCCGGATATCGAGCCGCGGGCGACGGAGCATCTGCCGGAGATCATCGCGATTATCGAGCGGCTGATCGCCAACGGGCACGCCTATGTGGCCGAGGGGCATGTGCTGTTCGCGGTCGCCTCAGACCCTGATTATGGCAGGTTTTCGGGGCGCAGCCCGGAAGAGCTGATTGCCGGGGCGCGGGTGGATGTGGCCGCGTATAAGCGCGATCCCGGGGATTTCGTGCTGTGGAAGCCCTCCTCCGATGACCTGCCGGGATGGGACAGCCCCTGGGGGCGCGGGCGGCCGGGCTGGCATATTGAATGCTCGGCGATGAGCTGGCGCCATCTGGGCGAGAATTTCGATATTCATGGCGGCGGGGATGACCTGATTTTTCCGCATCATGAAAATGAGATCGCGCAGAGTTGCTGTGCGTTTCTTGGGAGCCATTTCGCCAATGTATGGGTGCATAACCGCATGTTGCTGGTGAATGGCGAGAAGATGAGCAAATCGCTGGGGAATTTCCTCGTGCTGCATGACGTGCTGGAAAAGGCGCCGGGCGAGGCCGTGCGGTTTATGCTGATGCGCTCGCATTACCGCTCGACGCTGGATTTTTCCGATGCCGGGCTGGTCGAGGCACGCAAGGAGCTGGACCGCTTCTACCGCGCCATCCAGCAGCACCCCGATGCCGTTGACCGCCAGGTGCCGCTGCACCTGGTATTCGATGCGTTGCTGGATGATTTGAACACGCCAGGCGCCATCGCGGCATTGCATAAATATGCCGATCTGGCGCTGGCCGGCAATGCCGCCGGGGCGGTGGCGCTGAAAGCCGCCGGGCAGCTTCTGGGGTTGTTCAATATGAGTCCGGAAGAATGGTTCCGTGGCGGCATCGATGAGGGCGCGATTGAGGGCCTTGTGGCGCGGCGGGTGCTTGCCAGAATCGCGAGGGATTTTGCGGAATCAGACCGGATTCGTGATGTTCTGCTGCGCGAGCATGGTGTCATCATTGAAGACAAGCCCGGCGGCGCCTATGAATTGCGTAAGGCTTGAGCCGGATGGCGAGTAAAGAAACTTGACCGGGCGGGATGGCGGCGCGGAACTGGCACCCATGGAGCCCTCGCCGGTGGTGGTGCTGGTGCGCCCGCAGCTGGCGGAAAATATCGGCGCGGTAGCGCGGGCCATGGGCAATGGCGGATTGTTTCACCTGCGGCTTGTCGCCCCGCGTGATGGCTGGCCGCAGCCCCGGGCCTGGATCACCGGATCCGGCGCGCACAGGATACTGGATGCGGCGCAGGTTTTTGACAGCGTTGGCGATGCCGTGGCGGATCTGCACCGCGTATTCGCAACCTGCCCGCGCCCACGCCATATCATTAAGCCCGTGCTCACCGCGCGCGGCGGTGCCGCGGAGGTGGTGGCGATCGGGCAACGGGGCTTGCGGTGCGGTGTGCTGTTCGGACCGGAGCGGACGGGGCTGGACAATGAGGATATCGCCTGTGCCGACAGCCTGATCCGGTACGACCTCAACCCTGACTTCATGTCGCTCAACCTGGCACAGGCTGTCATGGTGTTCGGCTATGAATGGTGGCTGGCGCGCGCGCCCGAGCAGCCGGCACGCGAGTTGCAGGTGAATGAGACGATGCCCGCGACGAAAGGCGAGTTGGATAATTTCATGACGCATCTGATCGCCGCCTGCGATGAGAGGGGATTTTTACGAAATGAACAGAAGCGGCCGGGGATGGTGCGCAATCTGCGGCATTTTTTCCAGCGCGGCGAGGTGACGCGGCAGGAGTTGAATACGCTGCATGGCGTGGTGACGGAGCTGGGCCGGGGGCGGAAATAAATGTCGGGCGCTGCCCTTACCCGCCCTTGGCTTTAAAACCTTCATACCCCTGCGCGCGCAGCTCACAGGCCGGGCAGGCGCCGCAGCCAAAACCCCAGTCGTGGCGGTGGGTACGGTCGCCATTATAGCAGGTGTGAGACTCTTCGCGGATGAGATCAACGAGTGTATCCCCCCCGAGTGATTGCGCGAGTTTCCAGGTTTGCGCTTTGTCGATCCACATCAGAGGGGTGTGGATGACAAAGCGGGATTCCATGCCGAGGTTCAGCGCGAGCTGCACGGCCTTCATCGTGTCGTCGCGGCAGTCGGGATAGCCCGAAAAATCGGTTTCGCAGACACCCGTAACGATATTTTTTATGCCGCGCCGGTAGGCGATGGCGGCGGCGAAATTCATAAAGATCAGGTTCCGGCCAGGAACAAAGGTATTGGGCAGACCGTTATCCTGCATCGCGATGGCGACATTCTGGGTCAGCGCCGTCTGGCTGATCTGGCCGAGCACGGCGAGGTCGATCATATGGTCATCGCCAAGCTTGCCCCGCCATCCGGCCATGCCGCGCAATCCCGCCAGCACGGCGGGGCGCACATCGAGCTCGATGCGGTGGCGCTGGCCGTAATCGAAGCCGATGGTCTCGACATGGGCAAAACGCTCCAGCGCCCAGGCGAGGCAGGTGGTGGAATCCTGACCACCGGAAAACAGCACCAGCGCGTTGTCGGTCATCATTCTGCTCCGGGCCCGAAATAGCTGACGCGGTCGCCCGAGCTTTCCCGCCACACGGCCACGCGCACGAGGCCCGGGCAGGCGGGGGCGACTTCACGCCAGATCCAGGCGGCGAGATTTTCGATGGTGGCGGGGCCGAGCTCGGGCACCTCATCAAGGAAATGATGGTCGAGTTTTTCCCGCGCGGAGTCGAGCGCGCGGGCCAGCAGCGCGAGGTCCAGCACCATGCCGTTCTCATCGCGTGGCCCCCGCAGCGTCACCTCGGCCGTATAGCTATGGCCATGGATGCGCCGGCTCGGCGCGGCATCCACCTGGCGGCGCAGCGTATGCGCGGCCTCGAAGCGGAATTGTTTGGAGAGTTCAAACATCAGGGAATCCCCAGCATCTTATGCGTCTGCAGGCTGAGCCGCCAGCGCGGATGGGCGAGGCAGTATTGCACCGCCGATTGCGTATTGGCCTCGCGCGCCGGCCCGTCCATGGGCTGGAGCAGGAAATGCGTGAAGGCGAGTGTTTCAAACAGCTGCGGCGCGGCGTCTTGCTGTGGAAAAACCAGTTTCAACTCGTCACCGCCCGTAACGGCGAGTGGCGCGCCGGCCTTGGGGCTGACGCAGAGCCAGTCTATGCCCGGCGGCGGGGCGATGGTGCCGTTGGTCTCGACTGCGATTTCAAAGCCCGCTTCATGAAGTGCCGCGATCAGCGGTGTATCGAGCTGGAGCAGCGGCTCGCCGCCGGTAAGCACCACGAGTTTCTGGCCCGCGTTTTGCGGCCAGCACAAGGCCACGGCCCCGGCCAGCGCCGCCGCATTGGCGAAGCGCCCGCCGCCTGGCCCGGCTGTGCCGACAAAATCCGTGTCGCAGAACCGGCAGACCGCCTCAGCCCGGTCGGCCTCGCGCCCGGACCACAGGTTACAGCCGGCAAAACGGCAGAACACCGCCGGGCGTCCGGCCTGGCGGCCCTCGCCTTGCAGGGTGTAGAAAATCTCATTCACGGCATAACTCATCGCGTCTTCCTGGTGGGATAGAGACGTGCCAGTGTCAACGCCGTGGCGCGTGGGGCAGGACTGCCGGCGCCGCGCGCCCGCAACCGGAAGGGACCAGAAACATGAAATACAAGCCGCTAGGCCGCACCGGCCTTTATGTGTCCGAAATCTGCCTGGGCACCATGACCTTCGGTGGTAATCCCGAAGCCGGGATGTGGAAGGCGATCGGCCAGCTGCCGCAAGGCGAGGTGGATGACATTATCGGCCGTGCCATCGGCGCGGGGGTGAATTTCATCGACACGGCGGATGTCTATTCCTTCGGCCAGTCCGAGACGCTCACCGGCCAGGCGCTGAAAAACCTCGGCATCGCGCGCAAGGATGTGGTGCTGGCAACCAAGGTGTACAGCGCGATGGGCGAGGGCCCGAACGATCGCGGCGCCTCGCGCGGGCATATCTGCGATGGCGTCAAGCGCAGCCTGGAGCGGCTGCAGATGGATTATATCGACCTCTACCAGATCCACGCCAATGATCCGGTGACGCCGATTGATGAGACGCTTCGCGCTTTGGATGATCTCGTGCGCCAGGGGCTGGTGCGCTATGTCGGCGTGTCGAACTGGGCGGCCTGGAAAATCGCCAAGGCGCTGGGGATTTCGGAAGCGCGGGGCTATGCGCGGTTCGATACGCTGCAGGCCTATTACTCCATTGCCGGGCGGGATCTGGAGCGCGAGCTGGTGCCGTTGATTAACGAGGAGAAGCTCGGCCTCATGGTGTGGTCGCCGCTGGCCGGCGGGCTGCTTTCGGGCAAGTTCGGGCCGGGGGCCGCGGCGCCTGAGAATGCCAGGCGCAAGGATTTCGACTTTCCGCCGGTGGATGTGGAGCGCGGCTGGGCCTGCGTGGCGGCGATGCGCGAGATCGGCGAGACACATGGCGTGAGCGTCGCGCGGGTGGCTCTGGCCTGGCTGCTGGCGCAACCGCATGTGATGAGCGTGATCATCGGCGCAAAAACCACGGCGCAGCTCGATGATAATCTGGCGGCCGTCAATCTGGTGCTGAGCGCTGCAGAAATGGCCCGGCTCGATGAGGTGAGCCGCCTGCCGCCGGAATATCCGGGCTGGATGCTGGACCGCCAGAGCAGCGGGCGAGTGCCGCGGGCGTTCGGCCCTAAAACCTGAGGCTGGCGCCGGGGTTAAACCCGGCGCAGCACGAACACTTCGGCCAGCGACGCCTCAATGGCCTCGCCATGGCCGGAGTCCCGCGCTTCGATCATGATTTCGAGCTGCGCGTCCTGCACGGAAGGGCTGGAGAACAAGCGGTGATGCGCGACCTCGATGATATTGCCGCCAAGCGCGCCGATACGGCTCGCCACTTCGGCCAGCATGCCAGGGCGGTCGGGCATTTCCAGCACCACGCGTAGCAGGCGGCCATCGCGGAGCAGACAGCGCATCAGTGTGTTGGCCAGGATACGCGGGTCGATATTCGAGCCGCAGATGGAAATGCCGATTTTTTTGCCGCGAAAATGCTCAGGATAAGCGAACAGCGCGGCGAGACCAGCAGCTCCGGCCCCCTCGGCGACCTGCTTGGCGCTTTCCACGAGCATGGCGATGGCGCTCTCCACCGCATGTTCGGAAACGACGAGCACCGGCACATTCAGGGCTTTCAGCACTTCCAGCGGGTTCTGGCCGATATCGCGCACGGCGATGCCCTCGGCGATGGTCGGACCGCCGACATTGATGGGCTGGCCCGCCAGCGCCTGGGCGAAGGCCGAATAGTTTTCCACCTCGACGCCATAGACTTTGCAATCCGGGCGCATATGGCGCGCGACCACGGCGCTGCCCGAAATCAGCCCGCCACCGCCCGTGGCGACGATGAGCGCATCCAGATCGGGCACATCCTCCAGCATTTCCAGGGCCATGGTGCCCTGGCCGGCCATCACGGCCGGGTCATCATAGGGGTGGATGAAGAACAGCCCTTCCTCGCGCTCCAGCCGGCGGGCCTCGGCGGCGGCTTCGGCCAGCATCTCGCCATGCAGCACAACTTTCGCGCCCCAGGCGGCGGTCCGGGTAACCTTGGTCGCCGGCGTGTGCCGGGGCATGACGATGGTGGCGGCAATACCGGCCAGCGCGGCATGGCGCGCCACGGCCTGGGCATGGTTGCCGGCGGACATGGCGACGACCCCGCGCGCGCGTTCCTCCGGCGTGAGCAAAGCGATCCGGTTGGCAGCCCCGCGCTCCTTGAAGGCGCCGGTCGCCTGCAGATGGTCGTATTTAATATACACCTCCGCGCCAGTCACGCGTGAAATGCCGTCCGCGCGCAGAAACGGCGAGCGCAGCACGCTTCCCTTGATGCGCGCCGCGGCGGCCTGGACGTCCTCGAAGGTGATCATTCTCTAGACGTAGCTGATTTTGAGGATTTCGTAGGAGCGGTCGCCGCCCGGGGCAGGCACCGCCACCGTGTCGCCCACACGCTTTGAAATCAATGCCTTGGCGAGCGGCGAGGTGACGGATAGCCGCGCGCGCTTCACATCGGCTTCATGCATGCCGACGATCTGATAGGTGACCTCGATATCGGTATCCTCATCCACCAGGTGGATGGTGGCTCCGAATTTGACCGTGTCGCCGGAGAGCGAGGTCGGGTCGATGACCTCGGCGGCGGAGGTGATCTCTTCCAGCTCGGCGATACGGCCCTCGATGAAGGATTGCCGTTCGCGCGCGGCATGGTACTCGGCATTCTCCGAGAGATCGCCATGCGCGCGCGCCTCGGCGATGGCCCGGATGATGGCCGGACGCTCCTGCGCCTTCAAATGCCGCAATTCGTCTTCAAGGGCCACGAGACCAGACGCGGTCATGGGGAATTTCTGCACTTCTTCTCCTCAAGGGCTCTGAGACACGTCAAACCGCCCGAATAAGCCCCGGGGCGGCTCAAAAAGAATGGGGAAAGTACGACTGAAGCGGCGCGACTTCAAGAGTGCCCGCGCTCAAGGCCGCAATGGCATGCGCCGTGGCCCTGGCGGCGGCGATCGTGGTGAAGTTCGGCACGGCATGGGTGAGAGCGGTGCGGCGGATATCGAAGCTGTCCTTCACCGATTGCGCGCCATGCGCGGTGTTCACGATAAGCTGGATTTCCCCGGAGCGGATGGCATCCACGCAATGCGGGCGGCCTTCGAGCACCTTGTTCACGCGTTTCACCGCAATCCCGGCCTCCGCGATGCACCGCGCCGTGCCGGAGGTGGCCATGATGGAGAAGCCGAGCTCGGCCAGGCGGCGGGCGACGGGGACGATGGCGGCCTTGTCGCTCTCCTTGACCGAGAGGAACACCGTGCCCTTGAGCGGCAGCACCACCCCGGCGCCGAGCTGGGCCTTGGCGAAGGCGCGGGCGAAATTCGTATCCAGCCCCATCACCTCGCCGGTGGATTTCATCTCCGGGCCCAGCAGCGTGTCGACATTGGGGAAGCGGGCGAAGGGGAACACCGCCTCCTTCACCGCGACATGGCGGGTATAGACGGAATCATCGAGCTGGAATGCGCTGAGCTTTTCCCCGGCCATGACCCGGGCGCCGATTTTGGCGACCGGCACGCCCGTGGCCTTGGCGACGAAAGGTACGGTGCGCGAGGCGCGCGGGTTCACTTCCAGCACATAGATGAGGTCGTTCTGGATGGCGTATTGCACGTTCATCAGCCCGACCACGCCGAGCGCCTTGGCCATGGCAACCGTTTCGGCACGCAATTCGGCGACGATGGCGGGCGAGAGCGAGTAGGGCGGGATGGAGCAGGCGGAATCTCCGGAATGGATGCCGGCCTCCTCGATATGCTCCATCACCCCGGCGACATACACGGTCTCGCCATCGCATATGCAATCCACATCCACTTCGCTCGCCTCGTTAAGATAGCGGTCGATGAGCACAGGATTATCGGCGGACGGGCGCACGACCTCCTGCATGTAGCGGGCCATGCCGTTCGGGTCGTAGACGATTTCCATGGCGCGCCCGCCCAGCACGTAGGAGGGCCTGATGATGATGGGAAAGCCGATGCGCTCGGCGATCGCGGCGGCCTGCTCAGGGCTGCGGGCGATGCCGTTTTCCGGCTGGCGCAGGCCGAGTTTCTGCAGCAGGGCCGCGAAACGCTCGCGGTCCTCGGCGATGTCAATGGCATCGGCGGTGGTACCGAGGATGGGGATATTGGCGGCTTCGAGCGCCTGGGAGAGTTTGAGTGGCGTCTGGCCGCCATATTGCACGATGCAGCCGAGCAGGGTGCCGTTTTCCTGCTCTTTGCGCAGCAGCGAGATCACATCCTCGGCGAAGAGCGGTTC
Source organism: Pseudomonadota bacterium (assembly GCA_021826225.1). Classification (GTDB taxonomy): domain Bacteria; phylum Pseudomonadota; class Alphaproteobacteria; order Acetobacterales; family Acetobacteraceae; genus Acidocella. The sequence goes on along the minus strand of JAKBAV010000051.1, from coordinate 294 downwards.
GAAATACAGCCGGTCGGAGGTATCGTAATCGGTCGAGACGGTTTCCGGATTGCAGTTGACCATGATGGTCTCATACCCGGCATCGCGCAGCGCATAGGCGGCGTGGACACAGCAATAATCGAACTCGATTCCCTGGCCGATGCGGTTCGGGCCGCCGCCGAGGATGACGATTTTCTGCCTGTCGGAAACATTGGCTTCGCAGAGCGGGGTGCCGTAGCTGCCTTCATAGGTGCCGTACATATAGGAGGTGGCGGAGGAAAACTCGCCGGCGCAGGTGTCGATGCGCTTATATAC
>JAKBAV010000050.1 GCA_021826225.1 Pseudomonadota bacterium | reverse complement strand
TCACGTAGCGGAACGGAAAGCGGTCCACATTCCATAGATCGTGGTTATGCAGGTTGATCTCGGTGAAGGCGACCCAGGTGATCACGATGGTCGCCACGTTGAAATGGCCCATGAAGCGCGACAGCACGAAAATACTCGCGACATAGAGGCCAAGCCCGATCGCGATTTCCAGCGGGTGGATGTAGCTTGCATCCCAGCGGCAGGGGTTGTGCTGGCGGTGATGGACCGCGTGCATATGCAGCAAGGGGCCCTTGAACACGCCGCTATCGTGGAACAAAAAGCGATGCGTGAAGTAATAGAAAAAATCGTAGAACATCAGGATCACGACGATATCGAGCGGCATCTTCCACCAGGGCTGCGCCGCCTGCGTGAGGCAGAAGGGCAGGATCAGGCCGAAGATCACCACCAGATACAGGAGACTCCATTGGCGGTTCCATTTCTGGTTGGCCGCGTAGGAAGGGCGCTCCATTTTTTGCGCGAAGGCCGCCTTGTTGAGCTCGGCCGCCGCCTTGAAGGTCGGGTTCAGCGCCAGCAGGCGGTTGCCGATGAGGGTGACCGCCAGAATGCCGATGCCGGTATAGAGCGATAACAACCAGTGATACTGCGCCAGAAGTGAAGAAAGAAACGCTGTGTGCATGCGATGGGCCCTTGAGACTTTGTCCGGTTGCTCGGGGGCCCCGGACGGATGATGTTTGGCGCAATGATATACAATGGCTCAGATGAAAGATACAGGATTTTCGGTCGCCCTGAACCGCCGACGCGATGCCTCCGCCCAGGCGGGCAAACTCCCGGACCGGCCGCGAGACGCTCACCTGGGCTTTGTGACAGACTATATGGCAGCGCTACTCGACCGCCGCGCGGATGCCGAGCAGCAGCGAGGCGCCGGGGATTTGCAGCCCGTTCACAGACTCGAACCTGGAATCGAGGATGTTTTTGCCGGTGGCGAACAGGCTGAATTTGCTGTTCAGCCGGTAGCTGACATTGAGGTTGACGATCGTACCCGGAGCGGAGCTTCCAGTGCCGAGATAATTACCGCCATTATCGTAGAGAATGTCATTGAATCGGCCAGTATATTGCATCTGGGGTACAATGGAGAGTGCCGGCAACGGCCTAATCACGGCCGTGAAGCTGCCCTCATTCTGCGGCCGGCGCAGCAATGCCGGACCATTCATTCCGGAGACGGCGCGCGTATAAGTATAATTGAGCGACAAAGTCAGCCAATCAGCCGGGTTCAAGGCGTAATCCGTCTCCACCCCGCTGATGCTCGCGCGGTTGATGTTTTGCTCGACCGACGGATAGCCCACGGCCGCGATGAGGTTGCGTATGTGGTTCTGGAAATAGGTCGCGGAAATATCCGCGAAGTCGCGCCGGCCGAAGGCGGGGAGCAGAAGCTCGGGGCCGGCCTGCCAGCCGATACTGTATTCCGGGCGCAGGTTCGGGTTACCCATGTCACCGTAATTATCGATGTAATGCAGATCGAACAGCGAGGGTGCGAGAAACCCCGTGCCGACAGAGGCTTTGAGGTCGATATCGGCCTCGGGCACGGCGAGCACGCCACCCAGCCGCCAGGTGAGCGCGTTGCCGAAGCTCGAAACCGCATCGTCGCGCAAGGCGCCGGTGAGGGTGAGGCGATTACCGAGCGTGGTTTGCAGGCCGATATGCCCGGCCCAGTTGCGCTGCGCGGCGCGAAAATTACTGCTGTAGCTGCCATTCGTGATGAGATAACTGCCACGCGCCGTCTCGTCGCTGTACTCGGCACCGAACAATAGGCTGGAAAACGTCAGCGGGCCTGCATCGTCCAGGCGCAATGTGTTGTTCCATTGCGCATCGGTGCGCCCGCCGGTGTAGATGGCGTTGGTGATGGCGGCCAGGTCGATCTGGTGCAGCCGGGTTTTCAACCCGGCAATGAACAGCGCCGTCGTCAGCCGCCCATCCAGCAGCGCGGATGACAGGCCGAGCTTGCCGAACAGGTTGGTGTTGTAGAAAAAATTCGTCGGGTCGTCATAGGGCACGCCGCCGATATCCGGGGCGGCGGAATCCGTGCTCTGGGCGCGTAGAACCAGATACAGCCGCGTCTCGGGTGACAATTGATAGCCGAACTGCGCCGCACCGAGTTTCGCGCGGTAGGGTTCACGTTGACCGGTATAGATGCTCATGCGTCTGGGCGTGGTGTCGAACCCGGCTTCCTCATCAAGCGCGCCGCTGACGGCATAATCGAATTTCCCCGCCATGCCCGAGAGGGTGGCGCTGCCCTGCCCCTGGGCCGGCCAGCCGCCGGCCAGGGTAATGCCGGCCCGGGCCTGCTGATCGCCGCGCGTGGTGATGATGTTGACCACGCCGCCGATCGCGTTGGAGCCATACAGCCCCGACATCGGCCCCCGCACGATCTCGATGCGCTGGATATCCGCCAGGGAATAGACCCCGAAATTGAACGCGCCATTGGCATCCGCCGGGTCGTTGACCGGCACGCCATCGACCAGGACCAGAACGTCCTCGGAATTGCTGCCCTGGATGAACAGGCTCGCGGCATTGCCCGGCCCGCCGGATTGCACGAGGTTGACGCCTGGCACGGTGCTCAGGGCCTGGGCCAATGTGGTATCACCCTGCGCGGCAAAATCCCGCTGCGTGAGCACCGTGACATCCGCCGGGACCTGGCCGACGGGGGTGGGAATGCGCGTGGCGGTGACGATGATCGGCTGATTGCCATTGGCGTATTGAGGCGTGGTCTGAGCGTAGGCCTGGGCCGGCAGCACCATGGCCGCCAGGCATAATATCGTCTTCATGGGGCAGAATCCCTCTTCGCGTGCAGGATTAGAAAATCCGGCAATCCTTGGCTAAGGCGACAGAGGCTAGAGGACTGGTTACCCCTTCGTGCCCGGTGCACCCCGCCCGGAAACGCGCAAATGTCTCGATCCCGGCCGGTCTCCTGGCTCGCGGTAGTTTTGCGCCGCCGCCTTCTCGCCCGGGGGCAATGGCATTTGGAGGCCCTAAGCCGCTTACAGTTGCGGGGGCAGCCACGGATTTTGCCCCGTGTTCCCGTTTAAGCCCGTTGCCGGGCCACCGTGATCTGGTGGGGGTGGTAGGCGGTTAAGGGGGGGTTCGGCAAGAGGGCGCCGGCTTTTACCCCTCATCCCCGCCGCGGCGCTGGCGCTTGATGTCGCCGCGCTGGCTCTTGGCCTCCAGCCGCCGGGTTTTGGAGCCTTTGGTCGGCCTGGTCGGGCGGCGGATTTTCGGCACGATGGCGGCTTCGCGGATGAGCGCGAACAGACGCTCCCTTGCATCGGCGCGGTTGCGCGGCTGGTCGCGGAATTGTTCGGCCTGGATGTTGAGGATGCCGTCTTGCGTCAGGCGCCGGCCGGCAAGGTTCGCGAGCCGGTGTTTGACCGGCTCCGGCAGCGTGGTGCAGGCAGCGAGGTTGAAGCGCAGCAGCACGGCGCTGGCAACCTTGTTGACATTCTGCCCGCCCGGCCCGGAGGATGTGACAAAATTTTCCTCCAGATCGCGCTCGTCAATCTGGAGGGTTCTCGTAACGCGGATGAGCATGGGAGCCTCGTACAGACCCCGCGGCGGGTTTACCGTTAGCGGCCGAACTCAGGCTGCCTTGGCGTCTTTTTTCGCGGAGGCCTTCTGCAGGCGGCGCTTGAGGCCGAGACCTTCGACGGTCAGCTTGGCATCGGATTGCGAGAGCAGGAACGCATCCAGCCCGCCATTATGCTCCACCGTGCGGATCGCGCGGGTGGAAAGGCGCAGGCGCACCGCGCCCAGAACGTCGGATAGCAGCGTGGTGTCCTGCAGGTTGGGCAGGAAGCGGCGGCGGGTTTTGTTGTTGGCATGGCTGACATTATTGCCAGCTTGCACAGTCTTTCCGGTCAGGTCGCAACGGCGGGCCATAGCTCTATCCTCAAACACACATAATAAGGGGCCAGCTCACGCCAGCCCCGGAATTGGAAGCCCGGCTTATGGGCAAAAGCACCCGAGACGTCAAGAGAGGCACCGGCTGTGAAATCTGTTCTGGCCGCCGCTTACGGGCGTTTAGCGAGCACCGGAGCGCAGCGTGCGCTTGCACGTGAGCACCGGCGCGCAGAAACCGCCCGTAAGCGGCCGCCAGGACAGATTTCACGCGGAGCCGGCGTGGTCGTGGCCTGAGGCGCTGCGCATCTCGCCGCTTTCAACGCTTTCGATGGCGTTCTGCAGGATCTGCACCACCACATCATCCGGCAGCACGCGGGTGAGCAGCCCCATGGCGCCGCCGAGCAGCGCCGAGGCGATGGCGAGTTCCGAGAGGTTCTGGCTCACCATGTATTCTATGGCCTTATCGACCACCGAACCGGCATGGTTGAGTTCACGTTCGGGGGGGGATTGTTTGTCGCTCATCAGATTTTCCATTGTTCCGGCTATATCTAGGGTCTCGGCGCGCCGCTGCCAGCACGCATTTTACGCGGCGAACTACTCGGCGACCTCGGGCAGCGCGATATCTTCGCTTTCCACCTGCTGTGCCGCCCACATGCCGGCATAGACCCCGCCCATGGCGAGCAGCCCGGCATGGCTGCCGCGCTCGGCGATCAGCCCGCCGCGCAGCACCAGTATCTCATCGGCATCGGTGACGGTGGAGAGGCGGTGGGCGATGACCAGCGTGGTGCGGTCGAAGGCGACCTGGCGCAGGGCGGCGGAGATTTCCTGCTCGGTATGGGTATCCAGGGCCGAGGTGGCTTCATCCAGGATGAGGATGCGCGGGTTTTTCAGAATGGTGCGGGCGATGGCGACGCGCTGCTTCTCGCCGCCCGAAAGCTTCAGCCCGCGCTCACCGACCTTGGTTTTATAGCCCTGGGGCAGCGAGACGATGAAATCATGCACCTGGGCAAAGCGCGCCGCCTGCTCGATTTCCTCCACCGTGGCACCGGGGCGGCCATAGGCGATGTTGTAGAATATGCTGTCGTTGAACAGCACGGTATCCTGCGGCACCACGCCGATGGCGCCGCGCAGCGAGCCCTGGGTGTAGTCGCGCACGTCATGGCCATCGACCGATACGGCGCCGCCTGTGGTGTCATAGAAGCGGAACAGCAGGCGCGAGATGGTGGATTTGCCCGAGCCGGTGGGCCCGACAATGGCGATCTTGCGGCCCGGTGCGGCCGTGAAGCTGATGCCCTTGATGATCTGGCGGTCCGGGTTGTAGGCGAAATGTACATCCTCGAAGCGGATTTCGGCCGGTGCGCCATGCTCGGCCAGCACGAGCGCGCCGGGCTTGTCCGTTACCTCATGGTCGACACGCAGGAGCGAGAACATCTGCTCCATGTCGATCAGCCCCTGGTTGAGGGTGAGATAGGTGAAGCCGAGGAAGTTCAGCGGGATATAAAGCTGCATCAGATACGTGTTGACCAGCACGAACTGGCCGATCTTCATGTGGTGGTAGGCGACGCCATTGGCCGCCATCAGCATCATCACCGCCATGGCGACCGAGATGATGACCGCCTGGCCGACGTTGAGCGCGTTGAGCGAAACCTGGGATTTGACCGAGGCGATCTCAAAGCGGGCCAGGCTTTTATCGAAACGCTGGGACTCATGGGCTTCATTGCCAAAATATTTGACCGTCTCGAAATTGAGCAGGCTGTCGATGGCCTTGGTCTGCGCCTCGTTATCGGTCTCGTTCATGGCGCGGCGGAATTTGGTGCGCCAGGCCGTGAAGGAGAAGGTGAAGGCGACGTAGAAGCCGATGGCGATGAAGGTGATCAGCGCGTACCAGACATTGAAGATGCGCCACAGAATGCCGATGGTGACGAGGAGCTGGATCATCGTCGGCAGCAGGTTGAAGGTGGCGAGGCGCAGCACGGATTGGATGCCGAGCGTGCCGCGCAGAATGATGTTGGAGAGCCCGCCGGTCTGGCGGTCCAGGTGGAAGCGCATGGAGAGCGCGTGCAGATGCTCGAAGGTCTTGCGCGCGACGACGCGGGAGGCGCGCATCTGCACCGCCGCGAACAGGGCGTCGCGCAGCTCGCCAAAGGCCCCGGCGGTTATACGCATGACAGAATAGGCGATGATGAGCGCGGCCGGCACGATGAGCACCCCGGCTTTGCCCGCGAGCTGGTTGACCGCATCGGAGAACAGGATCGGCACATAAACGTTCGCCACGATGGATACGAGCATCGAGAGGACGGCCAGCACGAGGCGCAGGCGCAGCCAGGGTTCGTGCTTCGGCCACAGATAAGGCAGCAGCGAGACGACTGTGGCAAACGAGCCGCGGGTATTTTTGGCGGCGGGGTTTGGCGTGAGATGGGGGTTGGCACGGGCGGCGTTACGGGTCATGCAGCGCACATGGCATCAGATACGGAAATTGCAAAGCTCCTCGCGCACATTGCAGCCTGCCGCACGGCCGAACTGCCCGGCGCACGGCTGCCATTTTACGCCGGGCCGCACCATATCGGCTACCTCACCCCGGCCAATGCCGCCCGGCTGGCGGCCGTGGAACCCGGGCTGCGCGTGGCGGCGGGCCGCGTGGACATGGCCGAGCCCTTGCTGCGGCGCCTGAATGAGCTGGCCGCCGCGCTGGGCCTGCCGCGCCGCGCCGAGGATTTCGACGTGCGGGAAAATGCCGGGGGGCCGAGCCTTGCCGTGCTCGATCGCGGCGCTTTGCCGAGCTTCGGGGTGATCGGGGTCGGCGTGCATCTCAACGGGCTGGTGAGGCGGGCGGATGGTGTGCATCTCTGGGTTGCGAAACGCGCGGCGGATAAAAAACTCGATCCGGGCAAGCTCGATCACTTGGTGGCGGGCGGGGTGCCGGCCGGGTACACGCCGTTCGCGGCACTGTTGAAAGAGGCCGGGGAAGAGGCCGGGCTGCCTGAATCGCTGGCGGCGCAGGCCCGGCAGGTGGCGGTGTTCCGCTATGACATGGAGCGGCCGGAAGGACTGCGCCGCGACGTGCTCTACGCCTATGATATTGATCTGCCAGAGGATTTTGAGCCGTGCCCGATGGATGGCGAGGTCGAATCCTTCGCCCTGTGGCCGCTGCCGCGCGTGGCGGAGGTATTGTCCCACACGGATGAATTCAAATTCAACGTCACGCTGGTGCTCATCGACCTGCTGCTGCGGGAGGGGGTCTATACGGGGGAAGCCGCCGCCCGGTTGCGCGCCGCGCTGGATGGTTAACACTTCCGTAGCATTGGCCGACTAACTAGCTTAGTGGGAATCCACGAGGCCCGTATGCAGATCAATCTGATTTATGATTCGACCACCTCCTACGCGCCGGTGGCATTCACCGCCGCGCTGAACTACGCCGCCCAGGAGCTTGATACGCTGATCACCGATAACATCACGGTGAGCATCGATGTGTCATGGGACCGTTCCGGGCATATTCTCGGCGAGGGCGGGCCACAAATTGTCCAGGGCTACGGTTATAACCGGGTGGTGGACGCGCTGCGCGCCCATGCCGCGAGCCCCGCCGCGCGCATAGCCGCGGCGGACATGCCGGCCAGCGACCCGACCGGCGGGACCAGCGTATACCTGTCCGAGGCACAGGCCGAGGCGCTGGGGCTTATGAGCGGCACCTCCGTGCCCGATGGCAGTGTGATCTTCGGCACGGGCGGCACGACGCTTAATTTCAGCACCACCAATCTCGCCGTTTCAGGCCAGGAAGACTTCAACGGGGTGGCGCTGCACGAGCTGGTCCATGCCCTGGGCCGCAGCGGCTGGGGCGACGGCTCGACCTATAGCCTGATGGATCTGTTCCGGTTCTCCTCCGCCGGTGTGCTGGAGAACAGCGCCAACTCGTCCACCGGCAACTCGCCCCCGGCCTATTTCTCGATCGATAACGGCGCCACCGCTCTGGCGAGTTATTCCACCATCAGCGATTATTACGACTGGTCGACAACCGTGCCGGCGGATGCGTTCGATGCATTCGCCATTGTCGGCGTGGCGAACACGCTGTCCGCGGTGGATCAGACCTTGATCGCGGCGCTCGGCTTCGATGTCGCCTGTTTCTGCCCCGGTACGCTAATCGAAACGCCGGGCGGCGCGGTGGCGGTGGAACGGCTGGCGATCGGCGATGAGGTGGTGACGCGGGAAGGTGTGCGGCGGATCAAATGGATTGGCCGCAGTGCCTATGAGGGGCGGTTTCTCGGGTCCAACCCGCTGATGCTGCCGGTGAATTTCGCTCCCGGCGCGCTGGGCGATGGCGTGCCCACCCGCTTGCTTACCGTGTCGCCGGGGCACGGCGTCTGCCTCGCGGATGTGCTGGTGCCGGCCTGGCGGCTGGTGAACGGGGTGAGCGTGACCCAGCCAACGCAAGAGGGGGCGGTGAGCTACATCCATATCGAGCTGGAGCGGCATGGGCTGCTGCGCTCCGAGGGATGCTGGAGCGAGAGCTACCTGAACGAGACGCCGCGCGGCTGGTTCCAGAACGCGGCGGAGTATTTTGCGCTGTATCCGGGGGAGGATAGCACCGGACCGGCCTGCCTGCCGCGCGTGGAGGATGGGGTGGCGCTCCAGGCGTTGCAGCATTTCGTGAACAGCCGGGCCGGGGTGGTGGCGCCGGCGGAAGGGGCGGGCACGCTGCGCGGCGCGGTGGAGCATATGGGCCAGGGCCTGTACGCCGGCTGGGCGCAATGCGCGGCGGCCCCGGACGTGCCGGTGACGCTGCTGGCGATGCGCGGCGGCGAGATTCTGGCGCGCGTGGTGGCCAATCGCTACCGGGCGGATTTGCGCGCCGCCGGGCTGGGCAGCGGCTGCCACGGCTTTGTGGTGGCGCTGCCGGAGGCGGATGGCGAAATAACGCTGCGCCGCGCGCTGGACGGCGCGGTGCTGCAAATGGCGGCGGCGCAGGCCGCTTGACTCTTGAGGCACGCGGGGGGTAGAGCCGCCGGAGCAAAACGTCGTGCTGCGAGGGTTCGCACCACGGCGTGTTTTGTGCTGTTATTTTATGCCGTTTAGGATTTTGCCTCATGTTCGACAGCCTGTCGGGCAAATTTTCGGATATTTTTGACCGGCTCCGCCGCCGCGGGGCGCTGTCTGAATCCGATGTGAATGAGGCGATGCGGGAAATCCGCCTGGCGCTGCTGGATGCCGATGTGGCGTTGCCGGTGGTCAAGGATTTCGTGGCCAGGGTGAAGGAACAGGCGGTTGGCGCGGAAGTGCTGCGCTCCGTCTCGCCCGGCCAGATGGTTGTTAAAATCGTTAATGACGCGCTGATCGAGGCTCTGGGTGGCGCGCCTGTGCCGCTGAACCTGAATGCGGCATCGCCCATTCCCTTCCTCATGGTCGGGCTGCAGGGCTCCGGCAAGACCACGACATCCGCGAAAATCGCGCTGCGGCTCAAAACCCGCGAGCGACGTAAAGTATTGCTGGCGAGCCTGGATACCCAGCGCCCGGCGGCACAGTTGCAGCTGGAGCAGCTGGCGCAGCGGGCGGAGGTGGCCTGTCTGCCGATCATCGCCGGGCAGACGCCGCTGCAGATCGCACACCGCGCCATGGATACGGCGCGGCGCGAAGTCTATGATGTCGTGATTCTCGATACGGCCGGGCGCCTCTCCATCGATCTCGCGCTGATGGAAGAGGTCAAGGCGATCCGCAATGCGGTGAACCCGGCCGAGACGCTGCTCGTGGTCGATGCCATGACCGGGCAGGATGCGGTGAGCACGGCCACCGCCTTCAACGAGGCGCTTACCGTTACCGGCATCGTGATGACGCGGCTGGACGGCGATGCGCGCGGTGGTGCCGCTTTGTCCATGCGCTCGGTTACGGGCGCGCCCATAAAACTGGCCGGCATGGGCGAGAAGCTCGATGCGCTCGATGAATTCAACCCGGAACGGATCGCCGGGCGTATCCTGGGCATGGGCGATATTGTCGGGCTGGTGGAAAAAGCCGCCGCGCATATCGATGAGAAGGAAGCCGAGAAACTCGCCAAAAAAATGGCGAAGGGCAAGTTCGACCTTGAGGATTATGCCTCGCAGCTCAAGCAGATTTCCAAGATGGGCTCGCTCTCGGGCATCATGGGCATGCTGCCCGGCATGGGCAAGATGAAGCAGCAGCTCGAAAGCGCCAATCTCGACCAGACGGTGTTCAAGAAACATGTCGCCATCATCAGCTCGATGACATCGGCGGAACGCCGCAGCCCCGATATTCTGAAGGCCAGCCGCAAGAAACGTATTGCGTCCGGCTCCGGCACCTCCGTGCAGGAGGTGAATAAATTGCTGAAACAGTTCGACGACATGTCGACCATGATGAAGCGCATGAACAAGGCCGGCGGGGCGGAGGCGATGATGCGCCAGATGCAGTCGGCCATGGGTGGCGGGGCCAAACCCGGCGGCCGCCGACCGTTTTGAAATTTTACTGAATTACACTTGAAGGAGCAACCATGTCTGTTAAAATTCGTCTCGCCCGCGGTGGCGCCAAGAAGCGCCCGTTCTATCATATCGTTATCGCCGATGCGAACGCCCCGCGCGATGGCAAGTTCATAGAGCGCGTCGGCACCTATAACCCGATGCTGCCGGCCGACCATGCCGAGCGCGTGACGCTGGTGACCGAGCGCCTGACCTATTGGCTCGGCAATGGCGCGCAGCCGACCGACCGCGTGGAGCGCTTCCTCGCCAAGGCCGATCTGGTCAAGGCCCCGGTGCGCTCCGCGCAGACCAAGCAGCCGGCGCCCAAGAAAAAGGCGCAGGAGCGTGAAGCCGCGCGCGCCAAAGCCGCTGCCGCCGCTTAATCCAGAGACATAATGGACGACCGGTTGATCCTGATGGGCGTGATTGGCAAGCCGCATGGCGTGCGTGGCCAGGTGCGCGTGAATGTTTTCAGCGAAGCCCCCGAGGCCCTGGAAACATACACGCTCACCGACCGCAAGGGCCGGCGGTTTGCGCTCGACTGGGCGCATGAGAATGTCGCCTGGCTCAGCGAGGTCACGCCTGCCGGAAAACGTCGGATCACCGACCGTAACGAGGCCGAGACGCTGGTGAATGTCGAGCTGTTCGTGCCGCGCGCCGTGTTGCCGGAGACCGCTGAGGAAGAGTTCTACTTCACGGATCTTATCGGGCTCGAAGCGCGTGACGAGTCGGGCAAGGCGATCGGCAAGGTTGCGAATGTGCTTGATTACGGTGCCGGTACCAGCCTGGAATTATCGCCTGGCGGGCGCCTGTTCCCCTTCACCAAGGCCTGCGTGCCGGTGGTGAATGTAGGCGGTGGTTTCGTCACCGTCGTGCCGCCCGCCGAGATCGAAGTACGGGGGGAAGCGCAATGAGCTGGCGCGCTGATATCCTGACCATTTTTCCCGCGATGTTTCCGGGCCCGCTGGGGGACTCCCTGGCCGGCAAGGCGCTGGCGGACCAAAAATGGCGCTTGAACGTTACGGACATCCGTGACTTCGGGCTCGGCCGCCACCGCAGCGTGGATGACACGCCGTTTGGCGGCGGGGCGGGCATGGTGATGCGCGCGGATGTGGTCGATGCCGCCATCGGCGCCGTCGCCGCCACAGGCGGCAAGGCGGAAGATGACCGGCCGCTGATCTTCCTCTCGCCGCGCGGCAAGCCCCTCACCCAGGCCCGCGCGCGCGAACTGGCCGCCGGGCCGGGCGCCATACTGGTGTGCGGGCGGTTCGAAGGCATCGACCAGCGCGTGATCGAAGCGCGCCAGGCCGAGGAGATCAGCATTGGCGACTATATCCTCTCCGGCGGTGAACTCGCGGCACTCGTGCTGCTGGACGCCGTGATCCGCCTGCTGCCCGGCGTGATGGGCCATGCGGAAAGCGGCCTCGAGGAAAGCTTCTCCGCGCCGCTGCTCGAATACCCCCACTATACCCGCCCGGCCGTGTGGAATGGCCGCGCGGTGCCTGAAATGCTCACCTCCGGCAACCACGCCGCCATCGCCGCATGGCGCCTGGCGCAGGCGGAGCGCATCACGCAAAGCCGCAGACCCGACCTCTATAATCAATATCTCGATAGCGTGCATGCGCCAGACAGATTTGCATCCGGCGCACACGCGCCTTAAACACCCGACACGATAAAGGACCCTGCCCCATGAACATCATCCAGACGCTGGACGCCGAGCAGATCGCGAAGCTGACCGCAACCAAGCCAATCCCCCCCTTCGCCCCCGGCGACACGCTGCGCGTGAACGTGCAGGTGAAGGAAGGTGAACGCTCGCGTATCCAGGCCTTCGAAGGCCTCTGCATCGCCCGCTCCAACCGCGGCATCAACTCATCCTTCACCGTGCGGAAAATCTCCTACGGCGAAGGCGTGGAACGCATCTTCCCGCTCTACGCCCCCGTGATCTCGGACATCACCGTCATCCGCCGTGGCGACGTGCGCCGCGCCAAACTCTACTACCTGCGCGGCCGCCGCGGTAAATCCGCCCGTATCGCCGAAAAAGCCCGCGAAGTCGAAGCGCCAGCCGCTGCTGAGTAAGAAGGCGGGGGGCTTCGCCCCCTCGACCCCCACTGGGCCTGAGGCCCAGACCCCATTAGTCTAGGTTCTGGGAGGGAGGGGTAATCGCCGCTTCTGACCTTGGAATATTGCGCCGGTCTTGGGGGGCGATTACCCCTCCCTCCCAGAACCTTAATTAGCGGGGGTCTGGGGCCTCAGGCCCCAGCGGGGTCAAGGGGCGGAGCCCCTTGCCTTCCTTAACTCAAGAGAGGCCGGAGTTTCGATGCCGCGGACTTTATTCGACAAGATTTGGGATGCGCATGTGGTGGAGCGGTTGGGGGACGGCACGTGCGTTCTCTATATTGACCGGCATTTGGTGCATGAGGTGACCTCTCCGCAGGCGTTTGAGGGGTTGCGGCTGGCGGGGCGTAAGGTTCGGCGGGTTGAGAACACCATTGCGGTGGTTGACCATAATATTCCCACGGATGCGGACCGGCTGAACGGCATTAACGAGCCTGAGAGCAAGTTGCAGATTGAGACGCTGGAGGCGAATGTCGCGGCGTTTGGGGTGCCGTATTTTCCGATTTCGGATGCGCGCCAGGGCATTGTGCATGTGATTGGGCCGGAGCAGGGGATTTCTCTGCCGGGCATGACGATTGTGTGCGGGGATTCCCATACCAGCACGCATGGGGCGATGGGCGCGCTGGCGTTTGGCATTGGTACGTCCGAGGTTGAGCATGTGCTGGCGACGCAGACTTTGCTGCAGAAGCCGGCGAAGAACATGCTGGTGCAAGTGGATGGGGTTTTACCCGCCGGCTGCACGGGCAAGGATATTGTGCTGGCGGTGATCGGCGCGATCGGCACGGCGGGCGGCAACGGGCATGTTATCGAGTTTGCCGGCGAGGCCATTCGCGCGCTCGACATGGCGGGGCGTTTGTCGGTTTGCAATATGAGCATCGAGGCCGGGGCGCGGGCCGGGCTGATTGCGCCGGATGAGACGACATTTGCGTATATCAAAGGCCGGCCTTATGCGCCGCACGGGGCGGATTTCGAGGCCGCCGTGGCGTATTGGAAGACGCTGCCGAGCGATGCGGGCGCGCAGTATGACAAGGTTGTGGTGCTGGATGCGGCCGGGATTGCGCCGCAGGTGACCTGGGGCACAAATCCCGAGGCGGTGATTCCGGTGACTGGCATTGTGCCTGATCCCGCCAATGAGCCGGATGAGGGCAAGCGCGCGCAGATGCAGCGCATGCTGGATTACATGGCGCTGACGCCGGGCCAGAAAATCGCCGGTACGCCGGTGGATGTCGTGTTCATCGGTTCCTGCACCAATTCGCGGATTGAGGATTTGCGCGCCGCCGCCGCCGTGGCCCAAGGCCGCCATGTGGCGCCGGGGGTGCGGGCGCTGGTGGTGCCGGGCTCAGGGCTGGTGAAGCGCCAGGCCGAGGATGAGGGTGTCGCCCAGGTGCTGATCGATGCCGGGTTTGAATGGCGCGAGGCCGGGTGCTCGATGTGCCTGGGCATGAACCCGGACAAGCTTACACCGGGCCAGCGTTGCGCCTCCACCTCCAACCGCAATTTCGAGGGCCGCCAGGGGCCGGGCGGGCGGACGCATCTGGTCTCCCCGGCCATGGCGGCGGCGGCGGCGGTTACGGGCGTGCTGACCGATGTGCGGGAGCTGGTATAATGGATCGTTTTACCCGCCTTACCGCGATCGCGGCGCCGTTGAACATCGCCAATGTCGATACCGATAAAATCATTCCGGCGCGGTTTCTAAAAACCATAAAGCGCACCGGGCTGGGCAAGAGCCTGTTCGCGGATATGCGCTATGCGGCGGATGGCAGCGAGAAGGTTGATTTCGTGCTTAACCAGCCGCGATACCGGCATGCTGAAATCCTCGTCGCGGGGGAAAATTTCGGCTGCGGCTCCTCGCGCGAGCATGCCCCCTGGGCGCTGCTGGATTTTGGCATTCGCTGCGTTATTGCCTCCAGTTTCGCGGATATCTTCTTCAACAACTGTTTCAAGAACGGTATTCTGCCGATTATGCTGCCGGAAGCGGTGGTGGGCGCGCTGATGGAGGATGCCAGCCTTGGCACCAATGCGCGCCTGACCGTGGATTTGGCGCGGCAGGTGGTGGTGCGGCCGAATGGCGAGGAGATCGGCTTCGAGGTCGATCCGTTCCGCAAGGAATGTCTGCTCGGCGGGCTGGATGATATCGGCCTGACGGAGCAGAAAACCGCCGCCATCGATGCCTATGAAGCCAGGATTCCGGCCTGGCAGCCCAGACTTCACGCAGGAGCGAAACAATGATCCCGAATAAAACCCTGCTGCTCCTGCCCGGCGATGGCATCGGCCCCGAGGTAATGGCCCAGGCCCGGCGCGTGCTGGACTGGGTGCAAAGCTCCGGCCGTGCCAGCTTCACCATATTCCAGGATCATGCCGGGGGTGCCGCGATCGATGCCTATGGCGTGCCGGTGACGGATGCGACCGTTGCAAAAGCCAAAGAGGTAGATGCGGTGCTGTTCGGCTCCGTCGGCGGGCCGAAATGGGATAGCGTGCCGTTTGCAATCCGACCTGAGGCGGGGCTTTTGCGCCTGCGCGCCGAACTGCAGGTTTTTGCCAATCTGCGCCCCGCGAAAGTTTTTGACGCGCTGGTGGAATCGTCCTCGCTCAAGCCCGAGTTGGTGCGCGGGCTGGATATCATGATCGTGCGCGAATGCATTGGCGGGATTTATTTCGGCGAGCCGCGCGGCATTGAAACGCTGCCGGACGGCTCCCGCCGCGGCGTTAATACCGAGGTTTACACCACGCGTGAGATTGAGCGCGTCGGCCGCGTGGCCTTCGACCTCGCGCGTAAGCGCCAGGGCCGCGTGTGCAGCGTGGAGAAGGCCAATGTGATGGAGAGCGGCCTGCTCTGGCGCCAGGTGATGACGGCGCTGCAGGCGGCTGAATACCCCGATGTGAGCCTGGGCCACATGTATGCCGATAACTGCGCCATGCAGCTCGCCAAAAACCCGAAGCAGTTCGATGTGATTGTGACCGGCAATCTGTTCGGCGATATTCTGTCCGACCTCGCCGCCATGCTCACCGGCTCGCTCGGCCTGCTGCCTTCGGCCACGCTGGGCGCGCGGGACGCCACCGGCCGCCGCCCCGGCTTCTACGAGCCCATTCATGGCTCGGCGCCGGACATTGCCGGCAAGGGCATCGCCAACCCCATGGCGCAGATTCTGAGCCTCGCCCTGCTGCTGCGCTACTCGTTTGACATGGAGGAAGACGCCGCAGCGATCGAGGCCGCGGTGGAACGGGTGCTCACCACCGCCGGCCGTACCCCAGACATTGCCGCCCCCGGCCGCGCGGCAATCTCCACCACGGAAATGGGGGATGCGCTCATCGCAGAGCTCGCCGCCCTTTAATGCCCCCTGGCGGGGTTGCCTGAGTGCTGCGCTTCGGTTACACCCCGCCCGTACGCGCCCGTAGCTCAGCTGGATAGAGCATCAGACTACGAATCTGAGGGTCAGGAGTTCGAATCTCTTCGGGCGCGCCAT
>JAKBAV010000049.1 GCA_021826225.1 Pseudomonadota bacterium | reverse complement strand
CCGAGACCAGCGCCTCCTTGCAGGCAAAGGCGATGATGCCACCATGGTTTACGGCGGCCAGCGTCGGCTCCAGCCCGGCAATGCCGGTAATGGCGGACATGGTCCAGTCCACCGGCCGGGCGGCGGCCTCCAGCACCGCCTCGCGCCCGCCGGCAATGGCGAGGTTTGTGCCGGCCAGTGCCTCGCGCAGTTCGGGGAGCAGGGAGGCATCGGAAATAACCGTAAGGGCGGGGCGGAACTGCCGCGCCTGGGCCGCGAGAAGGGCGACATTGCGCCCGCCTATGAGCGCGCAGACCTCGTAAGCGCCGGGATTTTCAGCTATGAGATCAAGGGTTTGCGTGCCGACGCTACCAGTGGAGCCGAGGATCGTTATATGCTTCACCGCCATAAGGCTCCTCCTTGCACGCATAAAGCCAGCACAGCCGCCACCGGGGCCGCCGCCAGAAACCCATCGAGCCGGTCGAACAGCCCGCCATGGCCGGGGATGGTCCGGCCCGAATCCTTGACGCCCAGTTTGCGCTTGATGGCACTTTCAAGCAAATCACCGCCCTGGGCGCACAGGCTCAGCACGCCACCAGCCGCGAAAGCCACCAAAGGCGAAGCCTCCAGGCTGCCGGCGAGCAGGGCGCCCACCACCGCCGCCGTAAGCAGCCCTCCCGCCGAGCCCGACCAGGTTTTCCCCGGCGAAATTCTGGGGGCGAGTTTCGGCCCGCCAATCAGCCGTCCCACCATATAGGCGCCGATATCCGTGCCCCAGACGATCATGATCAGAAAAATGGTGTCGGCCAGCCCGGCCGAAAGCTGGCGCAACCAGATGAGCGCTATGCCCCCCAGCCCGGCATAGGGAATGCCATAGCCCGCGAACGCGCCGGACCAATACCACGCAAACAGCCAGAGCGGCGGCACGGCGAGCAGCGCCACGAGCGGCCCACCCAGCATTTGCGCCAGCCAGATCAGACCCAGCAACATTGCCGGAACATAAGGTTGCGGCAGCTTGGCCAGCCGCCCCCATTCCCGCCCCAGCCCCGCCATGGCGACCAGGAGCAGCAGATTCCACGCCAGACCGCCCTCCCAGACACAAAAAATCGCCACCGGCCCCAGCACCAGCGCCGAGGCCGTGCGGGTCCACAGATCCGACCATGGCGAGCCGGCTGGTTTCACGGTCATGTCAGACAGGGCGGGCACCGAACCGCCGCTCCCGCGTGGCGTATTCCTCCAGCGCGGCGGCGAAATCCGCCGCGCCGAAATCGGGCCAGAGCACCGGCGAGAACAGCAGCTCGGCATAGGCAAGCTGCCAGAGCAGGAAATTCGAGATGCGTTTTTCGCCGGAGGTGCGGATCAGCAGATCCGGGTCGGGGATGCCATCGGTCGAGAGCAAATGCGTGAAGCTCTGCTCGGTCAACGCCTCGGGCGCGATACCGGCGGCAATCGCCTTGCGCGCCGCGCTCACAATATCCGCGCGGCCGCCATAGGAGAGCGCCATGATAAGCACCAGCCGGTCGTTTCCGGCGGTTTTCGCCTCGGCCTTGGCAAGCTCCTCGGCCAGGTTGGGCCCGAACCGCTCGCGTTCGCCGATCACGACAAGCCGCACCCCCTGCTCGTGCAGCTCGCCGAGCTCGGAGCGCAGGTAATGCTTCATCAAAAAGGTGAGGTCCGCCACCTCCTCGGCTGGGCGCGCCCAGTTTTCCGAGGAAAAGGCAAAAAGCGTGAGGTACTGCACGCCCTGCCCGATCGCCGCCTCGATGGTGCGGCGCACCGATTTGGCCCCTTCGCGATGCCCCGCCACGCGCGGCAATCCGCGGGACGCGGCCCAGCGGCCATTACCGTCCATGATGATGGCAACGTGGCGCGGAATGGGGCGTGAGGAAATATCAGCCATCAGACCTGGCGGATGTCCTTTTCCTTCTCCGACAAAGTCGCATCGACACGCTTGATGAATTCATCGGTCAGTTTCTGCACCTGCTCCAGCCAGTCCCGCTCGTCATCTTCCGAGATTTCATGCTTCTTCTGCAAGGCTTTAATCTGCTCCATGCCATCGCGCCGCACGCCGCGCACCGCCACCCGGGCGGCCTCGGCGTATTTGCCGGCGGTCTTGGCCAGCTCGTTGCGGCGTTCCTCGGTAAGCACTGGCAGCGGCACGCGCACCAGCTGGCCATCGGGCTGCGGGTTAAGCCCCAGCCCGCAATCGCGGATCGCGGCGACCACGGAGTTGATCATGGAGCGGTCCCAGACCTGCACGGTGATCATCCGCGCCTCCGGCACCGCGATGGTCGCGACCTGGTTGATCGGCATATACTGGCCATAGGCCTCGACCTTCACCGGCTCCAGCAAAGCGGGCGAGGCACGGCCGGTGCGCAGCCCGCTCAGATCGCGCTTCAGCGAGTCCAGCGCTCCATCCATGCGGCGGGTCAGATCAGTCTTGATATCGGCAAAATCGGCCATGGTTGGTCCTCAGCTCGGTTCGGTGATGCGTGTAAACAACCCTTCGCCGCGCATGACGGCGGCGAACGCACCATGGGCGTGGATGTTGAACACAATGATGGGCAGCTTGTTCTCGCGCGCCAGGGAAATCGCCGACGCGTCCATCACGTTCAGGTCGCGCGCCAGCACATCGAGATAGGTCAGCTCCTCATAGCGCCTGGCAGTCTGGTCCTTGCGCGGGTCGGCCGAGTACACGCCGTCGACCTGTGTGCCCTTCAGCATGCAGTCGCAGCCCATCTCGGCCGCGCGCAGCGCCGCCGCCGTGTCGGTGGTGAAAAACGGATTGCCGGTGCCGGCGGCGAAGATCACCACACGTCCCTTCTCCATGTGCCGCATGGCGCGGCGGCGGATATAGGGCTCGCATACCGAGGACATCGGGATGGCGGTCTGCACCCGCGTCGGCACCCCGGCTTTTTCCAGCGCCGACTGCATGGCCAGCGCATTCATCACCGTCGCCAGCATGCCCATGTAATCGGCCTGGGCACGGTCCATACCGGCCGAGGCCCCGGCCACGCCGCGGAAAATATTGCCGCCGCCGATCACCAGACAAACCTCAACACCAAGCGCGATCACATCGCGCACATCAGCGGCGATGGCCTGCACCATCCCGGTATCGAGCCCGTATTCACGGCTGCCCATCAGGGCCTCGCCGGAGATTTTCAACAGAACGCGCTTATACTGGGGATGTGCTGTCATGGTCTCGCTCATACGGTGTCCCGCTCATACAGTAAGGGCGGCGCCAGGCAAATTACCTGGCACCGCCCGGTTTAATGCAGTCAGCGAGTCGATTAAACCCCGGCGGCGGCGGCCACCTCGGCAGCAAAATCGGACGTTTCCTTCTCGATGCCCTCGCCCAGGCGGAAGCAGACGAAGCTGGTGATCTCGACGCCGGCCTTCTTGACCACGTCCTTCACCTTGCTCTCGCCATCATGCACCCAGAGCTGCTCCAGCAGCACCACCTCGCCATAGTATTTCTGGACCTGGCCCAGCATCATCTTCTCAATGATGTTGTCCGGCTTGCCGGAGGCCCGCGCCTTCTCGATGAGCACATTTTTCTCGCGCTCCAGGGCGGCCGGGTCAACCTCGGCAATGGTCAGCGCCGCCGTGCCGGGTGTGGCGGCGACATGCATGCCGATCTGACGACCCAGTTTTTCCGCCGCCTCATCAGCGTTGCCGGACAGGCCGGTGATCACCCCGATCTTGCCCAGACCCGGCTTCACGGCGCCATGGATATAGGCGGCGGCAACACCACCAGGCACTTCGATGACCGCGGCGCGGCGGAGCGCAATATTTTCACCGATCGTGGCGATCTGATGCACCGTCTCCTCGGCCACCGTGCGGCCGGTACCGGGATAGGCGGCGGCCTTGATGGCCTCGACATCCTCGCCCACGGCCAGGGCAACTTTGGCCACACCCTCGACGAAATTCTGGAAAACCTCGTTACGTGCCAGAAAATCGGTCTCGGCATTGACCTCGACCATGGCGACCTTGCCCGGCGCCAGCGCCACGGCAACCAGCCCCTCAGCAGCCACGCGGCCGGATTTTTTGGCGGCGGCGGACAGGCCCTTCTTGCGCAGCCAGTCGATGGCGCCCTGAATATCGCCCTCGGACTCGGTCAGCGCCTTCTTGCAATCCATCATGCCGGCGCCGGTCGTCTCGCGCAGCTCTTTTACCAGGGCAGCGGTAATTTCAGCCATGTTTGTGCTCCTCAATCATACGTTTGCGCGCGAAGGGATCATACTCCCCCCGCGCGCATGGATCGGTTGTAAATCCCGGGAGCGAAAACTCCCGGCGCGAATTAAGCCTGAACCTCGACGGCCGGCTCCGGCAGGGCTTCCAGGATCGGCTCCGGGGCCGCGCCCAGATCGATGCCGGAGGAGCCCAGCTCGGCGGAAATGCCATCGAGCACGGCGCCGGCGAGCAGGTCGCAATACAAAGTGATGGCGCGGATCGCGTCATCATTGCCGGGGACAGGATAGGTGACACCGGAGGGATCGGAATTGGAGTCGAGAATGGCGATGACAGGAATGCCCAGCTTATTGGCTTCCTCGACCGCCAGCTTCTCCTTGTTGGTGTCGATGATGAACAGGATATCCGGCAGGCCGCCCATATCCTTGATCCCGCCCAGCGCGCGCTCCAGCTTCTCGCGGTCGCGCGTCATGTTCAGGATTTCCTTCTTGGTGAAACCCTGGACCTCGCCGGCCAGCATCTCATCCATCTGGCGCAGGCGCTTGATGGAGCCGGTAATGGTCTTCCAGTTGGTCAGCATGCCGCCGAGCCAGCGATGGTTTACGTAATACTGCCCGCAACGCTGCGCCGACTCGGCCACGTAATCGGCCGCGGCGCGCTTGGTGCCGACAAACAGCACGCGGCCACCGGCGGCGGTCACATCGCGCACAGCCTTCAGGGCGCGCTCCAGCAGGGGGGCTGTCTGCTGCAGGTCGATAATATGCACCTGGTTGCGCACGCCGAACAGATACGGCGCCATGCGCGGGTTCCAGCGGCGGGTGTTATGGCCGAAATGCACGCCGGCTTCGAGCAGGCTACGCAGAGAGACATCGGGAAGTGCCATGTGGCAAACCTCTTTCCTAAATAATCCGGTTATATCCTCCGCGGGGGAATGCCATTCGGCACCGGACTTTTAAGGGCTACGCCCAGGAAAGCCCCCGCGTGTGAATTTGCCCGCAACATGCGGACGGGCGCGGTATGGCAAAAAGACGGGGGGAAAGCAAGTCAGCAGCGTTTTTTGAAAAAGCCGCGCAAAGATTTTCAACGGCAAGCACCGCCCCATCTTCCGTCCGCAGCGGCCGCAAGATAGGAGCAAAGCCCAAACCGGGGGTTCTGCCATGACGACCACAACAACGCCGTTCCGCGCCTTGCGCTGCGCCATCCGGCCCGAATGGCTCAGCGCCAGCATGGCGCATCTGTTCGTGGCCAATTACGTGATGCTGTTCAACAATGCCGCAAGCGGTTTTTTCGCCGGCATCGGGCTGGATGCCCCTCACATGGCCACTTACGGCCAGTCCTTCGTGGTGGGCGGGCTTCAGCTCCGCTACGAGCGCGAGATTTTCGGGGGCGAGATCGCGCTTGTCGATATCATCGTCGCGGATGCCGATGACAGACGCGCCCATCTGGCGCTGGAAATGTTCCGCGAGGGCGAGCCTGGGCGTATCTGCTTTGCCGAGATGCTGTTCGTCAGCGTGAGCCGCGCGACAAGCCGGTCCGCGCCCTGGGCCGGCGAGACCGGCCCGCGGCTGGCCGCCATGAAAGCGGCGCATGACGCCCTGCCCCGCCCGCGTGGCTTTGGCGCGGGAATCGGCATCACCCGGCGCTAGGCGCGCCCCCCCCGAGCAGACTCATTACGTGCGAAGCCGAACTTCATGCCGGGCGTGCCGCAGACGGCACGGCGTGAGAAGGGCAGCCAAAGCCGCCCTTCTCACGCGTGCCCAGGCCTAAAACTTGTAGCCGACGCCCATGCCGATGGCGAGCGGGTCAAGCTCGGTCAGCGCGCTCACGGCACCGCCCCCGAGATGCGTGCCGGTGACGAGGAACATCTGCTTCACATCGACATTGGCGGTCCAGTTGCCGGTGATGGGCACGTCGAACCCGGCATCGAGCGTCGGGCCGATGGCGGTGCTCAGGCCACCCATTTTGAGATGGTTGGTCTTGAGAAAGGCCGAGGCATCCGGGGCATAGAAAAACGCGACCGTCAGGCCGAGACCGACATAGGGGCGTACCGGGCCGATCTGCGCGAAATGCCACTGCGCCGAGAGGGTTGGCGGCAGCACCCAGCTGGAGCCGACCTTCACCTTGCCCGACGGGCCATCGACCCACACATTATGGCGGGTCGTCGCGGCAATCAGCTCAAGCGAGAGATGCGGGGTAATGAAATACGAGGCATCGATCTCGGGCGATATGCTGGCCGAGGCATGCACCTTGTCGCCCGCGAGCAGACCACCGACATGGCTGTTATAATTCATCGGAATCACGCCGAGCAGACTGGCATGGACCATGATATCGCCTGGCGCATAGCCGGTCGGGCCGGTCAGGATATTCTGCGCCATGGCGGGGGTAAACGCCGTGGCCGCGAGCAGTGCTGCGGCCGCCAGGCCGGATAAAATCTTCATGAGAACAAGGCTCCGTTCGAGGTTCAACAGAGCCTGCTTTAAGCAGCGGCTTAGGGCACCATCATTGATCTGAAACAAATCCTCTCCAGGCGACCATATTTCCGCAACCAGGCACACCAGCACACCAGCCAGGCCGCCGTTCAGGGAAACCCGGCAGCGGCGCCCCTACCCGCCGGCCGGCGGCACCGCTGTCCTGTCAACCTGACTTTTCAGAATACCGTACAGCATGTCGAAGCTCTTCTTGTAGAGGTCTTCCACGGTAATCTTCGGATCATCAGCTATGACCGCGGACAAGCACAGTCTGGCGCCTGACTGGTCTTCATTCGAAGAGAATTCAGCCTCCAGGTTCATCGTATGCGCGTTCAGCCGCCCATTGAGGCGCTGCAGCACCAGCCTTGTAATAATCGGCATTTTAGCCCTCGCAATCTAATTATTTATATTAATCGAAGGTTGAGTGGTTATAAAGCATTTAACTTAATATTGAAACGGAATTTACTAAAATTTCGGAACGTGAGCCATCACAAGCGCGAGACTAGAGCCTGATTGTCTGAGGTTGCCGCGCACCGCGCGGCAACCGAGGGCATGAATCATTCTGTTATCAATAAGTTAGAGCGCGTTTCGACTGATGTCCTTGCGGCAATTCAGACATGGCACACTCTAAAAATTTATCATTTTGAATCATATTGCTACCATAAATATGATTCCGGCCGCGTCGGGGGCCGGAATCATTATCAGAAGACCAATGGTGCACGGCGAGGAATACTACGCCAGCAGCGGTCCCCAGCTTGGGTCGGAGGCGTAGCTCGGCGTGGGCACGACCCGCTCATTAAACCCGTCAATGCCGATCGTGGAGATACGGTCCCCGGTGCCATCGCCCGAGGGGGTCTGGCGGTAGAACATGACGACGCGGCCATTGGGGCAGAAAGTGGCGCCGCCGACCAGATAGCCCTGGCTGAGAATGCGCTCGCCCGTGCCATCCGGTGCCATCACGCCGATGGTGAAGCCGCCGACATCCGAGCCCCAGAACGTATAGGCGATGAGGTCGCCGCGCGGCGACCAGCACGGCTCGGCATAATGGCCCTGGCCGAAGCTGATGCGTTTGGCGCCCGAACCATCGGCGTTCATTATGAAAAGCTGCTGGCTGCCATCGCGGTCGGAGTTGAAGACGATTTTCGAGCCGTCGGGGGAGTAGCAGGGGGTGACGTTGATGGAGGAGGAATCGGTCAGCTGCACCATGCCGCCGCCATCCAGCCCGACCTTCACGATCGCCGAACCGCCATGCTCCGAGACGGACATCAGCAGTGAATTGCCATCGGGCGAGAAGCGCGGGCCGATCGTCATCTCGCCAAAGGCGCCGATCAGGCGCTTCGTGCCCGTCTGCAGGTCGAACAGGTAGACCCGCGGGTTGTTGCCCTCAAAGCTGACGAAGGCCAGCTGCTGGCGCGAGGGATTATATTCCGGGGTAATCGCCATCGATGAGCCATCGGTCAGGAACTGCACGTTCTGGCCGTCATAATCCATCACCGCGAGGCGGCGCACAGGGCTGGTCTGCGAGCCGGATTCGGAGATGAAGGCGACCCGGCTGTCGAAATACCCCTTATCGCCGATCATCTGCTGGTACACGGTATCCGCGATGATATGGCCGATGCGGCGCCAACTATCGGGGGTGGTGGTGTAGGCCGTGCCCTGCACCTGACTCTGGCTCGCGACACTCCACAGGCGGAACTCCACCCGCAACTGGCCGCCCTGCTCCGAGACATCGCCGGTGACGATGCCCTGCGCCCCCAGCAACGTCCAGTTGGCCCATACCGGCGTGCCATTGGCGATCGAGTTCGGCACGAAGCTCGCGGGGTCTATGGTGCGGAACAGGCCGGAATGGTTGAGGTCATCCGAGATCACCTGCGTGATCTGCGCGCCCACACCCTGTGTATCAAACTGCGTGATGGCGATGGGAATGGGCGCCGATTGCGCGCCATTGACCTGAATGGGTGAATCCGGTGCCGCGGCCGGCGCGCCGCCGGCCGGCGCCTGGGCCGGCGCTGCATCGGTTGCATCGCCACCGAGCACGCTTTGCGCCAATGCGGGGCCGCCGATGAGCGAGACAGCACCGGTACCGAGCAGACGGCGGCGGGAATAAGGCGAGAGTTTCAGCATTTTTGTCCCCTTACGGCGATGAACTGGAAGCTTGATGTGCCCCTGCCCCCATATTGGGAGGCAGGGGCTAAGTTGCACATTGATAATTCATGCAACGCGCGTAACGCCCGGCGGCATCGCCCGCCCCCTCATGGCGTGAACTCGAACGAGAATGTCTGGTTCTTGCCCAGCATGTTGGAAGGCAGCGGCAATGTGGCGCATTGCGCGTTCAACACCGCGGCGATGGCGCGCTGCGTGAAGGCAAAATACAGCGGGTTGCTCATATCGCCGGTATTATCGGGCGCCACCACCGCCTCGCGCACCGTGCCGGTCGGGTCGGTTGTCACGGTCAGCAGCACCGCGAAGCTGCCTATATTCTCCGCCTCGCCATCGATATCCCAGCACGGGCGGACATGGCTGCCGATCGCCGCCTTATCCGGCCCCGAGAGCCCGGCATTGGCGGTGGAATTGGTCGAGCCGCCGGCATCGGGCGCGGTATCCTGGTCCGGGTTATACACATGCGTGGGCGGCTGCTTCTGCTGCTGCAGCGCCTTCAAATTCATCAGCGTGTTGAGCACGGAGGGGCTCAGCGGCTGCGGCTTTTTCACATCATGCTGCTGATGCGTGGCACTCTGCATGGATGCCGGCGGCTTGGTCACCGGCTTGGGTTTTGCCTTGGGCGGTGTGGTGCTCGTCACCTTCTGCGGCGGCACGGGCGGCGGCGGCGGCAGGTGTGCCGCAGCCAGGCTCGGCTTGGGCGGCGGCGGCGGGGCGGATTGCGCGGGGGGCATCGGCGTCGGCCTCGCCTTGGGTGTGGGCGGTGGTGGTGGCGGAGGCGGTGGCGGCGTCTCCACGGGCTGCGGCTTGGGCGTGTTCTGCGCCCGCTCGGCATGGTGCACCACATCCGCCTTCGAGGTCGCCTGGCCCGGGCCCTTCACATAGGATTCCTTCGGCGGCGGCCCGATCAGCTCCACATCCACATCGGAATCGGCACTCGTCGCCAGTGGCTGCAACGGCAGCGTCACAATCGCGGCGATGATCAGCGCGACGTGAACGAAGCCGGATATATAAGCACTGCGGCGTAGATCGCGGTCCAATACTCGACCCTTTCTATTGACCGGGCTCTGCCAGCAGGGCCACCTTGGTGAAACCGCCCTGGGTAATCGTCGCCATCACCTGGATCATGGTGCCGTAGGGCACGTCCTTGTCGCCGCGCACGAAAATCCGCTGGTCGGGATTATTCTGCGAGGCGGCCTGCAACGTGGCGACCAGATTGGGCAACTCCACCGCCGTATTGTTCAGAAACGCCTGGCCCTGGGCATTCACCGATATGGTGATGGGCTTGGAATCCGATGGCGCCGGCTTGGCATTGGCCTGGGGCAGGTTGACGTTGACCGAGGAGGTGATCATCGGCGCCGTGACCATGAAGATGATCAGCAGCACCAGCATCACGTCGACCAGCGGGGTCACGTTGATCTCGGCCATCGGCCGGTAGCGCTTTTTGCCGCTGCCCGGCCCGATCATCCCGCCCGCCATTATTTATGCTCCTCGGTCTGGCGCGATAATATGGCGGAGAATTCCGAGCCAAAACCTTCGAGCCTGGATGCGAAACGCGCGAGGTCGTTGGAAAGTTTGTTATAGGCGAGCACCGCCGGAATGGCGGCGACCAGGCCGATGGCGGTGGCGAACAGCGCCTCGGCAATGCCCGGGGCGACGACCGCGAGATCGGTATTATGCATGGCGGCGATGGCCGAGAATGAATGCATGATGCCCCAGACCGTGCCGAACAGGCCGATGAACGGGGCGGTGGCGCCCACCGAGGCGAGAAAGATCATGAAACGCTCCAGCCGGTCCATCTCGCGCATGATGGTCACGTTCATGGCACGATCCACGCGCTCCCGCACGCTGGTTTTGCCGATCTCGGCGCCAGCGATCCGCGCGGTACGCTTCCACTCGCTCATGGCCGCGCCGAACACGGCGGCCA
The DNA here is from genome assembly GCA_021826225.1 of Pseudomonadota bacterium. Taxonomy (GTDB): domain Bacteria; phylum Pseudomonadota; class Alphaproteobacteria; order Acetobacterales; family Acetobacteraceae; genus Acidocella. The sequence goes on along the minus strand of JAKBAV010000049.1, from coordinate 5,388 downwards.
TGGGGTGAACCGGGTCCGAGCCTTCGCGGTCATACAGCGTATCCAGGCTGCCGCCGGACCAGAACTCATCCTCGAAGCGGTTCGCCTCACGGTTGACGCGGCGCAGGCTCACGGTTTTGTCGATGATGATGGTCCAGACCCAGATGCTGGCGACCAGCAGCACGATCATGACCAGCTTCACCACCACATCGGCCTGCAGGAACAGGTTCAGCAGCGAGAGGTTGGCGCCGGGTGCGGCGACCGCGGCTTGCGTTACAGTTTGGTCCAATGTCTTACACCCCGTTCAAATTTCAGCCGCGCCACGAAGGCGCTCAAATCTTCAGCCTCGCCGCGAAGGCACGCGGAATACGCGCGGCCCTGCCATCGGCCACCCGCGCGCATCCCAGGCCCAGCTCAAGCATGGCGAGCGAGTCGCTGTCTCGCAGGAATTTTTGACGAAGGGTGACGCTGGCGCCCCCCATGCCGGTAAATTCCGTCTCGACCCGAATCAGCTCATCGATGCGCGCAGGCGCCTGATAGAGTAAATTGACGCGGCGCACCACAAACATGACCCCGAATTCAGCGATCAGCTGGGAATGAGGTGCCCCCATCTCGCGCAGCGCCTCGGTGCGGGCACGCTCGGCGATGGCGAGATAGTTGGCATGGTAGACGATGCCGGCGGCGTCAGTATCCTGGTAATAGATTCGGGTGGTGTAGATATGGGTCATCCCGGCGGCCTATGGCCGCGGAGTGGGGCGATTCTGTGGCGGCAGGCCGAACCTACTCGCTCAGCAGATCAAGCTGATCCGGCCCGCGCCTGGGCACCTCCAGCCCGAGATGCCGCCAGCCGGGCTCGCCCAGCATGCGCCCGCGCGAGGTTCGCAGCAGCAGCCCCTCCTGGATGAGGAAGGGCTCCACCACATCCTCCAGCGTATCCCGCGCCTCGGCCAAGGCCGCCGCCAGCGTTTCCACCCCCACCGGCCCGCCGCCATGGTGCTCGGCCAAGCGGCGCAGGTAGCGCATATCCATGGCATCCAGCCCCTTATGGTCAACATCGAGCCGGGTCAGCGCGGCATCGGCCTGGGCGGCGGTGACAGGGCTGGTGCTGCCTGAGAAAAAATCCCGCACCCGGCGCGTCAGCCTTCCGGCCACACGGGGCGTGCCGCGCGAACGCTTGGCGATTTCCTGCGCCCCTTCATAGGAGAGGTTCATGCCCAGCTTCTCGGCCAGGCGGATGACGATGCCGGTCAGCTCGTCGGGCGTGTAAAACACCAGGCGCAGGGGAATGCCGAAGCGGTCGCGCAAGGGTGTGGCCAGCAACCCGGCCCGGGTGGTCGCGCCGACCAGGGTGAAGGGCGGCAGATCGATACGCACCGTGCGCGCCCCCGGCCCCTCACCGATGATGAGATCGAGCTGGAAATCCTCCATCGCGGGGTAGAGGATCTCCTCGATGGCCGGTTGCAGACGGTGGATCTCGTCGATGAACAGCACATCATGCGGTTGCAGATTGGTGAGAATGGCGGCGAGATCGCCGGATTTCTGGATCACCGGACCGGAGGTGGCGCGGAACCCCACGCCCATCTCGCGCGCCACGATCTGCGCCAAGGTGGTCTTGCCCAGGCCCGGCGGACCGTGGAGCAGAACATGGTCCAGCGCCTCGCCACGCGATCTGGCGGCGGCGATGAAGATTTTCAGGTTTTCGCGGTTGGCCTGCTGCCCGGTGAAATCGTCCAGGCTTTGCGGGCGGAGGGAAACCTCACCCGCATCATCGGGGAGTTTCTCACCAGAGGTGATGCGGTCAGTATCGCTCATCGGGAAAGCGCCTTCAGCGCGCCCCGGATCAGCATGTCGAGCGCCGCATCCTCGCCATGTTGCTCAACGGCATGGGCTAAAGCTGTCTGCGCCTCGGCATGGCGGTAGCCGAGGTTCAGCAGGGCCGAGAGCGCGTCGGCATGATGCGGCCGTTTCGGGCCCGCGGGCAGCGGCGCCGCGCCGCCGCCTGGCATCACCCCGGCTTTCTCGCGCAATTCCGTGACAAGCCGGACCGCGAGCTTTGGTCCCACCCCCGGCGCGCGGCTGAGTGCGGCGCGGTCCTGCGAGGAAATGGCGGCGATGAGCTGGTCGGGCGAGAGCGCGGAGAGGATGGCCAGTGCCACTTTGGCCCCCACACCCTGTACCGTCGTTAGCAGCCGAAACCATTCTTTCTCGGCCGTCGAGGAAAACCCATACAGGGTAATGGCGTCCTCACGCACCTGCATTTCAGTCAGCAGGTTGGCCGCCGCACCCGCATCCAGCGCGCCAAGCGTGCGGGATGAGCAGAATACCAGATAGCCCACGCCATTCACATCGATGACGCAGCTCGAATCCTGAACAGAGTCTATCAATCCGCGCAAATGGGCGATCATGCCGGCTTCTTCCAGGCGTTCACGGTGGCGCGGTGGTGGGCATGGCAGATGGCCACGGCCAGCGCATCCGCCGCATCCGCGCGCTTCTGCGCGGCACCGGGCAGCAGGCGGCGGACCATCAGGCCAACCTGGGTCTTGTCGGCGCCGCCAGTGCCGACCACGGCCAGCTTCACGGTCTTGGCGCCATACTCGAATACCGGAATACCCAGCCGCGCCGGCGCCAGCAGCGCCACGCCGCGCGCATAGCCCAGTTTCAGTGTCGCGGTGGCATTGCGGTTCACATAGGTCTCCTCGACAGCGGCCTCAGCCGGGGCGTAACGCGCCAGAATCTCGGCGAGCTGGTCATCGAGCGATTTAAGGCGCAGCGGGACCGATTCGTCACCATCCGTGGCAATCACCCCATCGGCCACATGGCGCAGCCGGTTGCCTTCCGCCTCCAGCACGCCCCAGCCGGTAAACCGCAGGCCGGGATCGATGCCGAGCAGGCGGATCAAGCCGAGAGCTTCGCCAGCACGTCCTCGGACATCTCGAAATTCGCGTAGACATTCTGGACGTCGTCGTCATCTTCCAGAATATCGAGCAATTTCAGAACGGAAGCAGCTTTGTCCTCATCCAGGTTCACGCTCATATTCGGGCGCCATTCAATGCCCGCCTCGGCCGGCTCGCCGAATTTCTGCACGAGCGCATCGCGCACGCTGAAAAAATTATCGATGGTGGTCTGCACCTCATGGCCATCCGCATCCGACACCACCTCATCCGCCCCGGCCTCGATGGCGGCTTCCAGCATGGCATCGGCATCGACGCTGGCCGGATAGCGTATCGCCGCCAGGCGGTTGAACATGAACGCGACCGAGTTCATCTCGCCGAGCGCGCCGCCGGATTTGTTGAAGGCGGCGCGCAGCACCGAGGCCGTGCGGTTGCGGTTGTCGGTGAGCGCTTCAACGATGACCGCGACCCCCGCCGGGCCGTAGCCCTCATAGCGCACGGACTCGTAATTCTCCTGCGCACCGGCGCCTGCCGCCTTTTTTATGGCGCGGTCTATGGCATCGCGCGTCATGTTCTGCTTCAGCGCCGCACCTATGCCGGCGCGCAGACGCGGGTTGAAGTTAGGGTCTGGCAGACCCTCCTTCGCCGCCACGGTAATCTCGCGGATGAGCTTGGCATAGATGCGCGCGCGCTTGGCGTCCTGCGCACCTTTGCGGTGCATGATGTTCTTTGCATGTGAATGTCCAGCCATGGGAGGGCTTTTAGCATTCCGCCCCGCGCCCTGGAAGCCGGGGCGCCAGCCCGTCAACGGCCCGCATGCGGCCCAACCCTCATGCAGCCCAGCCCTCATGTAGCATTGACACGCCTCGGGGGGTTCTCTATTCCCCCGCCACACCCAGGCCTTCCAGCCTTGGGCGCGTAGCTCAGCGGTAGAGCATTCGCTTCACACGCGAAGGGTCACAGGTTCAATCCCTGTCGCGCCCACCAAACTACCGATTCCCCACCACCGCCTTGATCTTGTCCAGCAGCCGGTCGCGGCTGACCAGGGCTTCTTCGAGCAGATTGGCCTGGGCGACCATCAGCACATGGAGTTCCAGCAGGCGGATGCCGGAGGCGGCGTGGAGCAGGAACGGCTCGAAGCGCAGCTCGTCCTCGCGCGCCATCGCCAGTTTGAGCGCGGCGGCGAGCGGCGTGCTGGCGGGCAGCATCAGCGGCGCGGTATCGATTTTGCCGGCCATTTCACCCAAAGGGCGCTTGATGAAGACCTCGCGGCCGTAAGGCTGGCTGATCGCCGTGAACAGCATGCGCCGCGACAATATGCCAAACACTTCCGCGCCTGAACGCACGATGAAACCTGGCAAAGCCGGATCATCCAGGAAGGCGCGCTCGACATCGGCGGTGCGGGTATCCAGGCCGATGGTCTTATCCCAGCTCTGAAGCTGGCCGATGCTGCCGCCGCTATTCGCCGGTGCGCCGGCCGCGGCGATAATTGAATCGAACATGCTCATGGCGCGCTCCCCCAGGATGGACGGGTGTAACCGGCCAGGAGATGCCGCTTCGCAAGGCAGGCTGGCAAGCGGGGTTACGCGGAGTTCATGGAAAGATCACGGAACAAAAACGGCGCCCGAAGGCGCCGTTTGAGTCTTGAGAGGTCCAGGGCAGGCCCTGGCCTTATCCCTCAGGCCGCCTTGGCCATCCCGCGCAGCACATACTGCAGAATGCCGCCATGCTTGTAGTATTCCACCTCATCCGCGGTATCGACGCGGCAGAGCAGCGTGACCTCCTTGGTCGAGCCATCGGCGCTGGTGATGATCATGGTGATATCCATGCGCGGGGAGAGCTTGTCGAGACCGACAATGTCGATCGTCTCGTCGCCCTTGAGGCCGAGGCTCTTGCGCGTCATGCCATCCTTGAACAGCAGCGGCAGCACGCCCATGCCGACGAGGTTGGAGCGGTGGATGCGCTCGAAGCTTTCGGCCACCACGGCCTTCACGCCGAGCAGCATGGTGCCCTTGGCCGCCCAGTCGCGCGAGGAGCCGGTGCCGTATTCCTGCCCGGCGATGACCACCAGCGGCACGCCGGCCGCCTTGTACTTCACCGAGGCATCATAGATCGGCATGTCCACGCCGCCGGGATAGTATTTGGTGTTGCCACCCTCGGCGCCGCCCATCATCTCGTTCTTGATGCGGATGTTGGCGAAAGTGCCGCGCACCATGATGTCGTCATTGCCACGGCGGGCGCCATAGGAGTTGAAATCCGCCTGGGCGACCTGGTGCTCGGAGAGGAACACGCCGGCCGGGCTGGATTTTTTGATGTTGCCGGCGGGCGAGATGTGGTCGGTGGTGATGCTATCACCCAGCAGCGCCAGGATATGGGCGGCCTTGATATCCGTGATCGCCTTCGGCTCCGGGGTGATATCGGAAAAATAGGGCGGGTTTTTCACGTAGGTGGAAGCTGATGGCCAGGCGTAGGTGTCGGTGCCGCCCGTGACCTCGATTGCCTGCCACTGCTGCGGGCC
>JAKBAV010000048.1 GCA_021826225.1 Pseudomonadota bacterium | reverse complement strand
CAGGCGAGCGTCAGCCCCGCCCCGCGCTCCCACACGCGCAGCCGGATGCGCGAGAAGCTTTCGACCAGCGCGAAGCCGATATTGGCGCGCTCGGGAAACAGCCGGTGGGTTTCCAGCTTCGGCCCGATCAGCTCGATCGGCAGATGTGCGAAATCCTCGACGAAAAACGTCGCGTGCGGGTTGCCCATGGAGCAGCCGGCGGGGTCTGAAACTGGGCCCAGCGCCAGAGGTAGATGAAGCGTATCAGCCGGCTGGCTGAGCGGGATATCGCCCCATTCCAGCAGCGGCGCGCCCATATCCACCTCCACCAGGCCGGGCCCGAGGATTTCCGCGCGCAGCAGCCCGGAAATGGTTCTGATACTCACCAGGCGCGCGCCCGTCTCCTCGGCCAGCAAGGCGGCGACGCAGCGCGTGGCATTGCCGCAGGCGCCGGATTCGGAGCCATCGGCGTTGAGGATACGCATGAAGGCATCGGCGCCCATCTCATCGGGCTCGATGATGACAAGCTGGTCGCAGCCCACGCCAAGGCGGCGGTCGGCAATATGCCGCACAGTGGCGGCGGGCAGACGGATCGGCGCGGCACGGCCGTCGAGCACCACGAAATCATTTCCGGCGCCGTGCATTTTGAGGAAGGGAAGCGACATGCCGGCAAAATAGCTTGGCCAGCCCGGCACGGCAAACCCGTTGCCTGAATTCCGCCCAGGGTTCACAACTGCGCCATGGAACAGATCGCGCTCATCACCGGCGGGGGCAGCGGCATCGGCCGCGCCACGGGGCAGAAACTGGCCGAGGCGGGCTGGCGCGTGGTGCTGGCGGGGCGCCGCGCGGCACCGCTGGAGGAAGCCGCGCGCGGCCATGAGCGGCTGGTGCCCCTCACGGCCGATGTCACGGATGAGGAGGCGGTCGCCCGGTTATTCGCCGAGACCGTGCGGCGCTTCGGCCGGCTCGACCTGCTGTTCAACAATGCCGGCATGTTCTCCCCCGCCACACCGTTCGGCGAGACGAGTCTTGAGGATTTTTCCGCCGCGCTGAACGTGAATATCACCGGCGCCTTTCTCTGCGCCCGCGCCGCCTTTCGCATCATGGCCGGGCAGAGCCCGCGCGGCGGGCGGATCATCAATAATGGCTCCCTCTCCGCCCAGGTGCCGCGCCCGCATGCGGTGGCCTACACGGTGTCGAAACACGCGATGACCGGGCTCACCCGCAGCCTGGCGCTTGAAGGCCGGGCCTGCGGCATTGCCTGCGGCCAGATCGATATCGGCAATGCCGCCACGGCGCTGGCCGCCGGAATCGCCCGCGGCGCGTTGCAGGCCGATGGTTCCACGGCGCCGGAGCCGATGATGGATGTAGAGCACGCCGCGGCTTCCGTATTGCACATGGCCAGCCTGCCGCTCTCCGCCAACGTGCCCTTCATGACCGTGATGGCCACGGACATGCCGTTCATCGGGCGCGGCTGATGCTGCGCTTCGCCGCCAATATCTCCACCCTCTTCACCGCCCTGCCCCTGCCGGCACGCTTCGCCGCCGCCGCCGGCGCCGGGTTCAAAGCCGTGGAGATGCAGTTTCCCTATGACCATAAGCCTGCGGAACTGGCCGCCGCCGCGCAGGCGGCCGGTGTAGAAATCGTGCTCATCAACCTGCCGGCCGGGGATTTCGCCGCCGGGGAGCGCGGCATCGCCTGCATTCCGGGGCGCGAGCAGGAATTTGCCGCCGGCCTCGCCCAGGCGCAGCGCTATGCCCTCGCCCTGGGCTGCCCGCGCCTCAACTGCCTGGCCGGCAATCTCCCGCCCGGCGGCATGTTCCACGCTTGCTGGGACACGCTGGTGGCCAATCTGCGCGATGCCGCCGACAGCTTCGCCGTGCAGAACATCGCCCTCATGATCGAGCCCCTGAACCGCGTCGATAATCCGCTGTTTTTCCTCGATGGCAGCCCCGGCGTGCGCGAGCTTATCACCGCCATCGGCAAAACCAACGTCTTCCTCCAGTTTGACAGCTACCACAGCGCCGCCGCCGGTGAGAATATGTGCCAGCAACTGGAGCGCGGCATCAGCCAGATCGGGCATATCCAGATTTCCGATTTTCCCGGCCGGGGCCCGCCAGGTTCAGCCACGCTCGATTTCGCGCGGTTCTTCCGGATGCTGGAGCATCTGCCCTATAAGGGCTGGGTGGGTTGCGAGTATTTCGACCCGAACCCGGATTTCAGCTGGATGCGCGACTATGCGCTGAGCCCATAGCCGAAATTTTTCATCACCTCGCCATGCGCGGCCTCGATGCGCGCGGCTTGCGCCGGGCTCAGCCGCTCCCGCCACTGCCCCGCCTGGCCCGCCCGGAAGAATGTCTCCACCCCTCCGGCCGCGCGGTAGCCTTCGGCCTTTTCCTGCCCCGCCAGCACGTCAAACCCGCTGAACGCCACAGCCCGCTCCAGCCGCGCCGCATCCACCGCGCCTGAGCCGATAAAGCGGATGATGCGGGCAAAATACCGCGCCGGTTCGGCCAGCAGATCCTCATAGCGCACCAGCAGGCGGTTTTTCGCGCTCACCCAGGAGAGCGCATGCCCCGACCAGCTGGCCAGCAGCTCAAACACCTGCGTCGCATCCGTGGCGGTGGCCGCCCCGGCATTGTTCATGAAATCGATGATTTCATCGACGCTCTTCCGCGCATAGGCGGCATAGGAAAGCGCCACATCACGTGGATCGCGCACGATATACACTGCCCCCGCCGTAAATTCCGGGCTGCATAGCGCAATCCCGTGCAATGCCAGATTGGCATTATGCGTCTTCACGAAAACCAGATCATCGTGAAGCCGCGTCAACTGCTCATGCACGCCGGGGCGCCGGCTCTGCACCTGCTCATTGCTCAACCCCGCGGCATCCGCCCCGAAAAACGCCGCCGCATTTTCCGCCACGGAAAAATCCACCAGGCGGTTGATGCTGTGCGGCGCTGCTGCGTTGATGATGTAATTATGCAGAAACGCCCGCACCCAGGTATTGCCGGATTTCGGGTAGGAGGCGAGCCAGACGATTTTGCCCATCAGCGCAATAGGTCTGGATGAGGTAGATCAGCCCTCAAGCCGCTTCCGCCTCCGCCGTACGCTCGCCGCCGAACAGATAATCGATATCCTCGGCATTGAACGCGAGCCCGCCACCCTCCTGGAACGCAATGGAGGCCAACTCGGCCTTGCGCTGCTGCAACTCCAAAATCCGCTCCTCCACCGTATCGGTGGCGATGAGCTTGTACACGAACACTGACTTCGTCTGGCCTATGCGATGCGCGCGGTCGGAAGCCTGTGCCTCCACCGCCGGGTTCCACCACGGATCGTAATGGATGACCGTGTCGGCGGAGGTCAGGTTCAACCCGCGCCCGCCGGCCTTCAGCGATATGAGGAACAGCGGCACCTTGCCCGCCTCGAAGGTCTGCACCGGGGTGGCGCGGTCGCGCGTGTCGCCGCGTAGTTCCACGAAGGGCACGCCAGCCTCGTTCAGGCGCGGCTTGATGAGGTCGAGCATGGAGGTGAATTGCGAGAATACCAGAATCCGCCGCCCTTCCGGGATCAGCTCCGAGATCATCTCCATCAGGTCATCGAGCTTCGCCGAGCTTTCCGTACCGCGCGCATTGCCCAGCTTCACCAAACGCGGGTCACAGCAGGCCTGGCGCAGTTTGAGCAGCGCATCCAGCACGATGACGCGGCTTTGCGCCAGGGTGCGCTCGGCCATCTGCTCGCGCACGGTCTCGTACAGCGTGCCGCGAATGGTCTCGTACAGCTCACGCTGGTCCGGCGCCAGGGTGATACGCCGCAATATGGTATGCTTCGGCGGCAGCTCCGTTGCGACCTCGGATTTGGTCCGGCGCAAAATAAACGGCGCGATGCGCGCGACCAGCTGGGCGCGGCATTCCGGATCGCCGTTCTTTTCGATGGGCGTGCGGAAACGCTTGGTGAAGCCGCGCCGGTCGCCCAGCAGCCCCGGCATCAGGAAGGCGAATTGCGACCATAATTCATCGAGATTATTCTCGATGGGCGTGCCGGACAGGCAGATTTTATTGGTTGTCTTCAACTGGCACACGGCGCGGGTGGCGCGCGCTTCCGGCGATTTGATCGCCTGCGCCTCGTCCAGCACCACGATATGCCATGGCAGATGCTTCATCACCTCGATATCGCGGGTCAGTACCGTATAGGTGGTGATGACGACATGCACGTCGTCCAGCTGCTCGCGCTTCTCATGGCGCTCCAGCCCGTGCAGCACCACGACATTCAGATGCGGCGAGAATTTAATCAATTCGGCCGTCCAGTTGGCCACCAGGCTGGTCGGCACCACGATCAGCGCCGGTGCGGTCAGCCGGCCTTCGGCATGTTCCACGCAGATATTGGCGATGGTCTGCGCGGTTTTGCCCAGCCCCATGTCATCGGCCAGGAAGCCGCCAAGCCCGTGGCTGGCGAGATGCTGCAGCCAGTCCACGCCCTGCTGCTGATAGGGCCGCAGCGTGCCCTTGAAGTCGTCGGGCACCTCAACCGGGATGATGTCAGGCTCACCCCGGAAGCGCTCGACATAGGCTTCGATATCCGCCGCATTCGCCCAGCTGGTGGTGAGCACATCCTCCAGCTCAAGCACCGTGGCGGCGGCACCCATGGGCAGCACCAGCACCTTCTCCGCCGTGCGCCCTGCCGCCTCGATCAGATCGCCCATCACCGCCAGCAGACGCCGGATGCGCTCGGCCGGCAGTTTTATAACCCGCCCATCTTCCAGGCTGGTGATAATCTCGCCCTCGACGATCTGCGCCGCATCGATGCCGCCGCGCGCCAGGAGATGCTCCAGAATCGGCAGCAGCGGATGGCGCTCGCCATCGATCTCAATGCCGAATTCCAGGGAGAACGTACCCTTGTCGCCATCCTCGACCGTAACATCGATATTACCGACATTCTCCGCCAGCTGCGGCCCGAAATTCGCGTCAATATGGCTCTGCCAGCCCATCGTCGTCAGCTCAGGGATGCGTACCGCGACAAAATGATGCCATTTGGCGGCGGCTTCCTGCCCCCTGAAGGTCAGCACGCGCTGGCCGCGCGCCGATTTGCCATCGGCCACCCGCATCTGCACGAAACCATCTGGGCGGAGCTGGTCCAGCGCCTCGCCCTCGGCGGCGATATCCCGGCGGATATAGGCCATCTGCCCGCCCGAGCGCACGCGCACGAAGGGGTTTTCGTCGGCGCCGTCGATCCGCACGCCGCCATAGTCGAAATCCAGCGTCAGCACGTCGATCATGCGCTGGCGGTTATGCTCATCCGGCCCATGCACGCGGCGCAGATGCAGCACCGGCACCACGACGCGCTCCAGCACCGTCGCGCCTTCCTCCGGCCCCTCCAGCGGCGCCGCGGCGAGTATGGCGGCCGGGCGCGGGCGGCGGCCGGTGGCGCGGATGCGCTGCGGCGGCGGCGGGCCGGGCGGGCGGTCCCGCGCGGGGATGATCACGTCGATCATGCTTCTCGGCTCGGGCTTGCGCAGTTCCGGAAATTTCGCCAGCGCCGCCAGGGCGGTCGCCGCCAGATGCCGGCAGCCGCGCTCGCCACAGGTGCATTCGCGCTCGGCAAAGGAAATGCGGCTCCCCTTGCGCTCCGGCGTAAGGCTGGTCACGCGCCGCGTGCCATCCATATCCTCGACCGCACCCTCGATCGTATCCCCCTGCAGCCGCACATCCTTCACAAACCCGAGCGCAATCACGCTCTGGGCCCGGCGAATCACGGTCGCATCAAACACCCGGTCAAAATCCTCGGCGGAAAACGGCACCGGCATAGGCTAACACTGCTCCTTGAATCCGCCCCGGATAACGGGGCCAACGGGTGTAATACCCTATCCGCGCCAAAAGGCGAGAGGAAATCCGTGAATTTCCGCCCTCGACACGACGGCTATTTCAACAACGCCGTAAACCCGTTGGTCAACGGATAGCGCCGGTCCCGCCCAAACGCCCTTGAGGTGATTTTTACCCCCGGCGGCGCCTGCCGCCGCTTATACTCCGCCCGGTCCAGCAGTTTTTGGACCCGCAGCACAGTCGGGCGGTCGAAGCCGGCGGCGACGATCTCATCAGGCGATTTCTCCCCCTCGATCAACAGCGCCAATATCGCATCCAGCACCTCATAGGGCGGCAGAGAATCCTGGTCCGTCTGATTAGGCCGCAACTCCGCCGAGGGCGGCTTGGTGATGATCCGCTCCGGCATGGCCGGGCCAGCCTGCGTGAGCGCCCCCGCCGGATGCTGCGCGTTGCGCCAGCGCGAGAGCGCGAACACGGTCATTTTGTAAATATCCTTCAGCACCGAATAGCCACCGCACATATCGCCATACAGCGTGGCATAGCCCACGGACATTTCGGACTTGTTGCCGGTGGTCAGCACCATCGGCCCGAATTTATTGGAAATGGCCATGAGAATGAGCCCGCGCGCGCGCGACTGGATATTCTCCTCCGTGATATCCGCCGCGCGCCCGGCAAAAGCCGGCGCCAGAGCGGCGGCAAAAGCCTCCATCGGGCCGGAAATGGGGATGCTCTCGTAGGGGATGCCGAGCATCCGCGCGCAAGTTGCGGCATCCTCCAGGGAGTCGGCGGAGGTATAGGGGCTCGGCAGCATTACCGCGCGCACCCGCTCCGGCCCCAGCGCATCGGCGGCGACAGCGGCGGAAATGGCGGAATCGATACCGCCGGAGAGGCCGAGCACGACACCGGGAAAGCCGTTCTTGTTCACATAATCGCGCAATCCCCACATCATCGCCTGGTAGATCAGCGCCAGGGGCTCGGGTTCGGGGGAAAGCGCCTGCGGCGCGCAGCGCAAACCTGTTTCCGTGCGGGTCCATTCGGTCAGCGTCACCGCCTCGGCGAAATGCGGCATCTGCACCGCCAGCGTACGGTCGGCATTCAAAATAAACGAGGCACCGTCGAACACGATCTCATCCTGCCCGCACACCATCGCGGCGAACACGTAAGGCAGCCCGGTCTCCACCACACGCTCCACCGCGAGCGTGATGCGGCGGGCCTGCTTGCCATCCTCAAACGGCGAGCCGTTGATCGATAGCAGTATTTCAGCGCCCGTCTCGGCCAAAGTTTCGGACACCGCAGGCAGCCACCAATCCTCGCAGATCAGCAGCCCCAGCCGAAACCCCCGGAAGTTTATCGGGCCCGGCGCCGGCCCGGCATCAAACACCCGCTTCTCATCGAACACGCCATAATTCGGCAGCTCCACCTTCGCCCGCCGCGCGGCAATCTTGCCGCCCTCAAGCAGAAACGCCGCATTATAAAGTTTTGCCCCCTCGCGCCACGGCAATCCCACGATCACCCCCGGCCCGCCATCCGCAGTATCCGCCGCCAGCGCCTCGGCCGCCGCCTCACATGCTGCGACAAAGGCGGGTTTCAGCACGAGGTCTTCGGGCGGGTAGCCGGAGATGGAGAGTTCCGGGGTCACCACCAGATCAGCACCGAGGCGCGCACCTTCGGCACGCGCGGCACGGATCGCGGCGACGTTTTTATCAATGGCGCCGAGATGCAGATTGATCTGCGCGATGGCGATGCGGAGGGTTTCAGTCATGACAATATTCCGAAACCGCGCAATGACCCAGGGCCGCGCGCCAAACCTTTAATCTCTTCTGGCATTTCGCAACAAAAACTCCCGGCCAATTTTCACCATCGGCCTGCCATCATACGCGATGATGTCCGCCGTGGCGTAAGTCTCGCTCCAGATTTCGGGGATAAAGCTGCCAGTGCCGACGACATCAATCGGCGCCTTCGCATCCGCCATCACGGAGCATTTTTCCATGCCAAACCCGGATGACGCCACAATCCGCACGGCCGCAAACCCCGCCGCATCCAGCGCCTCGCGCATCCGCCAGATCGCCGCCGCCGAAACCCCCGTGCCGATCAGATACCGCAACTCCGCCTGGCTGCGGTAGCGCCGCAGCGCGCCGGGCGCATTGCGTTCCAGCACGGCATAGCTCTCCTGCGGGTCCAGCCCTTCCAAAAACCGCCCGCCATGCGTATCCAACCGCACGGAGAGCCTGCCGGCCTTCGCCATATCGCCGTAAAACCGGCAAACCTCCAGCGCATCGGTCACCTCGCGGCCGAAATAATCGACCAGCACGGTGAGGTCGTCATGCGGGAAGCGCTGCACGAACATTTCCGCCGCGCGCAAAGTGGACCCGGCATAGCCGATCAGCGCATGGGGCATGGTACCATACCCCACCGGGGCGCCGAAATAATGCGCCGTCCAGTCATTGGCATTGCCGATGAAGCCTTTGGCCCCCTCGCGCCGCGCCGCGCGTGAACCCACCGCCGCCGCATAGGCCATGATCTCCTGCATCTCAGCGCCCGCGCAATGCCGCGCATCCATCGCCAGAAACGCCGATTTCGGCAGCGCCACCGCCATCTGGAACGCATTATGCGCGGCGACGCAGGCCGCACCTATTTTCTGCAGCGCCAGCGTCTCCAAATCAGCCAGCGCCGCGAAGGAGCCGGTGACATAAACCAGCGGCTCACCCGCGCCCACCCATGCGCCCTCTTCATGCAGCAGCTCGATAGCGAACACCTGCCCGCGCTCGGCCGCTACCGCCTGCAACCATTCCAGCATCAGCGCCGGGGCAGACACCACGGGGCGGCGCAGAAATATCGCATAGGTTACGCGCACATCGCCGAATGTCTCGACGATGGCGCGTGTGCGGTTGAAATACGTATCCGTGCGCGCCGCGATATCGGCATCGCCAAGCGGCGTCGGCGTCACGCCACGGCCCGGCGCGCGCGGCGCGATTTCAGCTCCTCGGCCAGATAAAACGCCACTTCGAGCGATTGCTCGGCGTTCAGCCGCGGATCGCAGAAAGTCTCGTAACGCGCGCCCAGATCATCCTCGGAGAGCCCGCGCGCGCCACCCACGCATTCAGTCACGTTCTGCCCGGTCATCTCCAGATGCGCGCCGCCCGCGATGGTCCCCTCGGCCTCATGCGCATCAAAAAACCCGCGCAATTCGGCCACGATATCATCGAACCGCCGCGTCTTGACCCTGGCGGCTGTGGTGATGCCGTTGCCATGCATCGCATCGCACAACCATACAGGCTGGCGCCCCGCGCGCTTCACGGCGCGCAGCAGAGCGGGCAGTTTCTCCGCCACCGCGCCCGCGCCCATGCGCGCGATCAGCGTCAGCCGCCCCGGCTCGTTCTGCGGGTCCAGCACATCCATGATGCGGAGCAGGTCATCCACCTGCATCGAGGGGCCCACCTTCATGCCGATCGGGTTGCGTACCCCACGCATGAATTCCACATGCGCGCCGTCGAGCTGGCGCGTGCGATCGCCGATCCACAGAAAATGCGCCGAGCAGGCATAGTAATCGCCAGTGGTGGAATCCACCCGTGTCAGCGTCTGCTCATAGGGCAGCAGCAACGCCTCATGGCTCGTGTAAAAATCCGTCTCGCGGATCTGCGGCGTGGCCGAGCTGGTCAGGCCGCAGGCGGCCATGAAGCGCAGGGTCTCGTCGATGCGCGTCGACAAATCCTGGTAGCGCGCCGCGAGCGGCGAATTTTTGACAAAATCGAGGTTCCAGCGATGCACCTCATGCAAATCGGCATAGCCCCCCGAGGCAAAAGCCCGCAGCAGGTTCAGCGTGCCGGCCGACTGGAAATAGGCGAATTCCATCCGGTTGGGATCGGGGATGCGCGCCTCGGCCGAGAAATCCGGGGCGTTGATGATATCGCCGCGATAGGAGGGCAGCGTCACCCCGCCTTGCGTCTCGTTATCGGAGGAGCGCGGTTTGGCGAACTGCCCGGCCATGCGGCCGAGCTTCACCACCGGCAGCGCCCCGCCATAGGTCAGCACAACGGCCATCTGCAACAATACACGAAAAGTGTCGCGGATGACATTGGCGGTGAAATCGCCAAAGCTCTCGGCGCAATCCCCGCCTTGCAGCACAAACGCCTCACCCGCCGCCGCGCGCGCCAGCTGCGCCTTCAGGTTCCGCGCCTCGCCGGCAAAAACGAGCGGCGGAAACCGCGTCAACCGGGCTTCCATGGCCGCCAGTTTTGCCGGGTCCGGATAGCTCGGCACCTGCCGGATCGGGCAGTTGCGCCAGCTTGTCGGGGTCCAGCCATTGCTCAGGCCGGCCGGGGTGATGGTATCCATGGTGACTCCAAGGGGTATTTATCCGGCCCCTTATAAGCAATTAATACCGGCGAAAGCTACACGGCAGGCATATCCGGCCCGGCAACCCTGGTCTGTGTCCGCATCGTCACAAACTCCTCCGCCGCCGTGGGGTGAATGCCGATGGTGCGGTCGAAATCGGCCTTGGTGGCCCCGGCGGTCATGGCCACGGCAATCCCCTGGATGATTTCCGGCGCATCCTCGCCCAGCATATGCGCGCCCAGCACCTTGTCGCTGGCCTCATCCACGATCAGTTTCATCAGCGTGCGGCGCGCCCGGCCGGTCAGGTTATGGCGCATCGGGGTGAATTTGGCGACAAACACCTTCACCCGGCCGCGTTTGGCCGCCTCCTGCTCGGTCAGCCCGACCGTGGCGATCGGCGGGATCGAGAACACCGCGGTCGGCACGTTCTCCAGGCTCACGCCGCGTCTGTTACCGCCGAACAGGCTGTCCGCCAGGGCATGGCCCTCGGCGGTCGCCACCGGGGTAAGGTTCAGCCGGTCGGTCACATCGCCCAAAGCGAAAATATGCGGCACGGAAGTCGCAAAGCCCTCATCAACCGGAACCTCGCCACGGCCCCCGAGCTTCACCCCGGCCGCTTCCAGGTTGAGCCCCCTGGTATTGGCGGCGCGCCCGGTGGCGAAAAACACGAGATCCACCTCAAGCAGCGAGAGGTCGCTCAACGAAACCTGCTTGCCCGCAGCGGTTGCGGTAATGCCCGTGGGCAGCACATCGGGGTGGAGCAGCACGCCATTGCCCGCCATCGCCTCGGCCAGGCCCACGCGCAAATCGGCATCGAACCCGCGCAGCGGCAGCGGCTGGCGGTAGATGAGATGGGTTTCAGCCCCTAACCCCGCGAAAATGCCGGCGAATTCCACCGCGATATAGCCGCCGCCGATAATCGCCACCCGGCGCGGCATTTCCGGCAGGTAGAACGCATCATCCGAGATGATGGCATGTTCCGCGCCGGGAATATCCAGCCCCGTGGGATGCCCGCCCGTGGCGATGACAATGCGCTCCGCCGTGACCCGCTCGCCGCCGACATCGAGCGTATGCGCATCGATGAACACCGCCCGCGCATCGTATATTTTCGCCCCGGCCTGGTCGAGCAGGCGGCGATAAATGCCATTGAGGCGGGAAATTTCCTTATCCTTGGCGGCGATCAGGCCGGGCCAGTCATGCGCGCCAGGGGCGGAATTCCAGCCAAAGCCCCGCGCATCCTGCGCCGCCGCGCCGTATTCCGCCGCCATGACGAGGAATTTTTTCGGCACACAGCCGATATTCACGCAGGTGCCGCCCCAGAAACGGTCCTCCGCCACGCCCACCCGCGCGCCATGCCCCGCCGCGATCCGGGCGCAACGCACACCGGCCGAACCGCCGCCAATCACAAACAGATCATAATCCATCATCGGTCCCCAGGTTTCAGCGGGCCTGACTAGTGGGACACGTCATTGAAAATGCCGTGTCCCACTAGAGTCATATTTAGCGCGCGCCGCCCACCAACCCGCGCGCAGTACCATGCGTCATGAATGACGCAGGGTACTAGCAGCTGCGCGCGCGGTGAACAGCCCGGCTGCCGGCTTGGCTGCCCGGGGGGCCGATCCGGCCACCTCGCCCAGCCGCGCCAGGGTTTGCGGCGTGGCGAAAAACCGCGCCGGTGCCGCGCCCTTGCCCACCGGCTTCACCCGGCCCGCGGCGATATCGTCGATGGTCCGCAGCACCGCCTCAGGCGTCGCCGGGAAGGGAAACACCACGCCGTATTTCGCCGCGCGCACGCGCTCCGCCGGGGCGCCGATATCGGGCACCAGCGGGATGAAGCCATGCGCCACCAGCTCGGATAATGTGTAGGAATAGGTCTCGGGCCAGTTCGGCAGAAACAGCGCCAGCCGGCCCGTAGCTTCCGCCAGCAGCCCCGGCAGCGCATCGGGCAGGTAGCGGCCGGTGATGATGACATTGCCGGCGGCGCGCAGCTTGCTGTCGATATCGGTATAGCCGATCACCCGGAAGGTCAGATGCGGATGCGTCAGCCGGGCGAGCCGCGCCAGCTCCAGCAGCAGGGCCGAGCCTTTATGCGGGCCGATGGCGCCGAGCAGGACGATCTCATCATCGCGGCCATCGCGCGGCCGGGAGGCGAGGCCCACCGCCAATTCCGGATGCGGCAGCACCTCCCAGCCGGTCTCGGGGAAAACCCGCGCGAGATAGCCCGCCGCATTGTCCGAAGGTGCCACCACATGGGTGAAACTGCCGAGCAGGCCGGCGAACAAGGCGCGATGCGCCGCCGGCGTCAGCTCCGTCAGGGCCGAGGCCTCATGCCCGCCGCCCATATCCACGCAACGCGCGCAGGTTTCAGCGCTGGCGGCGTTGCAGAACCGGCCGGTCGCGTCGATCATCGTCACGCGCGGACAGAGCGCATAAAAATCATGTGCCCAGAACACGCCATGCCGTGCCGCCGCCCAGGGCCCGAAAGCGGCGATGAAATCCGCCGGGAAGCCCAGCATCTGATGCACCATCACCATAACGGGCGCCGCCACATCGAGCATGGCCAGCAGCGCCGCACCCTCCGCCTGGCTGAAGCGCGCGCGCAGCAGCGGCGCCTCGGCCGTGAGTTCGATCAGCCCATCCCGGGTGACGCTGAGGCGCAGAACATCCCCGCCGCCATGGCCGGTCTGCGCCTCGATGTCGCGTATCGCCTTCGCCGTGCCGCCTTCCAGTGCATTGCTCACCACCAGCACGAAGCGCGCGCCCGCCGCCACGGCGCGCTCCAGCCGCGCTCTGTCCAGCCCCCAGCGCAGGCGGCGCAGCCCGTCCTCATGCTCGAACTGGCCGACCACCGCGACATATTCCGGGTAGAGCGCATGCAGCCGGGGCTGGTTTTGCAGCATCAGGCCGGCACGCTCCTCGCCGAAGGAGATGCTCTCCTTATGCTCGACCAGCACCCCGCCCGCCGCGACATTGCGGTAGCCCAAAGCCGCCGCGCGGGCACAGAAATCATTCTCCTCGCCATAGCCACGGCCGAATGCTTCATCGAGATGGCCGATACGGCGCAGCAAACCGGCATTGATGAACATGCAGAAACCATGTCCTGTCGGCACATCAGCGGCCATTCCGGCATTGCATGCGAGCGCGATGGCCGCCAGCTCCGGCCAGGATATATCCTCGAGCGCCGCGTGCCGCTCATCGGGATGCGGATAGGAGAAGATCGTGGCGTTGCTCGACATCGCCGTGACCGTGCCGATGCCCGGCGCCGCCGCCACGCGCTTCAGCTCCGCCAGCCCGCCTTCATGCAGCACCGTGTCGGAATTCAGCAGCAGCACATCGGCCCCCGCCGCCATGCCCAGCCCGCGATTGACGCTGCGCACGAAGCCAAGATTCTCAGCATTGGTGAGCACCACGACATTCGGCAACCGGGTGCAGGAGAGCAGCATCGCCGCCATCAGCGGCTCGGGCGAGGCATCGTTGATCAGGATCAGCTGATCGGTCCCCGCATCGCGATGCGCCAGCACGGCGGCGATGCAACCATGCGTGACCTCGACGCCGCGATAGATCGGGATGATGATGACAAGCCGCCGGGCAGCCAGCGCGCCGGCTGACGCGGGCTGATGCGTGAACATTGCCTGCAGCGCTTGCCGCGCTTGCGCCATATATTGCCCGAGCGCCTCGGTCAGCACCGCGCGCTCGGCGGGACCGATACCGGGCAGATCGAGATGCGCCAGCCGCGCCGCGCGCTGCGCGGCACTCACCACGGCGGCCTGCCCGGCCAGCAGATAAGGCCCTTCGAACAGCTCTCGCGCACAGCCGGCAAAACGCAAACTCAGGCTGACGGGCGGGGTCATGGGCGCGTGCGGCACCGGCGGGGCGAGCGCGATATCGAAGCCGGCGGGATCGGCCATATCCTCGCGCGCCACATCGTTACGCGCCGTGGCCACGCATTGGCCGTCGCGATAAACCTCCAGGGCGAAGCACCGCCTTGGCGCCTCGGGCGCGCTCAACCACCCGGCGCAACGCGTCTCCGAGAGATGGTCGATATGCCCGGTCAGGCCGAGATGGCAGGTCAGGCTGGCAAATGCCGTGGCATTGGCCCGCAGGGTCAGCAGCATCTCCCCGGCGCCGAAACACTGGTCATCCAGCGTGATGGCAAAGCGCGCGGGGGCGAAAAGCGGGTCGGTGTCATCGGCGCTGAACGCGCTTTGCCCGCGCCCGACCTCAATGCCCAGATGGTTCAGGATGGTGACAAAAGGTGCCGCGAATCCGCCCACCCGCTCGCTCACCCAGCCGATGATACCATCACCCTCCAGACGCGCCTGGCCATCGAACAGGCCCGGCCCGGTGATCAATGGCGAGCCGCCAAGCTCCTCGCCATTGGCCATGACCCGCAAGCCGCGTGGCATGGCCGCTTGCGGCACGGCGACGCGAAAGCCGAGATTGCCCCGGCCGAACCCAAGCCCGGCCAGATCCTCGCGATACCGCGCGGCGCGGCCCTTGGCGAGGAGGTTACCCTGCATGTCGAGCACGGTGATGTCGCAATTCCCGGTATCGGGCATGGCAATGGCCCAGCCGGTGACATACCCGCCCTCCATATGATCGACATGCCCTTGTACCGCCATCGAAAACCCCGCTCGCCGCGCCGCCAGTAGACCATCATCGCGCGGATCGGCTCAAGAGGCCATGCGCCGGGTTTTCGCGGATTCCGGCGGTGTCAGCCCGGCAGGCGCAGCCAGGCGGGCGGGCGCGGGGTGAGCACGGCCGTGCCCGCGTGGAGCGTTCTGCCCAGGGCATCCAGCCGCAGCATGGCGAGGCCCAGACCGCCCGCAACCGAGCGCAGGCTGCCCACGTCAACCCCTTCCGCCAGCACCGGCATGCCCGGCTCAGCGGCACGGCTCAGCGCCACCGGCACCAGGCGGCGCTTGACCAGGCCGCGATATTTGGTCCGCGCCGTAAGCTCCTGGCCCATATAGCAGCCTTTATCCCAGGCAATGCCGCCCAGTTCGTCAAACCCCGCTTCCAGCAGCAAGGTCTTGTCCGGCTCCAGATCCGGCACGCCATCCGGCAGGCCGAGGCTGATGCGATGCGCCGCGTAATCCTCCGCGCGCGCCGTGGCGGCAAGTGGCGTCTCGCTCAAAATCCGCCAGCCGGCCTCGGGCAGGCGCGGGTCCGGCGCGCTTATACCAGCCTCCGCTGGCACGCCGCCCCAGCCCGCGTATACGGCGTAGCGCGCCGAGACATCCGCCAGCTCGACCGCCGCGCGCAGCCGCATGCGCTGTAATTTCTGCTCAAGGCGCGGAATATCCTCGACGGCAACATCCAGCAGCAGCGCATCCCCGGCGGCGAAAATGAAAAAATCGGTCAGGTATCTGCCCTGCGGCGTCAGCAGCGCGGCCCAGACAGCCGTGCCCGGTGCGGCCTTCGCCACATCATTGCTCACCAGCCCGTTGAGAAAAGCCACGCGGTCCGCCCCGGTAATGGCCAGCACGCCGCGCCGCGCCAGATGCGTCAAATTCGTCATGCCGGGAAAATGCGGCAATCCCCCGCCCCCGGCAAGGTTTGCCGATGCGGGCAATCCAGCCTAAATGCGCGCGCGTATGAAAAACCATACAAGAATCCTCTTCATCACCTCCTCGCGCATCGGCGATGCCGTGATCTCCTGCGGCATTCTGGAGCGGTTGCGGCTGGATTACCCGCAGGCCCGCTTCACCATCGCCTGCGGCATGGTGGCCGAAGGGGTGTTCGCCCGCTTCCCGGCGCTCGACCGGCTGATCGTGTTCGAGAAGGAACAAGCCGATCTGCACTGGATAAAACTCTGGGCGCAGGTGGTGCCGCATGTGTGGGATTTGGTGGTGGATGTGCGCGGCTCGGCCATTGCGCTGTTCCTTGCGGCAAAACGCCGCAAAATCCTGCGCGGCGGGCGGCGTCCGGGGCGGCGCTATGCCCAGCTCGGCGCTGCTTTCGGGTTTTCCCCGCCGCCTTTGCCCGTGGTCTGGACCGCCCCGGAGGATGACGCCCGCGCCACCGCCCTGCTCGGCAC
>JAKBAV010000047.1 GCA_021826225.1 Pseudomonadota bacterium | reverse complement strand
CATAAACCTCGGAGCGTGCCGAGGCCGGGTTGCCGCCGAGCAGTTCGGGCGCCATGTAGCGGATCGTGCCGCCGGGCTTGGTCGCATCCGCGGCATCGATGCCCGGCAGATAGGCAAGGCCGAGATCGAGCAGCTTGGCGCCGCCATGATTATCGGTCAGCATCACGTTATCGGGCTTGATGTCGCGGTGGATGACCTGAATGGCGGCGAGGTCCTGCACCGCTTCGCAAAGCTTAAGCGCGATGCCGATGGCCTGCGGCAGGCTGAGCGGCGGCTGCCGGTTAAGGCGGCGCTCCAGCGTCTCGCCATGGTAGAGCGGCATCACCAGATACAGGCAGGTGCGGCGCGCGGGCGGCAGGTCTATATAGCGCACCAAGCAGGCACTCTGCACGGCCGCGCCGATCCACGCCTCGCGCATGAAGCCCGCCGTGAAAATCTCATCCTGCAACATGGATTTGAGCGGGATTTTCAGCGCCACCTCACGGCCTGTGGGGCGGTCTATGGCGGCTTTCAGCACTGTGTAGCGGCCATAGAACAATGTTTTGCCTATGCTGAAATCATCCCACACCTCGCCCTCTTTCGGTGCGGCGCGGATCGGCAGACCGGCGAGATGGGCACTGGCATCGCCGTCATCGGCTGCTGGCACGGCGGCGATATGCAGCGCCATCACGGATTTCGCGCGGCCTGGCAGCATCGCCAAGGCACGGGCGGCCAGGATTTCGGCACCGGGCATGGGTAAGGCCGCGAGCGGGCTCAGCGCGGCGTAGACCAGCGCCGGCTGCCCCATTCCGGCCAGCAGGAGCAGCATATCGCCGGGTTCAGCATCCACCTCCTCGAAGCCCAGCGCCAGCTCGTCCTCCAGCCCCAGGGCGCGGGATGGGCGCCCGCCATCGCCGAGGCGCAGATGCGGGCGAATCAGCGGGGTAAGCGTGCCGGCACGGATGCGGTAGATCTGGCAGGTGCCGATCTGCACGATGGCGATGCGCCGGTGCTGCAACAGCACGGCCGAGAGCGAGACCGGGATCGGCGGGGCGGCGGCGTTCTGCATCTGCCCGGCCAGCCAGCGGTTGAACGCGGTGAGCGCCACGGCGGCGGCGCGCCGCGCGGAGAGCGTGCGCCGGGCGCCGAAATACCCCTCCGCGAAGGCATGCACGGCGGTCTGCACGGCATCGCGCGCCACCCTTGCCTCCGCCGCGCCGGGCATCGCCGCATCAGGGTGGGCCTGCGCGATGATGGCGGCGAGGCCGCGCCCGGGGGCGGCATGCGCGGCGCCATCATACAGCGCATGGAAGGTGGTGGCCGGGCCAGAGCCGGCTTGCGCGGCGAAACCGGGCGTTACGCTCCAGGCAGTGGCGGGTCCGGCTGCCGGATCAGCCACGTCCGCCCTGCGGCACCCAGAGCACATCCAGCATGCCGCCGGCATTGGCCATGCGCGCGAGAACGAAAAGCAGGTCGGACAGCCGGTTCAGATACACCAGGACGAGCCGGTTGACCGCCTCATGCGGCAATTCGGTAAGGTGCACCACGGCACGCTCGGCCCGGCGGGTAACGGTGCGGGCGAGATGCAGGGCAACCGCGCCTTGCACGCCGGCCGGCAGGATGAAGGAGGTAAGCGGCGCCAATTCGGCCGTGGCGCGGTCGATCTCGGCCTCGAGCCAGTCGATCTGCGGCTGGGTGATGCGTAAGGCGGATTTGCCCTCCTCGATCGGCACGCAGAGATCGGCGCCGAGGTCGAACAAATCGTTCTGGATGCGCGCGAGAATCGCATCCTCCGGCCCGGCGCTGTACATCCTGGCCAGGCCGATGGCGGCATTGGCCTCGTCAACCTCGCCTAGAGCGGTTATGCGGGCCGAGGATTTGGCGACGCGCGCGCCATTTCCGAGCGAGGTTTCGCCCTGATCGCCGCCGCGCGTATAGATTTTATCGAGCTTGACCATGCCCCACTGCACCACGGCGCGATGCCGGGTGCAAGCCATCACGCGCGGCCGGCAGCCGCACCTTCAGGGCTCAAAACGTCCGCTCGGGAAGTTTTTTCAGCCTGGCGAGCAAGGCGGCGCGGGCGGCCTTGGCATGGCCCGCGAGCTCAAGCAGGGCCGGAAGCTGGCGCGGGTGGCGCAGCAGGGAGCGCAAGATCGCGGGCAGGTTGACCGCGCCATCCTCCTTCAGCCCCACCAAAGCAGCCGGAGGCAGGACGAAATCCGCCGGGTCCGCCACCGCGCGCAGCACGGCAAAGGGAATGCCATGCCGCCGCGCCACGCGGGCCACCGCGCCGGATTCGAGATCGATCCCGCAGGGGCCGTGGCGGTTATAGATCAGCTCCTTGTCATGCACGCTCGCGGCCACGCGCTTGCCGGCATAAATCGGCTTGCCTAAGGCGCCGCCGAGAAACTGGCTCAGCCGGTAGTCAGCCGGATATATGCTATGCGCCTCGGTCACCGCGGGCGGCACCAATATGCTGCCAGGCACGAGTCCGGGCTGAATACCTCCGGCCAGGCCGAAACTGATAAGCCCCTGGGCACCCTCACGCACCAGCTTTTCCGCCGCGCGCTCCGCCCCAAGCGGGGTGCCGCCGCCAATGCCGACCATGAATCCGGCATTGCGCAACCATCGCGCTTCGGCCGTCAGGCCCGTGACAAAGCCGATCTTGCCTCTCTCCATAATCAAGCGATAACAGCTTCCTCATGGATTCGGGATGAATACGTGCAGGCGGGGGCATAAATTTGGTGAGCCCGGTGGGGGTCGAACCCACGGCCGTCCGATTAAAAGTCGGATGCTCTACCACTGAGCTACAGGCTCTCACGCAAATACGGGGTGCCCCGTGCCGGGCGCAGGTGCCATTTTTTACCCGTGCAAGTCAAGGCCTCCACCACGGGATGACCCGTGGCGTACACCCTTCAGGCGCGGCTCAGACCACGACCATTTTAATGATGGCATCCGGGTCCTGGACCGATCCGCTGGAGCCGGCACCCTTCTTGATCTGCTGCACGGCATCCATGCCCGCCGTAACCTGGCCGACAATGGTATACTGGCCATCGAGCCAGGTGGAGGGCGCGAAGCAGATGAAGAACTGCGAATTGGCCGAATTGGGGTCGGAGGTGCGGGCCATGCCGACCGTGCCGGTGAGAAAACTGGCATCCTGCGTGAATTCGGCCGGCAGATTGGGCAGCGGGCTGCCACCCGTGCCGGTATTGGTCGGATCGCCGGTCTGCGCCATGAAGCCGGCGATGACGCGGAAGAAGGTGCAGCCGTTATAGAAGCCCTCGGCGGTGAGGGTCCGCAGCCGCGCGGCGGATTCCGGGGCGAGGTCCGGGCGGAGCTGGATGGTCACATCGCCGTATTTCAGCGTCATCTTCAGCGTGTTGGAAACTTGCGTGTCGGCTTGAACTTCGCTCATGGAAACTCCGGTCAATAACGGGGCTGCAACGGCAGCGGTGAGAAAATTGCGGCGCTGGATCATGATTAGCCTTTCGGTTTGGCCGTGCCTAATTTGGCAACGGTTGTCTCGGCTGTCAGTTTGGGGACGAAGCTGGTAATATCGCCGCCAAACGCCGCGATATCCTTCACGAAGCGCGAGGAGATGAACTGGTGGTGCTCGCTCGCCATCAGGAAAACCGTTTCGATGCGCGGATCGAGCCGGTAGTTCATGCCGGTCATCTGAAATTCGTAATCGAAATCCGACACGGCGCGCAGACCACGGATGATCATCTGAGCCCCGACCTCCTCGGCGAACTGGATGAGCAGCGAGGAGAACGGGCGGATGGCCACCGTGATGCCCGCACGCTCGGCAATGGGCCGGACCTCCGCCTCAACCAGCGCCACGCGTTCATCGAGGCTGAAGATCGGCCCCTTCCCGGCATTCATGGCAACGCCGATGACGAGTTTATCGACGAGCTTGGCGGCGCGGGTGATAATGTCGATATGGCCATTGGTGATGGGGTCGAATGTGCCCGGGTAAAGGGCAATACGCTCAGGCATCATCGGGCTCCTGTTCCTGCGGCTCCTGTTCCTGCTCCAGCACGGGGAATACGCTGGTCACGCGTTCATCGTCATCGAGGCGCAGCAGCGTCACACCCATGGCGGCACGCCCGGTGAGGCGCACCTGGTCGGCGGGCACGCGGATCAGCCGCCCGCCATCGGTAACGAGCATCACATCATCGCCCGGACGCACGGCGAAGCTGCCGGCCACGGCGGTGCCGTTGCGCCTGGGGTTCAGCGTAAGATTGGCGATACCCTGGCCGCCGCGCCCGGTCACGCGGTATTCATAGGCCGAGCTGCGTTTGCCGAAACCCGAATCGGTCACGGTGAGCAGCAGCTCTTCCGCCTCCTGCAAGGCTTTCACCCGCTCATCGGAGAGGCTCACATCGCCCGCCGGCTCTTCATCGCCGGCGCTATCCGTTTCATCCTCGGTGCGGCGCTGCTTGAGATAAGCGGCGCGCTCCTCGACGCTGGCCTCGACATGGCACAGCACCGAAAGACTCATCACCTCGTCATCGGCCCCGAGCTTGATGCCGCGCACGCCGGTGGAATCACGCCCCGAGAATACACGCAGATTATCATCGGTAATCTGGAAGCGGATGCAGCGCCCGCGCTTGGTCGCGAGGAACACGTCATCGCCATCGCGGCAGGTGGATACGCCGATGAGATGGTCGCCCTCATCCAGCTTCATGGCGATAAGGCCCGAGGCACGGACATTGCGGAAATCGGCGAGCTTGTTGCGCCGCACCCCGCCCGATGAGGTGGCGAAGACAAGATGCAGGTTTTCCCACAGGGTTTCATCCTGCGGCAGCGGCAGCACGGTGGTCACCTGGTCGCCGCCCAGCTCGGGCAGCAGGTTAACCAGCGCCCTGCCCTTGCCCGTGGCGCCACCTTCCGGCAGGCGCCATACCTTCTCGCGGAACACCTTGCCGCCCGAGGAGAAGAACAGAACAAACTGATGCGTATGTGCATTGAAGCTGCGCGTCACCACATCATCGCCGCGCGTCGAGGCCGCCGAACGCCCCCTGCCTCCGCGATTCTGCTGCCGGAATACATCGAGCGGCGTGCGCTTGATAAAGCCGTCCCGCGTGATGGTGACAACCATCTGGCCGGGCTCGATCAGGCTTTCATCGTCGAGGTCGGAATCCACGTCTTCGATGGTGGATTTGCGGACGCTGCCGATCTTCTCGCGCGCCGCCAGCAACTCATCGCGCATGACCTCGAGGCGGCGGATGCGCGAGCCGATGACCTCCAGAAACTGCTTTATCTTTTCAGCGACTTCAGCAAGTTCACCCTGGATTTTGTCGCGCTCCAGCCCGGTCAGCCGGGCCAGCCGCAGCTCCAATATACCGCGCGCCTGGGCGTCGGTCAGATGGATGGTGCTGGCCGCCGAAACCTCATTGCCGACATCGTCGATCAGCGCCAGCAGCGGCAGCACATTCTCCGCCGGCCATTCGCGTTCCATCAGCGCCACGCGAGCGGTGTTGGAATCCGGGCTGTTGCGGATGATCTTGATGACCTCGTCGATATTGGCCACCGCGATGCCAAGGCCGATCAGCAGATGCGCGCGGTCACGCGCCTTGTTGAGGTCGAACCGGGCGCGGCGGAGGATGACCTCCTCGCGGAATTCAATGAACAGCCGCAGCAGTTCCTTCAGCCCCATCTGGCGCGGACGGCCCTTATCCAGCGCCAGCATGTTAATGCCGAAACTGGTCTGCAGATTGGTCATGCGGTAAAGCTGGTTCAGCACCACCTCGCCCGTCGCATCGCGCTTCAGCTCGATGACGATACGCATGCCGTCACGGTCGCTCTCATCGCGCAGATCGGCGATACCCTCGATCTCCTTGGCGCGCACCAGCTCGGCGATGCGCTCCAGCAGCGTGGACTTGTTCACCTGATACGGAATTTCCGTGACGATGATGGCGTCACGATCTTTCCGTATCTGCTCGACGGATGCGCGGGCGCGGATGATGATGGAGCCACGCCCGGTCTCGAATGCATTGCGGATGCCCGAGCGGCCGAGGATAATGCCCGCGGTCGGAAAATCCGGACCCGGCACGATCTTCATCAACTCTTCGAGCGTGATGTCAGGATTGGCGATCATCTCCAGCGCCGCATCCATGATCTCGGACGGGTTATGCGGCGGAATATTCGTGGCCATGCCGACGGCGATGCCGCTGGAGCCGTTGATGAGAAGATTCGGAAACCCAGCCGGCAGAACCTTGGGCTCCTGCTCGCTCTCATCATAATTAGGCTGGAAATCAACCGTATCGCGGTCGATATCGGCGAGCAGCAGCATGGCGGAATTGGCCAGGCGCATCTCGGTATAGCGCATCGCGGCCGGCATATCGCCATCGATGGAACCAAAATTACCCTGACCATCGATGAGCGGCAGGCGCATCGAAAAATCCTGCGCCATGCGCACGGCGGCGAGGTAGATGGCGCTGTCGCCATGCGGATGGAACGTACCCATCACATCGCCGGTCATGCGCGCGGATTTGCGGTAGGGCTTGTCCGGCGTGTTGCCCGCCTCATGCATCGCGAACAGAATGCGGCGATGCACGGGCTTCAGCCCGTCCCGCGCATCCGGCAACGCACGTGAAACAATAACGGACATGGCGTAATCCAGATAGGATTTACGCATCTCCTGCTCGATGGAAACAGGCTCCTGGCCGCGCGGCGGAAGGGGCTCCGCGCCGGGCTCATCCGTGGTATCGCTCATATCAGGTCAGAGACTCGTGAGGGCGGACCGCAAAAGCGGCCAAACTACGATTTAAGGTACTGAAACGACTATAAAAATAATACTGCATTGCGCGCGTTTCATAGCATGGCGGCGGCGGTTTTACAAATCGGCGGCCTCAACCCTGGCGCCACGTCGCCAACCGGCTGGCACGCAATATCGCGCGGATATCGGCCAGCGCGACATCGAGGTCGCGATTCTCCACAATATAGTCGAACTCCCCGGCATGAGAGATTTCGGCTTCGGCATGGACCATGCGCGCCTCAACCTGCGCCGCGCCGTCGCCGCGCTTGATCAGCCGCTCGCGCAGCACATCCAGCGAGGGCGGCCGGATGAACACACCCACCACATCAGCGCCGAGCGAGGCCCGCAGCTGCCGGAAGCCCTGCCAGTCGATGTCGAACATAATGTCGCGCCCGCTCGCCAGCGCCGTCTCCACCGGCCCGCGCGGCGTGCCGTAGGAGCGGCCGAATACGCGGGCATATTCCAGCAGCGCGTCTTCCGCGACCATCGCATCGAACCGCTCCTGGGTGATGAAATAATAATGCTTGCCCTCCTTCTCGCCCGGCCGGCGCTCACGCGTCGTCACGCTGATCGAGAGCGACAGCGCATCATCCTGCTCCAGCAGCGCGCGCGAAATCGTCGTCTTGCCGGCCCCCGAGGGCGCCGCGAGCACCAGGCAGAGCCCCCGCCTACTCAATGTTCTGCACCTGCTCGCGCAGCTGCTCGATGGCGGCTTTCAGCGCGAGGCCGATATTGGTAAGCGGCACGGCGCTCGACTTGCTGCACAGCGTATTGGCCTCGCGGTTGAATTCCTGCATCAGGAAATCGAGCTTCCGCCCCACCGCCACGCCTTCCCGCAGCAAGGCCTCGGCGGCCTCCAGATGCGCCGCAAGCCGGTCCAGCTCCTCACGCACGTCAGACTTCGTGGTGAGCAGCGCAATTTCCTGGGCGATGCGCTCTTCCGGCAGGTTGGGCGTGCCGCCGATCAGCTCGGCCAACTGCGCGGCGAGCCGGGCGCGGTGCAACTCGGGCTGCTTCGCCGCTTCCAGCGCGGCGGCGTCGCGCAGCAGCGCTATCTCCTTGAGGTTGGCGGCGGCGATGGCGGCAAGCTTGGCCCCCTCGGCGGCGCGCGAGCCGGCCAGGCCGTCAAGCGCCTGCACAAAGGCGCTCCGCGCGGCATCGGCCAGAGCGGCGCGCTCCTCCTCGGTTTCCTCCTGCGGCTGGGCCCCGCGCATCACCCCCGGCAGGGCCAGCAGCAGCTCCGCGCGCGGCGCCGGGGCGCCTGGTATGCTGGCGGCAAGCTCCATGGCCAGCGCCTTCACCCGTTCCAGCACCGCCATATCCGCGGCCATGCTGGTCGCGGCCTCGCGCCGGAGGCTGAGCGTGCCGGAAATATTGCCACGCCTGAAGGTCTTTGCCGCCAGCTCGCGCAACGGCAGCTCCAGCGCCTCCAGCCCGCCCGCAAGCCGCAATTTTATATCGAGCCCCTTGCCGTTGACGCTGCGCAGCTCCCAGACGAGCGCGGTGCCGCCGCTATCCCCCTGGCTGCGGGCAAAACCGGTCATCGAGGCGAGGCGGGAATAATCATTCATGGGCTCGGCTCTTAGCAGGAGGCTGTTAATCTGGCGATATGAGGAATCCCCGCGTGAAATCAGCCATGTCAGACGATAACAGCCCCACACGCTCCGATTGTGCCGACGCCGCCGCTCGCGCCTCCGGCGATGTTGCGCCGCCGCAATTTCCGTTGCGCCGCAACAGTGTTAAAACTCCCTAAAAATACGGCAATGCACAAAAAATTTCTACACTTCGTCACATGATCGTCATAAACATAAAACTATACCGGTCATTTCGGAATTTTAACCCCCTGAAAAGATGATGGCGCTAGCAAGGGCCTCCATTTGGCGCTAAGACGCCGCCACAACTACAAGGTTGAGACCTATGCCCACCAGAAGCTATCACGGAGTCACCCTTTGGGCAGTTCCGCGTTTTCATAGGGCCGATATCCTCCCCACCAGACCCGGGTTGAATGCCGAGACCGGCACAAACCAGACCGGAACAAACCAGACCGGCACAAACCAGAGCGGCACAGAATGGATGGCCCGGCTGAAGACCTATTCCTTCCCGCTGCGTGAAACCTGTGAGACCCCGGTACAGGCGGGCTCCCAGGACCTTGCCGAAATCCGCCATTGAACGCCCACCCCAGGCGGCCGTAACGGGCGAGACAAAAAAGGCGCCGGTGAGGCGCCTTTTTCATGGGCAAGCGTTCTACATAAAATTATCCGGCCAGCGCCTGGTCGAGCACGCCGCGCAGCTTGGGGTCGTCCGCCGTGGTATCGGGGGTGAAGCGGGCGATCACCTTGCCATCGCGGCCGATGACGAATTTCTCGAAATTCCACAGCACGCCAGGCGCCGGGTTCGGCGTCATGCCAAAACCGGCGAGGCGCTCGCGGAACGCGGTGCCGCCGGCGGCTTCAGGCTGGGCGGCGATAAGCCCGGCATAAAGCGGATGCGTGTTCTCGCCCGTAACCTCGA
The DNA here is from genome assembly GCA_021826225.1 of Pseudomonadota bacterium. Taxonomy (GTDB): domain Bacteria; phylum Pseudomonadota; class Alphaproteobacteria; order Acetobacterales; family Acetobacteraceae; genus Acidocella. The sequence goes on along the minus strand of JAKBAV010000047.1, from coordinate 6,997 downwards.
TTTTCGAGAAAAGCGGGAAGGTGACATTATAGGTCGTGCTGCAGAAACTGGCGATCTCCGCCTCGCTGCCCGGCTCCTGGCCGCGGAAATCATTGGCCGGAAAGCCGAGAATTTCGAGCCCCTCGCCCTGCTTTTCCTCGTACAGCTTCTGCAGCCCCTCATATTGCGGCGTCAGCCCGCATTTGGAGGCAACATTGACAACCAGCAGCACCTTGCCCTGGTAATCGGCGAGTTTGGCGGGCTGGCCGGTAATGGTTTTCAGCGGAATATCCGTAAGCGCGGCGGTCATGCTCGTATCCCCAACATTGTTATGTCCTGAGTTTGCCGCCGCCGCCGCCGCAGGTCAATTCTTGGCGCCCGGTTGTGATAAGCCAGTGGATGTACGATATGCATGGCATGGACCGCGCCATCAGCCTCATCGAACTCCTGCTCTTCACCCTGGCCGGCCTCGTGCTGCAGGTCATCGGCTTTATCGATGCGCTGTTCAGCACGGCGCTCTCGGCCCTCGGCGTGCCGCTGCACGCGCAGGGGCCCTTACTGCTCATCGGCGCCATCATCCTGGCCATCGCGGCCTTGCGGCTGCTCGGCCGCTTCATCGGCGCCATGCTGCTGGTGCTGTTCCTGCTCCTGCTGCTGCACCCGCATATGCCGCGCGGCTGGGTCCTGCCGCACGGCGCCCAGGTGCCGTCGCTCACCTTGCCGGGACCACATAAATCTCTGTAACCTGAAGGCTGAATACGGCAGGCGTCACGCCACCCCGGCGCGTAACAGGTCGTGGATATGCACCACGCCGACGGGTTTCTGCCCCTCGACGACAAACATGCAGGTAATGCGCGCATCATTCATGCGCGCCAGCACCTCGGCGGCCATCACATCCTCCGTCACCGTCTGCGGCCGGCGGCCCATCGCCATCTCCACCGCCATATCCTGAAAACCCTGCTGGAAGGCACGGCGCAAATCGCCATCGGTGAGCACGCCGGTCAGGTTGCCGGCGGCATCCACCACGGCGGCGATGCCGAAGCGCTTGGATGTCATCTCGACAATGCCCTGGCTCAGCGTGGCACCCTGGGCGATGAGCGGCAGCTCGTTGCCCTTATGCATGAGCTGCCCGGCGGTGAGGAGCTGCGCGCCCAATTTGCCACCGGGATGGTAGCGGGAAAAATCATGCGCTGAAAACCCGCGCCGCTCGAGCAGCAGCACCGCCAGCGCATCGCCCGCGACCAGCTGCATGGTAGTGCTGGTGGTCGGTGCCAGGCCATTGGGGCAGGCCTCCTCGGCGGCGGGCAGAAACAGCCCGATATCGGCGGCGCGCCCCAGCGCGGACTCGGGCCGCGAGGTGATGGCGATGAGCGTGATGCCGAAGCGCCGCGTATAGGTGATGATATTGGCAAGCTCCGGCGCCTCGCCGGACCAGGACAGCGCCAGCACCACATCGCGCGGCGCGATCATGCCGAGATCGCCATGCCCGGCCTCGGCCGGATGCACGAAATGCGCATGCGTGCCGGTGCTGGCCAGAGTGGCGGCGATTTTGCTGCCGATATGCCCGGATTTGCCCATGCCGGTCACGACCACCGCACCGCCCGAGGCCTCGATGGCGTGGATGCATTCCAGAAAAGCCGATGCCAGCCCATTGCCGAGCCCGGCGCGCATCGCCTGCAACCCGCGCATTTCAGTATCGATGATCCGCTCGATGCGCCCAACCGCGACATCATCCGTCATCGCCGCAATCATGCGCGGGCGGCCTGGCGCTTCGCTAAAGCATCGAATGCCATGAGATCGGCGATGAGGGCCGGGAAATCGCGCAGCGCGATCATGTTGGGTCCGTCCGATGGCGCATGGTCAGGGTCCGGATGCGTCTCGATGAACAGCCCGGCCACCCCCACCGCTACGGCGGCGCGCGCCAGAACCGCCACGAATTCCCGCTGGCCGCCCGAGGATGTCCCCTGCCCGCCCGGCTGCTGCACCGAATGCGTGGCATCGAAGATCACCGGCGCGCCGAACCCGGCCATAATCGGCAGGCCACGAAAATCGGACACGAGCGTGTTATACCCAAAGCTGGTGCCGCGCTCGGTCACCATCACGCGCGGATTACCCGATTGCGTGATCTTGGCAACCACGTTCTTCATGTCCCACGGCGCCAGGAACTGGCCCTTCTTCACATTCACCACGGCCCCGGTCTGGGCGGCAGCGATCAGCAGATCCGTCTGGCGGCACAGAAAAGCCGGGATCTGCAAAATATCCACCACCTCGGCCACCGGGGCGCATTGCTCGCGCTCATGCACATCGGTGAGCAGAGGAAGCCCCAGCCTCTCCTTGATATCGGCGAAAATCCGCAAGGCGGCATCGAGCCCGACGCCACGCGCCCCGGCGATGCTGGTGCGGTTGGCCTTGTCGAACGAGCTTTTGAACACCAGCCCGATGCCGAGCGCCCCGCAATATTCCTTGAGCGCGCTGGCGCATTCATAGGCATGCGCCGCACTCTCAATCTGGCAGGGCCCGGCAATAAGGGCCAGAGGCAGGCTGTTGCCAAAGCGCACCGCGCCCAATGTCACGATGGGCTGAGGCGTTGTCACCATGTTATCCATGGCCGCATGGCTATCGCAACAGGGCGATTTTGTCTATTCACGCGGCGTCACAGGCGGCAATGTCCATGCCGCCCCGCCTCTCACCCAACCAAAGGCGCGTATCATGAAACTCCGCATAATCGCCCTCGGCCTCGCTTTCCTCGCCGGCGCGCACCCGGCCTTCGCCCATGCGCATCTCCTGCGCTCCCAGCCCGCCGCCGGGAGCACCGTGCATGCGCCAAAGGCGCTGCGCCTCGCCTTTACCGAGGCCCTGGACCTCGCCTTCTGCCGCGTCACGGTTACGGATGCGGCGGGCGATAACGACGCCACCGGCAGCCCGCAAGCCGTGGTCGGCCACCCGAACGAGATGGCGGTGGCGCTGCACATCCGCAAACCCGGCAAACTGACCGTAACCTGGCAGGCCCTCTCGACCGATACGCATAAAACCCATGGCAGTTTCAGTTTCACGGCGGATTGAGCCGCACCGCGATCTATCCCGCCAGCCGCTCCGCCAGCACCCTGGCCTCCCGCAGCCGCGCCAGCCAGCCCACACCGAAATGGCCGAAGCTGGCGAGCGAGCGGTAGAACACCTCCCGCGCCGCCGCGATCTCCGCGATCACCGCCGCGCCCTTGTCCGCCGTTACAGCCGCCAGCGTCGCCGGGCCGATCGAGCCATCCGCCGTGGCGCCCACGGCATGCTGCAGAAACCTCGCGGCACGGCCGCAGCCATTATTCACCGCGGCGTCGAACACCATCAAATCCACCCCGGCGGGCAGGTCCGCGCAACGCGTCGCATTCCAGTAATTGGTCCGGTAGATCGCGGCGGCCTCATCCCTGCCCAGCGCCTGCACATCCGCCTTGGTCACGGCGGCATGGCGCCATTGCGATAGCTCCTGCAGGGTGATGCCCATATTCGTGGCCCCCCCCGGGTCGAGCGGGTCATCGACATAGCCGCCTTCGGCCGCGAGCACGAAAGCGAGACAGGCATTCCAGTTTGCATCGGACATGCCAGTTAGTTATTCTAACACAGCCCTCCGATGCAAGCGAAAGCTCGTGCGCTTCAGGCTTTTATCCGCGCCATTCCGGCATCATAGAGCGGCGTTAAATGCAATTGCGCAGGCACCCGCGCCCCCGCCACTTCCAGCTCATAGGTACCGGCTTGCATAAACGCCGCATCCACCCCGCCGGCATCGCGGACATAGCCAATGCCGATCGGCTGGCCCACCGTATGGCCGAACCCGCCGGAGGAGAGCCAGCCGGCGCGCCTGCCGTCACGGAAAATGGTTTCGCGGCCGAGCAGAATAATCCCGGGATCATCCAGCGTGAAGCAGGCGAGTTGCTTGTTCACCCCCGCGCGCTTCTGCGCCTCCAGCGCCGCCCGCCCCAAAAACGGCGTATCGCGCCGCAATTTCACCGACCAGCCGAGCCCGGCTTCAAGCGGCGTATGGTCCGGCCCGATATCCGCGCCCCAGGCACGGTAGAATTTCTCCAGCCGCAATGTTTCAATGGCGCGATATCCGGCATTGGCCAGGCCATGCCGCGCCCCCTCCGCCATCAGCGCCTCATAGAGGGTGAGCGCATATTCCACCGGCACATGCAGCTCCCAGCCCAGCTCGCCGACATAGGTTACCCGCAAGGCCAGCACCGGCGCCCCGGCCACGGATAATCGCGCCGCGCGGCCGAAAGGAAATGCCTCGTTCGAGATATCCTGCGTGGTCAGGGGCCCGAGAATTTCACGCGCATGGGGGCCCATCAGCGAAAACACCGCATTCTGCGAGGTGATGTCGGTGAGCCGCGCCGCCATGCCTTGCGGAATATTGCGCCGGATCCAATGGAAATCATGCGTGGCGAAGCCGGTGCCAGTGGTGATGTAGAATGTCTCCGCCCCCAGCCTGGCAACGGTGAGATCGCATTCTATGCCGCCGCGCGCATTGAGCATCTGCGTATAGGTCAGGCTGCCCGGCGGCTTCGCCACGTCATTGGCGCAAATCCAGGACAAAGCGGCTTCGGCATCGCGGCCCTCGAGCAGGAATTTAGCAAAGCTGGTCTGGTCGAAAATCCCCGCCGTTTCGCGCACCGCCCGGTGTTCGCGCGCCACCGCGCCGTACCAGTTGGGTTTTTCATATGTGTACTTATCTTCCGCCGCCTCACCCGCTGCCGCGAACCAGTTCGGCCGCTCCCAGCCAAGCTTCTCGCCAAACACCGCGCCCTGCGCCCGCAGCGCGCCATAAAGCGGCGAGCGCCGCAACGGCCGCCCGGCGGTAAACTCCTCCGCCGGATAGGCCGGCGTATAATGCCGCGCATAGGCCTGCAGCGTGCGGGCGCGGACCCAGCCAATATCCTCATGGTTGCGGCCGAACCGGCGTATATCCACCGACCACAGATCATACGGCGCCGCGCCCCCGGCCACCCATTCCGCCAGCACCTTGCCCGCCCCGCCACCCGAGGCGATGCCAAACGCATTGAACCCGGCGCCGACGAAAAACCCCTCCACCTCCGGCGCTTCGCCGAGGATGAAATTGCCATCCGGCGTAAAACTCTCCGGCCCGTTGATAAGCTGCTTCACCCCCGCATCGGCCAGCGCCGGCACGCGGCCCAGCGCCAGCTCCATGGTCGGGGTGAAATGGTCGAAATCCGGCTGCAACAGCGAAAACTCGAAATTCCGCGGCAACCCATCAACCCCCCAGGGAATCGGGTTGGGTTCATACCCGCCCATCACCAGCCCGCCGACCTCCTCCTTGTAATAGGTGAGCCGGTCCGGGTCGCGCAATGTCGGCAAATCCGGCGTCACACCGGCAATGCGCTCGGTAATCATATACTGGTGCTGCACGGAAACCAGCGGCACGTTCACCCCGGCCATGGCGCCAACCTCGCGCGCCCATTGCCCGGCGCAGTTCACCACCACCTCGCAGGCGATCCGCCCCTGCGCCGTCAGCACCGCAGCCACGCGGCCCTTATCAAGCTCGATCCCGGTAACCTCCACCGCCTCGAAGATTTTCGCCCCCGCCATGCGCGCGCCCCGGGCCAGCGATTGCGTGATATCGCTCGGGCTCGCCTGCCCATCCGTCGGCAAAAAAGCCGCGCCGCGCACATCCGCCACATCCATCAGCGGCCAGAGTTTCCGCGCCTCGGCCGGGCTCAGCAGATGCATCTCAAGCCCGAAACTCCGCGCCGTGGTGGCCTGGCGCTTCACCTCGATCCAGCGCTCCTCAGTGCAGGCCAGGCGCAGCCCGCCATTCATCTTCCAGCCCGTGGCAAGGCCGGTTTCCGCCTCCAGCGTGCGGTACAACTTCACGCTCTCGCCAAGCAGCTGCGTGATATTCGCCGAGGAGCGCAATTGCCCGACCAGCCCGGCCGCATGCCAGGTGCTGCCCGAGGTAAGCCGGTGCCGCTCCAGGAGCACGACCTCCCAGCCGAGCCGCGCCAGATGATACGCGGTCGAGCAACCGATAATACCGCCGCCAATGATGACCGCGCGGGCCTGGGTGGGGAATTTCTGATCCAACGTCTTGCGCCTCCCTGCCATTGCCAATACCCAAAAACCCGCCCCCTTGCCAGCGCCGCGCGCGGGTTTCACAAGCGGATCAGTCATTGGCGGAGGGGTTTCATGCGCGTTTTACTAACCGGGCATCAGGGTTATATCGGCACGGTAATGGCACCGATGCTGCGCGGAGCCGGGCATGAGGTCACCGGGCTGGATACCGGCCTCTACACCGGCTGCACCTATCCCGGCACTCCGGCCCCGGCCGAAATCCCCACCATCAACCGCGATGTGCGGGATGTGACCGTGGCCGATCTGCGCGGCTTCGAGGCGGTGATCCACCTCGCCGCGCTGTCCAACGACCCCCTCGCGGATATCAACCCGGACATCACCTACGACATCAACCATCGCGGTTCCGTGCGGATCGCCGAAATGGCGCGCGAGGCGGGGGCGGCGCGCTTCCTGCTGGCCTCATCCTGCTCCAATTACGGCGCCGCCGGCGATGCCGTCATCGATGAGACCGCATCGCTGCAGCCGGTCACCGCCTATGGCAAATCCAAGGTGCTGGCCGAGCGTGACATCCACGCCCTGAAAACCCCACGCTTCAGCCCCTGCTTCCTGCGCCCGGCCACGGCCTATGGCATTTCCCCCCGGCTGCGCCTTGACATCGTGCTGAACAACCTCGTCGCCTGCGCCGTCACCACCGGGCTGATCGTGCTGCAATCCGACGGCACACCCTGGCGCCCGATCGTCCATGCCGCGGATATTTCCCGCGCCTTCATCGCCGCGCTGAATGCCGACCCGGCGAAACTCTCAGGCGAGGCCTTCAATGTCGGCCGCTCGGACCAGAATTACCAGGTCATCGAAATCGCCCAGGCCGTGGCCCGGACCGTACCCGGCTGCCGCATCGAAATCGCCGATGGCGCCGGCCCGGATACCCGCTCCTACCGCG